>JAABSZ010000030.1:0-26264 GCA_011390135.1 Desulfobacteraceae bacterium | reverse complement strand
GCTTTCTGACCGGGGCCTCCATCGGACAGCTCTTTGCCGCGGGGATTCTGCCGGGGGTGCTGATCGGCATTTCCCTGATCGGGGTATCCACGGTCATCTCCCGCCGGAAAGGGTATGCGGGGACCACGCCTTTCTCCCTTTCCCTGGTCTTCTCCACGTTCCGGCGGGCCATCCTTGCACTGGGCGCGCCGCTTATCATTTTAGGCGGTATCCTTTTCGGGATCTTCACGGCCACCGAATCCGCGGCCGTGGCCGTGATCTATGCGCTCGGGGTGGGGATGTTCGTCTACCGGAAGATCGGGATCAGGGATCTCTTTCCCATCTTCCGGGACGGCGCGGTGACCGCATCCATTGTCATGTTCATCATCGCGACCGCTTCGGTCTTCTCCTGGATCGCGGCCATCGAGGATATCCCTGCACGCATGGCCGGAACCCTGCTGGGGATGACGGAGAATCGGGTGATCCTGCTGCTGCTGATCAACCTGGTGCTGCTGATCGCGGGCACATTTGTGGAGACCACCGCGGCGCTGATTCTGCTGGTCCCCATGATCACCGCGATGCTGCCGGCGTTGGGGATAAGCATGATTCAACTGGGCGCGATCGTGGTGACCAACCTGGCCATCGGGATGCTCACGCCGCCCATGGGGATCTGCCTCATCGTCTCCTGCTCCATCTCCGGAGACAGCATCGGCGCGGTCAGCCGCCGAATTCTCCCCTTTCTCGGGATCTTGATCATCGATCTGATGATCATCACCTTCTTCTCGCCCATCACCCTCTGGCTGGCCGATATGGTGGCAAAATAGCTCTTCCGTCGATGAAGAGGCAGCCGATGCGGGAGAGGCTGTCCGGCAGGGAATCGGGCAGGGAATCGGGCAGGGAATCGGGCAGGGAATCGGGCAGGGAATCGGGGCCGCCCGGGACCGCGATAAAGGTGGCGGAGCTGCCGGGGTAGAGGCCCCCCATATCCTCAAGGCCGAGAAGCGCTGCCGGGATCGCGGTTGCGGCGCGGACGATCGCTTCGGTTGAATATCCGGCCGCGGCAAAGAGCCGCCACTCTTCGATCAGTCCGGAGCCGTGAAGGGCCCCAAGGCTTCCCGCGTCGGTGCCGAGCGCGGTCTTCACCCCCAGTTCCCGGGCCAAAGCGATCTGTTCGACCTGATGATCCAGGTTCTGTCTTGCGATGACGGCTTCGGGGCAGCCCGGTTCCAGGCTGTCGGCATAGGCTTTCATGGTTCCGGCCGTGGGAACCCAGACCGTTCCCCGATCTGCCATCCGCTCTAAATTTTCCCTTCCCATGAAAAAACCGTGCTCCACGGACGCGCATCCGGCTTCCACAGATATTTGAACCGGCCCTCTCCCGTTTGCATGAACCATCACCTTCAGCCCCTTTTGGGTTGCTGCATCCACTGCTGCTTTCATCTCGGCAAGATCGAACTGCGGAGGCGTCTCCTTTCCGAATATGGAGAGGCTGTTCAACCCGGAGTTGACTATTTTGACCTGATCGACCGGTTCTCTATCCCGCGCGATGGCCCCTGCAAGAGATTCTCCGGCTTCGGGATGTTTTCCGATGAGACGGCCGTACCGCGCTTTGCTGTACCAGCCCTTTCCCGATGCCCGGATTTTCAGCGGAATGGATGCGCCATATTCCGCTTTGAACCGGAGCCCGTGTCCGTAATGGTCTCCGCCGTCCCGGACCCCAATGATTCCATGTTTGAGAAGGTCTTCGACATGGCCTGCCATCATCTTTTCCAGATCGGAATAGGCCGCATGGAGCTGATGGCTCCGGAGTTCCGGATCAGGGAGCCCGGAGATGGAGAGATGGAGATGGGCATCCATGAGACCCGGCAGGATGGTGAAGCTGCTCAGGTCGATATCAAAGGGGGGAGAAATATCCGGTTCTATGGAAATGATCCGGCTCCCCGCGATGGTGAGAGTGATGCCTGCGGCAGCAGGGCCTCCGAGGCCGTCAATGAAATGGCCGCAGAAAATCCGGCAGGGTCGGCTTATATGATGGAAATCTTTTTCAAATGAAGGCAGATCGATGATCATGAAATAAACAGCTCCTTTTTTTAATAAGGAGCTGTTTATTTCATCGGGAACTGCGGGTCAAGAGGAAAGATGATGATGATCTATTATCGAACGCCGCTGACCTGTCTGAGCGCGTTGATCGCCTCTTCCAGGCCGATTCTGCCGTCTCCGTTGATATCCCATGTGGAAATGGCCTCCTGAATGGCCGTATCCAATTGCGTCTGGGTGTAGAGGGGGGATGTCTCCGGGTCGGACGCGGCCAGTAGATCAACCTCGGTTACCGATCCGATCTCTCCGACGGTTATTTTTCCTTGGGCTGGGGAGATCAACGGGATCTCAAGGCCATCTCGATAGACATGGATCACGACCGTCTCTCCGGGCAGTACACCATCGCTCTGCTTATCTTCATCATACAGAGGGATGTCGATGATATAGCTGTGGTGTCGGTTCAATCCATCATCATCTTTTGCATCGGGGTCCAAAAGCGTTCCGTCGGTCCGGGTAATCCGGATTGTATAATCATCATCCTCACCCAATTGAGGAGGAAGGATTCCGTCTTCATCGAGCAGTTGGACCGGCGTATAAATGGAAAGTGTACCAGCGACACGGGCCGGAAATTTCGGAGGATCCGCCCACAGGAGATTCATCTGAAGCGGTAGGAAATATATGATTACCCAAAATAACATAAATCGACGCATAAAGAATATTACCTCCTTGAAGTAGTCGGTTTTTATGCTCCAACTAAGGGGGTACTATCCGTCTTTTTCGTCTTTTGGGTCAATAGGTTCGGAGGTGTATAGGGCTGGGAGCAATTCTCTCATGATGAGTAGGAAATGGTCTGTTTTCGGGTAGGAAAATCCTACCTTGAAAGGAGGATTTCCTACCCTGTGCCGAAAAGGAGACGAAGGTGGAAAAGGCCGTTATTGTTATTGGCTGATCTGCCGCAGGATAAAGAGGATCTCTTCGGGGCCGACGCGGCCGTCTCCGTTGACGTCTGCGCCCGAATCAGCATAATTTTCTTGAACCCGATCGTCTTCGATGCCGGAAATGATCCGGAGCGCGATCAGGGCATCCTCCAGATCCACAAGCCTGTCACCGTTGATGTTTCCCAGAAGCGGCTTGCCAGGCGGCGTTAGAACCGCATGGACATCGACCGAAACCAGAGGGGTTGCGTGATCGTTGGACCGGATGGTGATGGTTCCCGTTGTTTCCTCTGTCAAGGTTTGGGTGACAAAGACATTCAGAACCTCCTGACCGTTGGGCGGAATGCCGGGGAGGCTGGAGTCAGAAGGGGAAAAGGAGAGCCAGGAATCTGAGGATTGGATACTTTCGATCCAAAGCGTTTCCCCGCCCTCATTATAGATGGTGACGGTTGCGCTCTGGCCGTCGATGTAAACGCCTTGTGCCCGAGACGCATAACTGCCGAATTTCACATCATCGGTGACATCGTCATAGGAGATCCGGAAGTAGCCTCCCTCTCCCCACTGGGGCCCCCAACTGTTCTTGACCTTGAAATAGCCCTGCGCGTCATCATAGCCCACCAGAAGCACCACATGGCCCTGATCGCTCCAGGAGATCTCTCCGCCATTGTAGTCATAGACGCCTCCCCGATATCCGGACCCTTCAAAGGTTCCGTCGTCCGGAACCCGCATACAGACGGCCAGAGGACCCGACTGGAGCGCCTCTTTCAGCTTCTGAGGGGTCTGGTCCTCCTGCCAGAGGCCCCCCTTGGGCGTAAACTGGCTGACTTTGATCAGATACTGAGGGGTTTGACATCGGTCTTCGCAACTGCCGGTAGAGCTGATGTATGGATAGCACTCTTCCGGCGGCAGCCCCTCATTCCGGATATAATCGAAGGCATCCCATGCCCATGCCCCGCCGCAGCCTTTGCCGATGCAGGAGACCGCAGCCTGCTCTGAAAGATCGACATTCCCGCCACCGATTCCGGCCTGATTGGCCAGATTCTCCACCAGACCCGCGGCCGCAAAGATCCAGCAGGAACCGCAACTCCCCTGGGATTTGGGGGGGCTGTCAAAGGGACTCCAGTCGATGTCGGCAGGAAGCGACGGCGATGGGGGCAGCTCTGGTGGGCGGATATCCGCGCTTCGCCAGTAGCTCCGAACGCTTTCGGGAATGTCGAGACCATATGCCCGGGCATATTCCAAAGAATTTCTCTCCGATGCCCTGGCTCTGGCTTCGGGTGAGGTGGGAGCCGTTGTGTACAGGGTCAGTTCTGTGGGACTGACACGGATATTGGCGCTCGACTGGCCGTGGGTGATGACATAGGCCGCGCCGGCATCACTCCCCTGTAGATCATTTCCGGGGGAGCCGGCAAGGATGTTGCAAATTTGACCGCTGTTCCAGAGGGAGATCGAGCTTCCGTAACGATCTCCGGCTCCGGGAGCCGCAGAGGCCACATCAGATCGGTGCTGCCAGTTTACGCCATTGCCTTCGAAAAGATAAGCTGCTCCTGAATTGAGGCCCAAGGCATCTTTTCCATCCGCGCCGACGGCCGCCCAGGCTCCTGATAGGCTGACACTCCGGCCAAAATGATCCCCGGCCCCTCCGTCCGGTGGGGTCAGTTTGGCAGTCAAGCTCCACAGGGGACTATCCCCGTTGAAGAGATATGCCGCACCCGCGTCCGTACCCCGGTCATCATCTCCGGATGCACCCGCAATCAGCCAGCCTCCCGAAAGGGATACGCTCTCGCCGAAAAAGTCTCCCCCTTCGATGCCGTCTGGCGTCAGTTTCTTCTCCTGATTCCAGCCATTGCTCTCCTGCCGGAAGAGATAGACCGCCCCTGAATAGAGCCCTTTTGATGAATGTCGAAGTGCGCCCACCGCGGCCAGATTTCCGTCGATGGCCACGGCCCGGCCGAATCCGTCCCCCGCGCCCCCGTCATGATTGGCCGGGATGATTTTGGCGCTCTGATACCATTCGGTTCCGCTTTTTTTAAAGATGTAGGCCGCACCTGAATCCTTTGCCGAGCCATCCTCCCGATACGCGCCGATGATCGCGGTATCTGGTGAGATTGCAACACTGTAGCCGAAACTGTCATTCTTTTCGCCGTAGTTTGCCGTCAGCCGGGCAGTCTGGCTCCAGCCCGCTCCGGTCTTTTCAAAGATGTAGGCCGCTCCTGCGCCATATCCCCTCTCCCCGTGCTGGAACGCGCCGATGATGATCTGTTCTCCGGAGATGGCGACACTGTGGCCGAAATAGAGGTGCGCCTCTCCGTCATCCGGTTCCAGAACAGCGATCAGATTCCAGCCGTTTTGACCCTGCTGAAAGAGGTATGCTGCACCTGATGCTTTTCCGGCCCCGCTTTTACCGGGAGCGCCGACTACAGCAAGGTCTCCCCAGAGGCTGACCCCATTGCCGAATCGACTACCGGGTTGCCCTTCATCGGAACGGAGTTCCACCTGACATGGTGCGGCAAAGGGGTAAAGCAATACGCCGGCGGCCAGAGCCAACAGGAAAAGAATCTCGGTTTTGCCCATCTTCATACCCTTATCTTTAGAGGATCGACGCAAAATCTTTAAGAGGATCGACGCAGAACAACCAGAAGAAGCCCCATAATGAAACCAAAAGAATGAAAAAACCATCCGGCACTGGTGCTGAAATTGGCGCTGAAATTGGTGGTGAAGCTGGATGACGCCATATGACCGATAAAGCAGTTATTTGTATCACCGTCACCGCCCCGCTCCGGCTCCGGCTCCGGTGCCGGCGGCTCCTGGGTTTCCGTCTTTACCGGGGCAATGAATGCGGTAATGATCCGGTCCGCAACCCGGTCCAGGTCCCCTTTTCCGCCGTCGGTGAGGGGGAGTTGAAAGAGATCCCGGTTTTCATTCGCGGTCACTTCACCATTGAAGGAACTCCATCCCGAAGAGGGGCTGTAGAGATACCAGTGATCGGACTGGGGCAGGGGCTCCGGAAGGTAGATCAGAAGAATGCTCGTCTCACCGGGATCGCTCACCTTGATCTCAACATCGATCCGGCCAAAGGGAAGGGATCCGGGTGGATTTCCGCCGGCTCCCGGCGGAATGCTCTTCAGGCTGACCAGATTCCCGTCCGCGGCTCGGATGCCCATAGGATGGCCGGTTTCTGTGCGAAAGGAGAGAATATTCTCCTGGGGAAAATTCTGGATGCCATTGTCGGCCACCTGGACATGAACTTCGGCCGTATCCTGAAGCCCTGAATCGTCGGTGATGGTCAGCTCAAAGAGGAGATCATCACCGCCGGGGCCCACCCGGGGGAGGACGAAGGTCGGAGATACCGAGAAGGGGTCCGAAAGCGTGACCGAAGGCCCCTGGGTCTGCTGCCAGAAATATCCATCGATCTCTCCGTCCGTGTCCGTCGCGGCGGAGCCGTCGAGGGCGAGGCTCTCTCCTTCGATGGCCTGCAAAGACTCCGGAACCACGGCATTCGGCGGCTGATTTGCGCCGGTGATGTTGATCACGACGCTGTCGGTATCCTTCAGCCCGCCGTTGTCGGTGACGGTCAGCAGGAAGATGATTGCCCCGCTCTCTCCGGTAACGGCCGGTGCTGTAAAGGTTGGGGTCGGAGAATCGGGCTGGGAAAGTTCCACGGGCTGACCGCTGACCTGCTCCCATCTGTAGGCGACGATGCTTCCGTCCGCATCTGTCGATCCCGATGCATCCAGAAGAACCGCCTCCCCCTGGGAGACCTTTTGGATGGCCCCGGCTTCGGCAACCGGCGGTAGATTGATTACATCTGAGGTGATGTTTACCGTGACCGTGTCCTTATCCTTGAGTCCGTGATTGTCGGTGACGGTCAGCTCAAATGTGAGAGCCGTGCCCTCGGGGCCCGCTTCAGGTGCAACGAATGTGGGCTGTACCGAATCGGGGGCCGACAGAGATACGGGGGGGCCGCTGATCTGGTTCCATGCGTACTGGACGATCCAGTCCCCGGGATCTGAATCTCCGGAGTTGGAGCCGTCGAGGCGGACCGTCTCTCCCCCTTTTGCGGTCATGGTATGTCCCGCCTTTGCCACCGGGGCCATGTTCTCATCCGGTTGGGTGACATCGATGGTAACGGTATCGGTATGGGCCAGCCCCTTGTCGTCTGTCACCGTCAGGGAAAAGACTAGCGCTTCTCCTCCGACTTCGCTGTTGGAGGCTGTAAATGCGGCCTGAGCCTCATCCGGGGTCTCCAGTTGAACCTGGATTTTTCCCTCCACCTGTTTCCACTGGTAGGCGGCAATGGTTCCGTCCGGATCAGAGGAGGCCGATCCATCGAGAATCACCCGCTCTCCGTAGGCCACTGTCCGATCCGGTCCGGCCTGGGCCACGGGCGGCTGATTGGTTGTTGCCGCGGCAATCTGCACCGTGATGGATGCGGTATCGGTTGCGCCGGCCTTGTCCCGAACCCGAAGTTCAAAGGTGAGTGGCCCCGATGCAGGCGCGGTAAAAGCCGCGCGGCTTGCCTCTGTTGCGAGATCGACAAGAGTCCCATCGGTCTGGCGCCAAGTGTAAGTCAGGGTCTCATCAGGGTCCGGATCGGTGGACGCGGAGCCTTCCAGCACTACATTCTCGCCCGGTTGGACCGGGGCCGTGGGCCCGGTGATCCGGGCCTCCGGGGGATGGTTCTGCGGGGCGGCTCCTCCGGTCGCAGCCAGATCGATTCGGGTTGTCGAGCCTGTATTGCCGACCGTAATGGTGCCGGCCGAAGGCTCTGTCACCTCCAGCGGAGAGCCCTCTTTGAAAACCCGGATGAGAGCCGTCTCTCCGGGGTTGGCGCCGCCCGGCTGATCTTCATGATAGAGGGGAATGTTGATGATATACCAGCCAGTGTTGGTGAGCCCATCCACATCCTCTGCCGCTGGTGTAAACGGGGAGCCGTCCGGCCGGGTAACTTCGATCCGGTATCCGGTATCGGTATTCTCGGTTAACGGGGTTCCATTGACGGTCAATGTGCCGCCGATCCTTGCGGGAATCGGCAGTTGTGCCCAAACCGGGGACGAAAACAGGAGAAAGAGGAGGCAAAGCGATGTGTAAATGACTCTGTTGATCATTTCCTTAAAATCCTTTCCTTACATCCAAAACTCTATTCAATCTTTGAAAAACTCCAATTGAGAAGCGATATATCACATTCTCCTCTGAATTCAAATGTGAAGTTACTGGGGCAGACTCAAAATAGAGGGTTCTATAACAGAAATCCAATAGCCGAGGCCCGGCTTCATCACCGCCAGATCGCTGAAATCAGGCTCGTTGGGAATATATAGCGTCCATATGCCGTTCTCATAGCTCCATACATGCCGATACTTTCCGGCAATCGAGGCCAGGGCCGCTTCGATATTCAGGGGCTGAGATCCGGGAAAGCCGATAAGATTCCATCCTATTTCCAGATCGATCGACTTAATCGGCGGGCTTCCCGAGAGGATCAGTTGACGGGCATCTTTCATGAAGAGCCAGTATCCCTGGCCCGGCACCATTGTATCCAGATCGCTGAAATCGGGCTGGGACGGGAGATAGGCCCGCCAGGTTTCATCTTTATAGCTCCATACCTTTTCACAGGCATCGGCAATGGGGTAGATGATCGGACCGATATTCGAAGTACCCGGGTAAAGGGGAATGGAGATGAGGTTCCAGCGGGGGGAGAGCTGAAGGGTAATCTGCAGGGTTCCGCCGATCTGGGTGTCATCATCCGGGTCCAGAGGATTCTTTCCGGACAAGATCTCCTCGCCGTCCGAACGTCCGCCGCCGTCAGTATCCGACAGGGAAGGGGACGTGCCGTATTGTTGGATTTCAACCCCGTCATCGATCCCGTCTTCATCCGAATCAGAGGAGAAGGGATTGGTGCCGTATTGATATTCCTCCAGATTGGTCAGGCCGTCATTGTCCGGATCAGCGGCCGCATCATTGATTTCGGGATCGGTTCCCATGCGAATCTCCCATAGATCCGGCATTCCGTCCCCGTCCGTGTCCTCAAGGGTGGCGGCCCTCAATGTCCGGATGCCAAAGCATGGAAACGAGGAGAAAAAGAAGAAAGCAATTGCCAATATCAACGCAGGGTTGGTCCTCATGGTTTTTCTCATCTTCTTTTTTACCCTTCCTTTATGACATTTATGACTTTGCAGCCAATGCAGTGTCTGAAGACGGTCAGGCCGGGCCTGAATTTGGTTTAGGGTTTAATGGCTATTCAAGTAATATTCCCGTCATGAAACCATTCTCCCTTACTTCATTTAGACGCACTTTGGCAAGAAAATTTTTAATATAATTTTTCCCATCTATTAAAACGGGAATATAATTGGAGGAGATCCCTTTGAGGGGATGGGAGGCAAAATCTTTTCTCTCTTCGATAATGACCTCCGCGGTCCGACCCTGCTGCTCTCTCCAGAATTCCAGCTTTTTCCGGCGGCCAAGCTCCCGAAGTTCTTTACATCTTTTCTGGATGGTCCCGGGGGGGATCTGATCGGAAAATCGGCTTGCAGGGGTTCCCTTGCGGGGGGAGAAGGGAAAGACATGAAGATAAGTAATCGGGAGAGATTTCAGAAGTTGCAGAGTATGATCAAAGGCTGCATCGCTCTCTCCGGGAAATCCGACCAGTACATCTACCCCGATGGCCGCATCTTCCATCCGTTCCCGAACCGAAATCACCAGGTCATTGAAATATTTCCGGGTATAGGGCCTTCCCATCCGCCGGAGGATCTCATCATCTCCGCTCTGAAGGGGGATGTGGAAATGGCGGCAGAAGAGAGGGGACGCGGCAACGGTTTCGATGATCTCATGGGTCAGCTCATGCGGCTCGATGGAACTGAGGCGGATCCGGTCCATAGGGGGCATTTCTCTGATGCGGCAGAGAAGAGAGAAAAGTGATCGGGCCGGATCAAGATCTCTACCGTAGCAGCCGAGATGAATTCCGGAAAGAACCCCTTCATGATACCCTGCGGCCTTCAACCCGCGAAGACCGTTCATCACTTGGGCCATCGGCATACTCCGGCTCCGTCCCCGGGCATAGGGAACGATGCAGTAGGTGCAGAAGGCGTCGCAGCCGTCCTGGATCTTGAGTGTGGGTCGGCTCCTGACCGGTTCGGACCGGGCAGGATCTCCGGAATCGGAGAGATCCTCTATGGGAAAGAGGGAAAACTCCCGCTCTTTTCTCATGGAAGGGCATCGGATCACCGGCTTTGATGGCGGTCTGCTGTTTTGGGCGATGATCTCCGGGATTCGGTGTTTCCAGCTTTGTCCCACCACATAATGGACCCCTTCGATCGCGGCCGCGGCTTCGGTTTCGGTCTGCGCGAAACAGCCGGTGACCAGAATCAGCCCATCCGGGGTGGAACGGATGGCGCTGCGGATCGCGCCCCTCGCCTGCATAGCGGCCTTTCCGGTGACGGTGCAGGTGTTGATGATATGCAGATGGGCCGGGCCCGAGTCAAGGGCTGCGGGCCTCCACCCCTCTCTTTGGAGCTGGCGGGCAATCGATTCCGATTCAGACTGATTGACCCGGCAGCCCAGGGTCGTGATGATATAGGTCATCTTCATACTGTTCTGATCCACCCGGCGCCGAGTACCAGATCTCCGTCATAGAAGACGGCCCCCTGGCCCGGGGTCACGGCCATCTGGGGCGTATCAAAGGTGATCAGGGCTTTTTCTTTCTGCTGGAGGATTATCTGCGCGCAGGCCCCCTCGGTGCGGTATCTCACCCGGACCGATGCCTCGATGGGCTCTTTTTTGGGCGGGGGGATGATCCAGTTGATCCCTTCAACAGTACAGCTCCGTGAGAGAAGATCATCTCTGGTTCCGACGATGAGCCGGTTCGAATCCCGGTCCAGCCGGATCACATAATAGGGCTCGGTGGCGGGGCAGTTGATCCCCCGGCGCTGGCCCCGGGTAAAGAGATGTAGCCCCTGGTGCTCTCCGATGAGGTTGCCCTTTGTATCGACGATGGGGCCGGGCCGGTTCTCCACCGGGGCCTGGCGGGTGAGGAATTCGCCGCAGGAGGTCTCCCGGATAAAGCAGACATCCTGGCTTTCAATATCCGCGGCTTTCAATCCGAGCTTTCGCGCCTTTTCCCGGATCTTCTCCTTGGTCATATCCCCGATTGGAAAAAGAGCCCTTTTCAACTGCTCCTGGGTCAAAAAGGCCAGAAAGTAGGATTGATCTTTTTCAGGATCGACCCCCTTCAGCAGGCGCATCCGGCCATTGGCCCCCTTCCCGGCCCTTGCGTAATGTCCTGTGGCCAGCTTCGTTGCCCCGAGATCTGCGGCCTTTTCCCAGAGCGCGGTGAATTTGATGAGAGGGTTGCAGACGAGGCAGGGGTTGGGGGTCATCCCCTCAAAATAGGTGCGGACAAAATAATCGACCACCTGGGTCTGGAAGATATGGCTGCAATCGATGATATGGACCGGCATATCGAGCTGTGCGGCCACGGCCCGGATCTGCTTCGGGGTTGTATGCTCGTATCCGGTGAGGAAATGAAGGCCGATGAGGGAATGTCCCTCTTCCTTGAGCCTATGGGCCGCCATCAGAGAGTCGATGCCGCCGCTGATCGCGATGGCTGTGATTTCGTTTTGGGACTTCCCGTTTTTCATCGGATGACCATTTACTCAAAAAAAGTCTGGGATTTGGGCCGGACCTTCATTGCCCGGGTGGGGCAGGCCGGTACGCAGAGTTCACAGACGCTGCACTTCTTCTGATCGAATTCCACTATCATCTCGGGCCGCTGAATGGAAAGGGCTCCGGTAGGGCAGACCGCAGTGCATGCCCCGCAGTGGGTGCATCGATCCTGATGCCGTTTGACCTCCTGCTCGGCATTCTGCACCCCGACGCCCTGATCCTTGAGATACTGAACCCCCATGCGGAAGTCTTTTCGGGAACCGTAAAGCTCCAGCACCAGAATCCCCTCTTTTCTCGGGAATACCTGGGCATTGAGAATATTGAACGTCAGATCGAAATCTTTGACAAGGCGGCAGACAAGGGGTTTATGTACGACTGATCTGGGGAAACGCAGGACCAGTATCCTTGAGTAGACCAAAATTATCCTCCTGGAGGGTTGAACGCAAAAAAATAAATCATTTCCTGTGGCGCTTAAAATTATTGAATTGGATTCGTCATTCTCCTAACATTGTTACATAAGGGAATGAATGCAAAATACTTTAATGGGATGACAGGGTTCTGTCAACATAGAAGTTGGTCCGGTTGTTTTCTTCTGCAGATTCTGATAAAAAAAAAGAGGATACCGGACCGATGGGCCGGATCCATCATCGATGACCAACCTTGGCTTTGTAAAGGGGGCGGCATGACCGAGAGAAGATACATTCAGATGTTCAGCGTCCACGGACTTGTGCGGTATGAGAGCATGGAACTGGGCCGGGATGCGGATACCGGGGGGCAGGTCAAATATGTGATCGAACTGGCCGAGGCATTGAGCCGCCATGATTCAGTGCGCCGGGTCGATCTTTTTACCCGTCTCATTGCGGATAAACAGGTCTCCGAGGATTACAGCCGGCATATCGAAGAGATCTCGGAGAAGTTCCGCATCGTCCGGATTCAGTGCGGCGGAAGAAAGTATATGCGAAAGGAGCTGCTCTGGCCCCATCTGGATGAGTTTATCGACAAGACCATCAAGTTCATCCGAAAGGAGAAGGATACTCCGGACATCATCCATGGCCATTATCCGGACGCGGGATATATCTGCCACCAGCTCTCCGACTATTTCAAAACCCCTTTTGTCTTCACGGGCCACTCTTTGGGCCGGCCAAAAGAGCAGAAATTGCAAAACGAGGGGATGAGCGAGGAGGAGATCGACCGGGCCTACAGGATGTCCCGCCGGATCTGGGTGGAGGAGGAGATTGTCAGAAATGCGGATCTTATCATCACCAGCACCCGGCAGGAGATCGAGAAGCAGTATGGCATGTATGAGAACAAGGGGCTGGGAAAGTACCGGGTGATTCCGCCGGGGGTCAACCTTGAGAAGTTCTATCCTTATTACTACGATCTTATGCCGGAGATGAAGAAGCTCGAGGAGGCGATCCAGGCCCGGGCCTCTTTGCAGGAGGAACTCAACCGCTTCTTTATGCAGCCGGACAAGCCTTTGATCCTGGCCCTCTGCCGGGCCGACAAGCGGAAGAACATCTCCGGGCTAATCGATACCTACGGCAAAGACCGGGATCTTCAGGCCATGGCCAATCTCGCGGTCTTCGCAGGCATCCGGAAGGATATCAGCCGGATGGGGGATAATGAGAAGAATGTCCTCACAGAGATGCTGCTGCTGATGGACAAGTACGACCTCTACGGCAAGATGGCCATTCCCAAAAAGCATGATTTCACTCTGGAGGTGCCGGCGCTCTATCGCCTTGCTGCCGAGAAGAAGGGCGTCTTTGCCAATATCGCGTATACAGAGCCCTTCGGCCTGACGCTGATCGAAGCATCGGGCTGCGGCCTGCCCATTGTGGCCACTGATGATGGAGGGCCCCGGGATATCGTCGCCAACTGCCGCAACGGGATTCTCGTGGAGCCGACCGACACGAAGGCTGTGGCCGAAGCCCTGAAGACGATCATCGCGGACAATGAGAAGTGGAAGGAGTATTCCGCGGCCGGGATCCGCGGGGTCAACATCCATTACAACTGGGATTCCCATGTGGAGAAGTATCTGGAAGAATTGAAGCCCCTGCTGAAGGGGCGTCAGGCCGCGGAAGGCGAAGCTCCGGAAACGAGCCCCATCGGCAACCGGCTGACAAAGCTGAATCGGATGCTCTTCACCGATATCGACAACACCCTGACCGGAGATGATGATGGGCTTCAGGAGCTGATGGAACTGCTCCGGGAGAATGGGGGAAAGATCGGTTTCGGCGTGGTCACGGGAAGGGTGGCGGAGGAGGCGATCGGGATTCTGGAGGAGAAGAATATCATGGTTCCGGATATCATCATCTCCTCGGTGGGCGCGGGGATCTTCTATCGGTCCCGAACCTTTTTGGACAAGGGGTGGCGGAGCCATATCTCAAAGAACTGGGAGCGGGACCGGATCAAAAAAATCCTTGATCCCCTCGATTTTCTGAGGTATCGAGAGGAGAAGGCGCAGCATCGGTTCAAGATCTCCTATAGGATGGCGCCGAAAAAGGATCGGATCGCGCGGATTCATGCGCTGCTGGCAAAAGACCGATTCCATTACAATCTCGTCTATTCCCATGAAAAGTATCTCGACATTCTCCCCCACAGAGCCTCCAAGAACAAGGCGATCCGCTATCTCAGCTACAAGTGGGAGATCCCGATGGAGAACATGCTGGTCTGCGGGGATTCGGGCAGCGATGCAGAGATGATGAAAGGGACTGTCCGGGGGGTGGTTGTGGCAAACCATACACAGGATATGGATCAACTGCGGGGCAGACGCCGGATCTACTTTGCCGAAGGGACCAATGCCTGGGGGATCATCGAGGGATTGAAAAAATATAATTTTCTCGATTGAAAAAATGAAGTATCCTGAAATTGCTGGTTAAGCTGTCAACCTTTTACAGTAGGAGTTAGAGATGCTCTGCAGCAGGATGGGAAAACTTTGGCGGATCATTCCGGGTATGCTCTTTCTGGCCATGTTTCTGGTTCCGGTCTGGGCCGAAGCAGAGGAGAAGAGCGTCACCTGGATGGAGGTGCTCTTTCCGCCCGGATATATCCATGAGGGGCCTTTGGCCGGCATGGGGTACGAGGATGTCATCACCGACATTCTCACGGAGAATCTGACCGAATACCATCACGATAAGATGATGGGCAACCTCGCGCGGATGACCCATGAGTACAAACAGGGGAAGCCGGTCTGCAACGTGGCCCTCTTCAAGACTCCGGAGCGGGAGGAATACATGCTCTTTTCCATCCCGAGTACCTTTACCCTCCCCAATGGATTGATCACGACCCGGAATAAGTGGGAACACTTCAACAATGCATCCTCCCTTGGGCTGGCCCATATCCTGAAGGATGAGATCCGGCTCGGGGTCTCCCGGGGCCGTTCCTACGGCAAGAGCATCGATGCGGTGCTGGAAGCCCATCCGGAGAGGCTATTTAACCATTCAGGGAAGGATGTCTTCGAAAGTTTGTTGAAGATGCTGCTCTCTCAACGGCTCGATGCCATGCTCGGCCTTCCCGAGGAGGTACTCTATGTGGCAGAGAGGATGGGGGTAAGAGATGAGATCGTCACCATCGCGCTCGCGGAAAACGAGGGAACCTATGATGCATGGCTGGGGCATGTGGCCTGTTCCAAAACCGACTGGGGGAAAGAGATCATCGGCCAAATCGATCAGATCCTTCTGGAGGAGCGTCCTACGGAGCGGTATCGGGGGGCATATGAAAGATGGCTCGATCCGAACAGCCTGGAGAACTATCGAAGGCTTTACAATGAGGTGTTCTTGAAGACCGGCGATGATCGGTAACAAAAGGGAAGATCTCTACTTGAAGTTTCATGAATGAGAAGATCTCCATCCATAGAGATCCAATCTCCCCTTTTTTCAGTTGGGGACGAATTGCCGCGGCGCTCTTCTTTCTGCTGCTCTTTTCCGCTCTGATCATCGGATACAACATCCGCGGGGTAAATGACGAGATGGCAAATCGTCTCTCCCACGCATTGCAGCTTGCGGAGAAGACCCTTCCTCCGGCCATCTGGCAGTTCAACTACGACTATCTCAACAATTTTGCCGAAGCCCTTTTCCTGGAAAGCCGGGTGGTCTATGTCAGCGTTCTCACCGATGGCGTTTCCCTGATCACCCGAAGCGCTCCTCTCTATCGGGATCGGGATTTCTCCTTTTTTCAGAAGAACTCATCGTGGTTCGAGACCGGAGCCGCAGATATCTTCTATGAGGGCAGAGTCATCGCTGTTGCTCAGATGGCCTTCAGCCGGAAGGGGATCTATGCCGGAATGGTGGCCAATATCACCGGAGCGATCATGCTGATGGCCGCGACCCTCTCTGTGATCATGCTCTACTATGCCCGTTTGAAGGAGTCGGAGCGGCGGTTTCGAACCCTTTACGACAATGCTGTGGAGGGGCTTTTTCAGACCGATACCCATGGCCGGTTTCTCAGGGCCAATCCTTCCATGGCGCGGATGCTGGGGTATCGCTCTTTTCAAGAGCTTATGGAATCGGTTACAGATATCGAACATCAGTTGTATGTTTATCCTGAACACCGACAGGAGATTATCGACCGGCTCGAACAGGAGGAACGGATTATCGGATTCGAGAGCGAGGCCAGAAGAAAGGATGGCGGACGGATCTGGGTTTCCCTTTCGGTCCGGACAGAGCGGGATTCCTCGGGAAAGATTCTCTTCTATGATGGCTTGATGATGGACATCACCGAGCGGAAAGCCCGGGAGCGAGCCGAGCGGGAGCGGCAGGCCGCAGAGGCTTCGGCAAAGGCCAAAAGCGAGTTTCTGGCCAACATGAGCCATGAGATCCGCACCCCCATGAACGCGATCATGGGGCTGACCGATCTGGTGATGAAGACCCGGTTGAATTTCCAGCAGCAGGGGTATATGAAGAAGATCCGGGCATCTTCCCATACTCTTCTGGGTATATTGAACGACATCCTCGATTTTTCGAAGATCGAGGCCGGAATGCTGGATCTGGAAAGCGTCACCTTTGATCTGGATGAACTGCTGGAGAACCTGTTTGCGCTCTTTGTCGATAAGGCCGCGGGGAAATCGATGCCCCTGCATCTGAAAAAGGGGGAGGGGGTTCCAAAGCATATGAAGGGCGATCCCCTGCGCCTGAACCAGATCCTGGTGAATCTGGTGAGCAATGCCGTCAAATTCACGGAACAGGGGAGCGTCACGGTCACAGTGGATTCCGAGGTCGATACCGGGAAGGAGATCCGGCTCCGATTTTCGGTGGCCGATACCGGCATCGGCATTGAAAGATCGGAAATGACAAGGCTTTTCGACTCCTTTACCCAGGCCGACGGATCCACCACCCGGAAGTATGGCGGAACCGGACTGGGGCTGGCCATCTCCAAAAGTCTGACTGAAATCATGGGCGGGGAGATCCGGGCATGGAGCGAGCCGGGAAGGGGAAGCACCTTCCAGTGTATTCTTCCTTTTGGCCCGGTGCCGGTTCCCGGACTTTTATCCGATTGGGCCGAATCCGAAGCAGTTGGGCCCGATCCGAGCCTTTGGGGAGCTTCAGTTCTGCTGGTGGAGGACAATCCCATCAACCAGGAGGTTGCGCTGGAGATCCTGAAAGATGCCGGCATTGACGTTACCCTCGCGCCCAATGGTAAGGCCGCGCTGGAGGCTGTGGCTCGAAAAAGATTTGATGCGGTGCTGATGGATGTCCAGATGCCGGAGATGGATGGATACGAAGCGACCCGAAGGATCAAGGGGATGGGGGCCAGCTTTCCCAATGGCAAGTCTCCGCCGGTGATTGCAATGACGGCCCATGCCATGAAAGGGGACCGGGAGCGCTGTTTTGCCGCGGGAATGGATGATTATGTGAGCAAGCCCATCGATATGGAGCACCTCTTTTCAACATTGGTCAGATGGATCGATCCGATGCCGGAAAGAGAAAAAAAATCCCCGGCCCAGCCAGAGCCTTTGTCATCCGACATCGTGGATATCGATGAGGCCACGGGCCGTCTTTCCGGGAGAAAGGCGCTCTTCCTTCGCCTCTTTACACGCTTCTGCCGGGAGTATGCGGATATGGGGGATCGTATCCGGATGGCCCTGGAGGAGGGGGATCGGGAGAGGGCATCCCAGCTTTCCCATGAGGTGAAGGGGGTGGCCGGGAATCTTTCGGCAAATTCGCTCTTTTCAGCTTCAAGTAGGCTGGAGAGGGAGATCCGAACCGGTGTTGAAGATCCAAAGGGTTCCTTGAATGAATTTCAAAAGGCGCTGGACCAAGTGATCGCTATGGGCCGGGACATGGAAGAGGCTGAATCTGCACCATCTCCGGAAATTTTCCCTCCGGATGCCGCAGATGCCGAAAAACAACTGGATGAACTGGGAAACCTCCTTTCCCGAAACAGCCCCGAGGCAGAGGAGCGGTTTTTCCATGTCCGGGGATATCTGGGCAATCAAGGGCTTTCAGATGCAGCGGACCGTCTGGGAGATCAGTTGAACCGCTTCGACTTCAAGGGCGCTCGAAAGACCTTCGACACCATTGCCAGGTCTCTTGACAGAAATCCTTCCCCGCAAAAAACAGTTTTTTCCGATCCGGTTTAGGTGAATTCCGGAAATGAAGATCCCTGCAAAGCTCTTGGGGTTTCAACCGCCACTATGTCCGCTCTCTCCACTCGGTCCATTTTTTCGTCCTTTTTACAGGGGATTTCAATTCCGGAAAACCGCAACCGCTTTTGTAAAAAATACAGCGAACAGGGCTCGGATATAAAGGCTTTTTCCCATATACTTTTCTTTTCTCCGTGGATAGTATGGAAATCAGGATCATCGGAAAAAGATTCGATCATTTCGATGGAAACCGGGCAGGTCGATCGAAACCGGGCAGGAGGAGAGGATCGGATTCTCTCTTCAACCCTTTTTTAGCCGAAAGGAGGATATCATGTTAGGATGGGCATTGACATTTCTGGTCATCGCGCTGGTTGCAGCCGTATTGGGCTTTACCGGAATCGCAGGGGTATCGGCAGAGATCGCGAAGATCCTCTTTATTATCTTTCTCGTTATGTTTGTCATCTTTCTGTTCATGGGCCGCAAAAAGTCAAAGGTCTGATTATTACAAAATACTTCAAAGAGCTGCCCGAGTCTTTTTCCGGATCTGAACCGGACCTGAACTGGATCTGAACTGGACCTGAATCGGATCTGTAACGGATCTGAATGGGTATCGATGCGGCTCTTGGAAGACTCACGGCAGTTCAACCAAAAAAAGAGAAACAGAGGTGACGGATCATGAAGTTCAAGTTCTCCCATATGAAAGTTTTAAAGCCGGCAGTCGCACTATGTGCTGCCCTCGGCCTTCTCTTCTCTGCTCCCCTGTATGGGGCCGATCCGCCCGGAAATGAGGGCTCGGATCTCTGGATAGAGTCGAAGCTGATGACGACCTATACATTGAACGAATATTTGAGCCCCTTTGATCTGGATGCGGATGTGGAAGAGGGGGTTGTTCGGCTGACGGGAAATGTTGAAAGTTCCATTGAACGGGAGCTTGCAGAGCAGATCGCCCGGGGCGTGACCGGGGTGAAATCGGTGGTCAATGACATCGAAGTGGTTGCCGATGGCCAGAAACCCCCGATAGAGCGGGAGGATTCCACATTCCTGCGATCTGTCAAGGATTCGACCATCACGGCCAAGGTCAAGTCCAATCTGCTCTGGAACGAGAATACCGAAGGGCTCCAGATCGATGTGGACACCCAGGATGGTGTGGTAAACCTCTCGGGGTATGTGAACACTGAAACCGAGCGGAAGCTTGCCCTGCAGATCGCGGCAGAGACCAGCGGGGTCAGCCGGGTGGAGGATCAGTTGAAGGTCTCTCCCGAGGCTGTTGCCGCGGCAAAGGAGAAGAGCCCCCTGATCCAGACCAAGCGTTTTGCAACGGATGCCTGGATTACCACCAAGGTCAAGACCACACTGATGTTCAACCAGCGGGTTGAGGGCGCGGATATCGATGTCAGCACAGAGAATGGCGTTGTCACCCTCGATGGGACCGTATTGAGCCCGGAGCAGAAAGAGCGGATTCTGGAGCTGGTGGAGGATGTGGTCAATGTCAAAGCGGTTCGGGACCGCCTTCGGGTTGTGATGTAAGGATTACAAGATGCGCATCCACAGGGCCATATCCGATTTTATTCCTTGACAAAAGGCAAACATGGTTCTACACTCGGTTTAATATAGTAACCATCTGAAAAAAGGGATATAATCGGGATATGGCTTTGACGAAAATTCAGATTGTAGAGACAGTGCATAATCAGCTTGGTTTTCCCAAGCGCAAGAGTGTGGATGTTGTGGAGACGCTGCTGGAGATCCTCAAGCAGACAATGGAGGAGGGAGAGGATGTTCTGATCAGCGGTTTCGGCAAGTTCTGCATAAATGAGAAAAAGGCCCGCCGGGGCAGGAATCCGGCCACGGGTGAGGATCTGATGCTTTCACCGCGGCGGGTAGTTACCTTCAAATGCTCCGGCAAGCTCCGGGAGAAGATCAACGACGGGAATCCGGATGATGCGGAAGAAGAGTTCTAACGGACAGGGGGCCATACGCGGGAGTTGATGAAAGGGAAATCAACCCATACATTGATCCAGACCCTGACGCTCTTCCTCCTGCTGGCCCTGATCTTCATCTTCTGGCACAATTTTTTGATCTATCCCCTCAAGGTGCTGGTGGTCTTCTTCCATGAATCCTCCCACGCGCTGATGACGGTGGCCACCGGCGGAGAGGTGACGGAGCTGGTGGTGGAGCGGTATCAGGGAGGACATGTCCTCTCCAGGGGAGGGTCGAGATTCTGGGTCTTGACGGCCGGGTATCTCGGATCGCTTCTCTGGGGGGTGGTGATCTATCTGGCGGCCGCGCGGGGCCGGCTGGACAAGGCCGTGATGATCATTTTAGGGGTTCTGGTGATCGGCATCTGTTTCCTTTTCGTCCGCAACCTCTACGGGTTTGTCTTCAGCCTTCTGATGGGGCTGGCCATGCTGGGGATCGGCGCATTGGCCGGTGAACGGGTCAACGACTTCGTCCTGAAGCTCATCGGCCTTACCAGCATGGTCTATGTGCCGCTGGATATATACAGCGATACGATATCGAGATCGCATCTACGGTCGGACGCCTTTATGCTGGCCCAGGAGTTCGGCGGGACCACGATGATGTGGGGCGGGCTCTGGATGCTCATCAGCGGGGGGATTATTCTGGTTACGCTCTATCTTGGGTTCAAAGGGCCGGATAGGGTTGAAGCCGAGAAGAGATCTTCGGAAGTTTCAGTGTGACTTCTTCTTTTATTTTCAAAAAGGACATAAAGGACGTAAAAGACATAAAGGACGCCAAAGCCAAAGGATAGGCATCTCATTCAACGGCTTCGGATTCGAAACCCGAGTAAAAGAATAAAGGACGCCAAAGCCAAAGGAGAGGGGGAGAAGCCTCTTTTTTTCATTTGTCGTCTTCCATCCATTGCCGGGTCTCCGGCAGAAAATGGGCAAGGCCCTCCAGCACACCTGCCGAATAGTTTCCGTTCATTCCTAGAAAATTTCCTTGGGCAAGATAGAGCCGATCTTTTGGAATTCCCCTTTGGGTTAGAATTGCCAGGGCTTCTTTTCGGACATGGTCCGTTGCATTTTTCACCAGCACCGCCTGAAGGCCGCTGGTCAGCGCCTTCAGGTCGTTTCCGCTGTCTCCGGCAAAGACGGTTCTGGCTTCGGAAAAGCCCAGCTTCTTCATGGCAAACCGGATGGCGTGGAGTTTGGTGGCCCTTTGGGGCAGGATGTCCAGCAGTCCGATATTTTCGGTCTCATCGATGCTCCAGATGACGCTTGCCCGGATGGCTCGGTCTTTCAGGTGCTGCTTGACTTCCCCCACCAGGGGCCGGTAATCTTCGGACGGGTCGGCATAGTAGCTCAATTTACAGGTGTTCTGTTTCTCCGGCTCCTGGAGTCGAATTCCATCTATGTCTGAAAACATCTCCGCCAGATTCTTCCAGGTCTTTCCCTGCCAGTCCGGGGCTATCTCCTCCATCCAGTCGGTCCAAGAACTCCAGTCCTGATTCGGTGCATAGATGGTCGTCCCCACATCTCCGATGGCCAGATCCGGAACCGGGAGATCATATTCCTCGATAGCCGCTTTCAGCAGGGACTCGCTGCGGCCGCTGACATAGATCAGGGTCAGCTCCTCTTTTTGAGAAATTCTTCTCAAGATCTGCCGGGCTTCAGGAGATTCCTCCTGAAGCCCGTTGGGAAGAATGGTTCGATCCAGATCGCTGCAAAGAAGAACCCCTTTTTCTTTAGATACCAACACACTCCACTCCTGTAAGATCGATGGCGAGCTGCAATTCTCCGTCTTCGGATCGCTCGGTTTTAAAGCCGAGCTTCTTTCCGAGCCGGATCATCCCCCGGTTTTCCGGAAGCACCAGCCCCCAGACCCTTTTCATGCACCTTTGCTTCATGATCTCAAGACAACTGCCCAGCAGGGTCCCTCCCACCCCCATGTTCTGCCACGGGTCTCCCACCAGCACCGAGAACTCTCCGATCTCACCGTCCGGGTCTCCGATGATCCGGGCCACCCCCACCATCTTCTCCTCTCCATTCTCTTGGGTGATGGCCACCAGCGCCATCTCCCGGTCATAGTCGATCTGGGTGAAGCGGGCCATCATCTCCGGGGTGAGCTTGCTGACGTGGCTGAAGAATCGGCGGTAGATGCTGGTGGGGGAGAGGACATCAAAGAGGGACTGGAGCAGCGGCGCATCCTCGGGGATGATGGGCCGGACAAAGAGATCGAGCCCCTCATCCGTGGTCTTTTGCCGTTCGTGCTCCTGGGGATAGGGGCTTATCACCAGATGACCGGTACTTTCGGCTTGGGTCTCCTCGACGATGATCCGGGCATCCACCACCTCGGCCTTTCCCTTATGGATGATCACCGGGTTCATGTCCAGCTCCGAGATCTCGGGGAAATCCATCACCAGTTGAGAGATGCGGATCAGCATCTCCTCGATGCTCTCCAGGTCGGCCTTCCGCCCCCGGTAGCCGCTGAGCAGGGTATAGATCTTGGTCCCCGACATGAGGCGCCGGGCAAGAGTTCTGTTGAGGGGCGGCAGTCCCAGTGCCCGATCCTTGAGCACTTCGGTATAGATGCCGCCCAGTCCGAAGAGGATCATCGGGCCGAAGTTGGCATCCTTTTTCGCGCCGATCAGGATCTCGAAGTCGCCGCGGGGTAGCATCGGCTGCACCGTCACCCCTGAAAGCTCTGCGTCCGCGGAATAATCCCTTGCCGCGGCCATGATCCCGTCAAAGGCTTTTTCCACCTCCGCGCTGTTTCTCAGATCCAGCGCGACGCCATTGGCATCGGTCTTGTGGCTGATGTCCGGGGAGAGAATTTTCAGAACCACCGGATATCCCATATCTTCGGCCTTTTCTACGGCCTCCTGCGCGGATGCGGCCTTTTCGGTCCGGTTGACCGGCAGGCCGTAAGCCTTCAGGAGTTCCTTGGCTTCGATCTCTGTCAGGGTTCGATTCTCCCTATCCATTCCGCCTTGGATCTGCGCCTTTGCCCTCTCCCGGTCAAAGGAGAGTTCTCCGGAGAGTTTCGGCGGAACCTGCCGGAGGGCTTCCAGATTCTGCCCGTACTCGTAGAGATACATGAAGGCGCGGATGGCATCCTCGGGGGTTCCGTAGGTGGGAATCTGTGCTTTGTTCAGCAGCTCCCGGGCCTCGGCCACATCCACGCCGCCCATCCACGCGGCCACCACCGGGAAGCGCTTTTTTTCGAATCGCTCCACCAGTGCTTTGCCGGTTGCCGTGGGCCTGCTCAGGGCCTGGGGGCTGAAGAGGGCCAGCAGCCCGTCAAAGGCTCTCGATTCCATGCAGATCTGCACGGCCTTGGCATACCCTTCGGGCGGTGTGTCGCCGAGAACATCGATGGGATTGCCGTGGCTCCAGTAGGGCGGAAGAACCTCGTTGAGCTTCTCCTTTGTCTCCTGGGGCAGCTCGGCCGGCTGAAGGCCGTATTTGGCCAGCGCGTCCGCGGCCATTACGCCGGGGCCCCCGCCGTTGGTGATGATCCCGAGGCGGTTTCCCGAAGGCCGGGGCTGCTTGGCCAGCAGCTCCGCGCAGTCGAAGAGTTCTCCGATGGTATCGACCCGAACAATGCCGGCCCGCTTGAAGGCCGCATCATACGCATCATCCGAACCGGCCATCGCGCCCGTGTGGGAGGCTGCGGCCTTCGCGCCTGCGCCGCTTCTGCCGGCCTTGAGTACGATAATGGGCTTGACCCGGGAGACGGCACGGGCTGCGCTCATGAATTTCCGGAAGTGGGTCAGGCTTTCCACATAGAGGAGGATGCTCTGCACCCTATAGTCATTGCCGAAGAAGTCGATGAGATCCCCGAAATCGACATCGAGCATGGAGCCGGTGCTGACGAAATGGCTGAAGCCGAAGCCCTCCTGCACCGAAAGATCGAGGATGGAGGTGCAGATGGCCCCGCTCTGGGAGAGAAACGCGATCTTCCCGTCCGCCGGCAGATGCGGGGCAAAGCTGGCGTTTAGATTCTTCCCGGGACGGATGATCCCGAGGCAGTTGGGGCCCACCACCCGAATCCCGTTCTTCCGGGCGATGCTTTCGATCTCCTGCTCGATCTTCTGCCCCTTCTCCCCTGATTCCTTGCCCCCGGCCGAGATGATGATCGCGCCCCCCACCCCTTTGTCCGCGCATTGGCGCATGACATCGGGAACTGTTTGAATGGGGGTGGCGATGATGGCCAGATCCGGTTCTCGGTCCACTTTTTGAATCGACTTATAGGCTTTTCTCCCCTGCACTTCGCTGTGATTGGGGTTGATCGGAAAGATGTCGCCCTCGAACCCGCCGTCTGTCAGGTTTTTCAAGAGCGCATATCCGACGGTTCCCTCTTTGGAGCTTGCGCCGATCACCGCGATGGATTGCGGATCAAAGATCTTTTTCAGGTGATAGAGTCCCATCGGGTCTCCTTTTCAAAGAATTTCTGGTATGGTTGAAGAAAAGATTCGAATCATGAACCGGTCGAGAGATCCTCCAGCACTTTTTTGAGGGCTGCCATGTCCAGATCCCCAAGCCCTCTATCCACGCCTTGGGCCAGCAGATCCGAAAGGTTACTGGCTGCAGGCGCGGCCGCACCGTTTTCTTCAGCGGTCTCCAGGACGAAGCCGATGTCCTTGAGCAGATGCCTGAAGGGAAATTCAACATCATATTCGCCCGAGAGGATCATCTCGGCCTTTCCGTTATAGAGCCCCGATCCGAGTGCCCCGGAGGTGAGGACATTGAAGACGAAGTCCCGGTCCAGGCCGCACTTCTCCCCGAAGTTGACGGCCTCGCAGATCCCCTCCATCATGATGCCGAGCAGGAGATTGACAGACATCTTCATGGCGGTTCCCATCCCGACCGGGCCGCAGTAGATGATCTTTTTTCCCATGCACTCCAGCAGCTCGGCCAGCTCGTTGACCCGCTCCTGTGGGCCTCCGGCCAGAATGGCCAGATCTCCGGTTTTTGCCGGCTTTACAGAGCCTGCCACCGGGGCTTCCACAAAGACGAGCCCCTTTTCCTGCAGCCGTCTCTCCAGATTCCGGGAATATTTTGGCGGAACCGTGCTCATGTTGATGAGGGTCTTTGCACCGCCTTGAGCCCCGAGAATTCCCTCCTCTCCCTCCAGCACCGCATCCACCGCTTCAGGGCCAGTGAGCATCAGGATGAGGAGATCTGCCCAACGCGCGATCTCCGCAGGGGTCCGCGCCACCTCTGCCCCGGCCTCTGCAAGTGTGCGGGTCTTCTCTTGGGTGCGGTTGTAGACCATAAGATCATATCCCTTTTCCGTACTCTTTTCCAGTACCCGCGCGGCCATCAGCCTACCCATGAGGCCCATTCCAAGAAAACCGATCTTCTCTGCCATAATCCTCCTCCTTAAGGGTTGTGCTTATAATTGGCGTATTATATCCCAATTTTGCCAATGCGTAAATAAGGTATTACAGGTATTTAAGGGGTGAATCCCCCCTGCCCCCTTCTCCTGTACCGGTGTCCGGCGTCAAAATAAGCGTTTACAGGTATTGATTCCCTTCAGATTTCCCTTTATCATATTCCTAAGAATCTGTTAAAAAGGGTGGGCCATGAAGAAGCAAGACGAAGAGACAAAAGAGAAGAGAAGATCATCATCTTTGGTGCGAGAGTTTTTTTCGCTCCTGTGGGTTATGTTGCACTCTTTTTTTATTGCGCTTCTTCTGCTGGTTCTGATCGTGGTTCTGCCGGGGGCATACCTTGCATATCAATACTTTATCGACCTTCAGGCCGATCTTCCCCGCATCGATACATTGAACGACTACCGACCCCCGGTGGTGACATCGGTCTATTCCCACGATGACCGGAAAATCGGTGAGTTCTATAAGGAACGCCGGATCCTCCTTCCCGTATCCCAAATGCCGAAGCGGTTGATCCAGGCCTTTGTCTCTGCAGAGGATGGCCGGTTCTTCGAGCATCCTGGCCTGGACCCCTTCAGCATTCTCCGGGCATTTCTGAAGAACATGGAGGCCGGGGAGGTGGTGCAGGGGGGCAGCACCATCACCCAGCAGGTGGCCCGTTCCTTTTTTCTCACCCCGGAGCGCAGCTATACCCGGAAGCTCAAGGAGATGATCCTGGCCTATC
>JAABSZ010000003.1:0-67634 GCA_011390135.1 Desulfobacteraceae bacterium | reverse complement strand
ATCGGCCGGGCCGCGCTGGGCAATGCCGGAGACCCGGACGTTCTTTTCTGCAACAACCTGAAGATGGTGCTCCCCCAGACAGAGAAGGAACGGAAAGCGCACGACTGGGCAAAGAAGAAGCAGCCCGAAGCCGTGATCGAAGACTATCTTCGCCACATCCTGCTGCTGGAAAGCGATGAGGCCATCAGCTTCAAAACCCAGAAGGGGAATATCGACGGAATCGTTTTCAGCGTGCCCCATGTATGGGACAGAGCCATGGACCATGCCGGCAGAAGCCTCCTACAGGCCATTGTCAGCGAAAACCTGAAACTGCCCCTGATCCGCCTGATCAGCGAACCTGTGGCGGCCGCGGCCTATTATGCCTTTGCATACCGGGAAAAATCGGCCGAATCCTTTACAGGAAACCTCCTCATCTGCGACACGGGCGGCGGAACCTTTGACGTCACCCTCTGCCGGATCTCCCCCGGAAAGGTCGAAGAGCTTCACAATGACGGCAACGGGCGGGTGCAGCTCGGCAAGGCCGGGGTCTGCTTCGACCAGCGGCTCCTGCTGAATGCCATGAAAAAGGAGGGGAAACCCGAGAATATCAATGATCCGGATTTTCTGGAACTCTATGTGAAACTGCAGGAATATAAGGTCAACCATCATACGAACATCACCAAATGGATCAAAAATGCCATCGATGATCCGGATCTCCGGGAGAAAGCAATTCTGAAGGCCGGGAAAATCAAATTCGACTTCAACGATATTCAGGAGGCGTTCAAGGAGATCGAAGTCGGCATCATCAAAGTGCTGGAGCGGGTCAAAAAGGCGATGGAGGAGAAGAAACAGGGCGTGGACGCCCTCTTCTTCGTGGGCGGCTTTTCCCAGTTCTACCTGGTTCGGGAGACGGTCAAAAATTTCTGGAAGGAGAAACTCAACGGGGCGGGGGACAACGGACGGAGCAATCAGGAAATCTCCCGCTTTGCCATCTCCTACGGCGCGGCCCTGATCGCAAACGATATGATCCAGGTGGAGGAGAAGTATGAGCACACCATCGGCGTGGAGGGATACCGCCTCGTTCCCGATAAGAAACCGGGGGAATTCCGCAAAGAATCCTGCAATATTCCGATCATCATCGGCGGAAAGAAGCTCAGCGAATACGAAAAAGTCTCCTATGCCCAATTCCCGGTCAAGGCTCACAATGAATCCCCGGATATCGTCTTATACGTCGATCCAGAATCAAAGGGGCGGATTGTTAAAGATAAACTTTCAAAGTCATTGAAAATAAAGCTGCCGAACGTGGGGCTTCCAGGCAATCAGTGGAAACTGGGGATGCGGATCAGCCGTTCCAAGGTGGTCTATCTGATCTTTGAAGACATCCAGGGCGAAGCCTCGGAATACGAGCTGGGCGACATCCTGCGGCAGATGTTCGGCGGACTGGAGATTCTGGTGGGTGAGGAGCAGGCATGAGTCAAAACAGAGAGATCATCGCAAAAATCAAGGCAGACATCGAAGCGCTGGAAGGTTCGGACCCGGACAATTCAGATATGGATAATTCGAATCCGGATGAGTTCGATATGGTGGACGGGGTGACGGCCATCCTCGGGGATGCGGTCGAGCTGATCCGGCAGCGGTACGACCATCCCCGCCTCAAGGCTCTGCATGATGATGAAGATCCGGCCTTTGACCGGTTCGCCTCCCGAATGAAGAGCAGCCTGGAGGCCCAGCAGAAGTACCTCTCCTCCCTTTCGGAGCTGTTCACGACGGATTCGAACCTGGTCTCGGAAAAGCTCACCGCGGCTCAGGGCAGAATCGACGAGATCATAAAGGATGAGGGACTGCTATTCCAGCAGTCATCCGCGCTCTTTGAAAAGGAGGAGGAGATCCGAAGCCGCAAGCAGCAGCTCGACGCTCTTCTGGCAAAGAAGACGGAGCTGGAGGCCATTCAAAGGCGGCTTTCCAAACATGATATCGACGCCCTGTCCCGGGAAGTGGAGACCATTGCCGAAAACAAACGAAAAAGGGAGGCGGAACTTGCCCCCCTGCAGGAGCGTCGGGAGCGGCTCCGTAGCGAATACGAAGAGTTGCAAGAGGCCGTGAACAACCTCAGAGCGAACATCGAGCGCCTCGATGATGCCCACGGAACCCAGGCCGCGGAGATCTCCCGGCAGCTTCCCCAATGGATCGATGTATTAAGAACCCGCTCGGACAAGCGGGAGCGGAAGGATCAGGGGTATGTTCAGGAGCTGGAACAGGAGACCCGCCGCCTTGAAGCGGTGGAGACACGGCTTCAGGAGCATCTTCAGGACATCGAGCGGTACATCGATGCCGCGGAGACCGGTGAGGAAATGCTCCGGGCTCATTTCGAGGCAAACAGCGGTCTCGGGGAACGGTTTTCCCACTCCCTGCCGCAGCGGAGAGAGGAGATCGAAATCTTCCGGACCGATATTGCAAAACAGCTCCGGCAGTTCGACAACCTTCTCCGGGAGATGCAGGCACGGCTGGAGGAGATCGAGGCGGAGAGGACTCAGATCTCCATATAGCCGGACGGGTTGGGAGGGCAGCGGCCCCACCGCGCGATTTTTGATTTCCAAAGAGCCCATCAAGGACAAATCTTCCCCATGACCGAAATCCAAACCCCGCACGACAGCCTCATCCGATAGTGCAGGCCGAGTCCAAAACAATTCTGGACATCCATTCCAGAATAGTTTAAACTTTTTCGGAATGTTGTTCCATAAAAGTTGAAAAGGCCGGTGCCATGCCCAAAAATCGTCCCATCTATGCAGAACTGGTAAAACAGAAAGAGAACGGCAAGATCACCATCCTTTTGGGGGCAAGACAGGTCGGAAAGACCACCTTGTTGCGGCAGCTCTTCGATGCCTTCAAGAAAGATCACCCGTGCCGGTTTCTGGACCTGGATATCTATTCTCATTATGAACAGGTCAGGACATATGAGCATATTATCAATATGCTGAAGTTGAATGGATATGTACCGGAGCAGGAGGAGCTGTTCATCCTTTTTCTCGATGAGTTTCAGCGGTATTCGGATATCAGCAAGGCGTTGAAGGCAGTATGCGACCATCATCCGAATGTCAAAATTTACGCATCCGGATCATCGTCTCTGGCCATAAACGAACAAATCCAGGAAAGTCTGGCCGGCCGCAAGCGGATATTGCGGATCTACCCCTTGAGTTTTAGAGAACATCTTCATTTTATCGGTAGAGACGATCTGGTTCAGCAGCTTGAAAACCTCTCCGGTGTGACCTCGGAGAACCTGCCGGGGCTCATGCCCGATGCTTTTCAGGAGTTGGATCGATTCCTGGTGTTCGGCGGATACCCGGAGGTCTCTCTGGTGCCGGAGCGTGAAAAAAAAGAGGTATTGGCTTCCATTTTCGATCTGTATGTCAAAAAAGATCTGGTCGATTTCCTGAACATCAATCGGATTCAACATGCCAAGACCCTGATCCGCCATCTGGCCATAAACCACGGTCAGGAGACCCGATACAGCGAGTTGGCCCAAGTGGCCGGGATCGATCAAAAAACCGCACGAAATTATACCGAAATCCTCAAAGAAACATTTATCATCACAGTTCATCCCCCCTGGTTTACCAATCGGAACAAAGAACTGGTGAAAATGCCCAAAATATACTTCCTGGACAATGGGGTCCGGAACTATTTCATCAACAATTTCAATCCATTGAACATTCGAAAAGATGCCCCTTTTCTGTTTGAAGGCTTTGTGGTTTCCGAACTGATCAAAGCCGGGGCATCCATCGATGGGATCAAATTCTGGCGCACCAAAAACAGGCAGGAAGTGGATCTGGTGTTGGATCAGGGGGGCGAGATAAGGCCGGTTGAAATCAAATTGAAAAAACGGTTGAAGCCTTCGGATTTCAAGGGGCTTGAGCAGTTCAAAAACTTATATCCGGACTGCGGGCCGCGATACCTTGTCAACCTGGAGAGCAATCGGCGCGGAGCAGGCGGCATCAGGTGCCTCTCTCCCTTTGAAGTCAACAGCTTGATATAGATGGCCTCAGGTCCAATGCAGCCTTTGGTGCAACATTGGAAAAACCCATGAATCGGCAGATGGCCGGGATTGCCTATTGTCCAATCCGGGCAGATAGGGTATAGGTGTTGGCCATTATGATGGAACAGAACGAAAAAAAATGGGAAATCGCGCAGCCTGATGAGAATGCGGTAAAGCTTCTCTGCCGGGAGATGGGGTGCCACCCGATCACGGCCGGGGTGCTGGTCAACCGGAAGATCACCTCGATGGAAACGGCCCGGCCATTCATGCGGCCGACCATCAAAGATATCCGGCCTCCTTTTGATATCCGGGATCTCGATATCGCGGTAAAGCGGATTCATCAGGCCCTGACGGCAAAGGAGAAGATCCTGATCTTCGGGGATTACGATGTGGACGGGGTCACGGCAACGGGAATTGTTTATGAGTTTCTGAGGGCCGCGGGCGCGGATGTGACGCCCTATATTCCCCATCGCTCCAAAGAGGGGTATGGTCTGCGCCGCCGGCATGTGACCCAGATTGCAGCACCGCTGGGAATTAAGCTGATCATCACCGTGGACTGCGGGACCGGAAGCCATAACGCGGCCCTGGCCGCCAAAAGGGCCGGGATCGACCTGATCATCACAGATCACCATCAGGTCTGCGGAGATCTGCCCCAAGCCCTGGCAGTGGTCAACCCGAAGCGGCCAGACTGTACCTCGGGATTGGATCACCTCGCGGGGGTGGGGGTGGCCTTCTATCTGCTGATCTCTTTGCGGAAATATATGCGGGAGGCCGATTTCTGGAAAGAGGGCATCGAGCCGAATCTGAAGGATTTCTGCGATCTGGTGGCCCTGGGAACCGTGGCCGATGTGGTGCCGCTGATCGCGGAAAACCGGATCTTTTCCAGGGCCGGGCTGGATGTGATCAACAACGGATGCCGGCCCGGGCTGCTCTCTCTGATGCGGGCCAGCGGCATTAAAGGGAAGTGCAGCGGGTCCGGGGATATCGCGTTCCGGCTGGCCCCAAGGATCAACGCGGCCGGCCGCCTCTCCCATGCCAAGGCGGCCCTGGATCTGCTCACATCGACCTGCCCCGACGAGGCCGACAGGATCGCGCAGGGCCTCTGCCAGCTCAATGCGGAACGGCAGCGGACCCAGCGGAAGATGGTCGAAGAGATCATCAAAGAGATCGAGAAGAAGCCCCATCTGCTGGAAAAGCACTCCCTGGTTCTGGCAAAGGAGGGCTGGCACGACGGGGTCATCGGGATCGTCGCATCCAAGCTCGTGGATCTCTACTTTCGCCCCGTGATTCTCATCCGGATCGAAGATGGCATGGCCAAAGGCTCGGGCCGAAGCATTCCCGGGGTTTTGCTCCATGAGGCATTGGGCGACTGTGCCGATCATCTGGATCGCTTCGGGGGACATGCCATGGCCGCGGGGCTCAGCCTGAAGGCCGAAAATATCGAAGCATTTGCCCATGCCTTCGATGATGCGGTCTGCCGCGGTTCCCGGCCAGAGGATTTCATCCCGCGGCTTTTTCTGGACGGCCGGATCGAACTCTCCGACATCACCCCGCAGCTCATAGACGAACTGGAGGATCTCCAGCCCTTTGGCGAGGGAAACCCGGAGCCGCTCTTCATAGCCGAAGATATCTCGGTGGTCCATTCCAAGACCGTTGGAAGATACCATCGGAAGATGATGCTGCGGCCCGCGGGAGACCGGCTGGCACGGGCCGTCGCGGCCATCCATTTCCACCCGGCCCCCGAAGATATGAAGATCTGTTATTTTGAAAGGATTGCGTTTAACCTGGCCTGGAACCGGTATCAGGATCAGAAAATTCCGCAGATCATGGTTCGGGAGCTATAAAATCCTTGCAAAGAAATCCTCGGATAGTATAATTCAATATTGTGACATCACAAGCTGTTATCAACTCTTGATAGAAGGGGAATCCCATGGCCAAGGTGTTTCGACCCAGTACACGAGAAGCGAGCCTCCTTTCGAAGATCGAATCTTCAAAGGAGCAGGCCCGACGCAAGGCCATCATGGGGGTCCGGGATAACCTGGAAACCCTGAGCAATGCGGTGGCCATCAAGCTCGTGGACCAGAATCTCGTGGAGACCCACAACAAGAACGGACTTCAGGAGCAGGTGCAGAAGGCCCTGGAGCGTCTGGCCCATGCCGAGGATTTCGATGTGGATTATCAGGTGGCTCCGTTTCGAAGCGTCGTGCCCCATCCCAACATCGTCAGCCTCTATCTGACTGCCTTTGTCATCGAAAAGCTGATCAACCACAAAGATGTTGTGGATATCTACGGTTCGGACGAGGAGATCTACTCCTGCATCCATCGACAGGTGACCCGGTACGTTGCCACCACCTGATCATGCGTCCGACCTTCCACCCCAGGACCGTCAACGGCCCTTTTGACGATCCGGGCCTCTTTGTCCCCTTCGGGTTTGAAAAGCGGGCGGTGATCTTCGACCTCGGAGATCTCTCCCCCCTTGCGGCCCGGGATATCCTCAAGATCGATCACGCCTTTATCAGCCATACCCACATGGATCACTTCATCGGCTTCGATCAGGCCCTGCGCCTCTTTCTGGGCCGGGAGAAGCTCTTTTCCGTGTATGGGCCCGAAGGCTTTTTGAAAAATGTGGCGGGGAAGCTCTCCGGATACCGCTGGAATCTCGCGGAAGGGTATGAAAATCATTTTGCGGTGGAGGCTGTTGAAGTGAGAGGGGATCTGCTGCTCCGGCAGACCTTTGACTGCCGGAAAGGTTTTGTTCCCACAGAGGATGTTCGATCCGAATCGGCTGCAGGCCCGCTGATCGAGCTTCTTCAGGCCGATGACATTTCGGTGAGGGCCGCTATCCTGGATCATGGAACCGCCTCTCTCGGCTTTGCTCTCACTGAAAGATTCCATGTCAATATCATCGAGGAGCGGCTCAGGGAGATGGGGCTTCCGGTGGGGCCCTGGCTCAATCGTTTCAAGGCTGCGATCTTTGGAAACCTCTCCCCGGATACGCCCTTTTCCGTTCCTCTTTCCGAGCGTGAGACAAAGACCTTCCCATTAAAAGCACTTCAGGAGTCTATCGCGAGAATCACGCCGGGTCAGAAGATCGTTTATGTCACCGATGTCCGGTACGATCCGGATAACCGTGAAAAGATAATTGCACTTGCAGCCGATGCGGATCATCTCTTTATCGAAGCGGCCTTTCTGGATGCGGATCGGGAGATGGCCGCGGAAAAATTCCACCTCACCGCATGGCAGGCCGGTCTTCTGGCGGCTCAGGCCGGGGTAAAGGCGTACACGCTGTTTCATCATTCCCCCCGGTACACCGGCATGGAACCGGAATTTACCGAGGAGGCGGCACGGGCTTTTCATTCGGAATTATCTTCAACCGGGGTGAAACGATCTTCAATCCCATGAAACCCTATCGGATGAAAAAGGGGCTCAAAAATCCCTACGAAGACATCAATATGTCGATCGGGGAGCTGCTCAGACGGCGGGGGATCATCACCGATGGACAGCTCAACCGCGCACTCAATCTCCAGCGGGAGCGGTGCAGTATGGGACGGCCTGTTCATCTGGGGCTGGTGATCTTCGACCTGGGGTATGCTTCGGAGCGGGAGATCGTGGATGCCATCAACGCGCACTATGGGATTTCCGCAACCTCTCTTTCGGACAATATCGGCGAGGAGATCCGAAAAAAACGGCGGCCCTTTGCACACATGATCCCGGCCCCCCGGCTGCCCATCTGGTTTCAGCTTTCGGCCGCGATGGTGGGCATCATTCTGCTGACATCCCTAACCCTGGGCTACGTCACCCTGAGCCAGCAGAAGGAGCAGCTTCATCAGCAGATGGTCCGGATCGGCACCGTCAGCCTCAGCTATTTTGCCAACAATGCCCGGATTCCGATCCTGGAGGAGAACTTTCCCGCGCTCCTGTCGCTGATCCGGCAGTCGGTGGAGGTGGAGGGAATTCGCTACGCGGTGATCGTGGACAATGAGGGCAGTATCATGGCCCATACGGATCATCTCCAGCTTGGCAAAGCTTTTGAAAGCTTCAATACGGGGCAGCCGATCCGGCAGTCCGAGGATGTGACCTACTTCTCCTATGTGGCCCGGTCCGGGGAGAAGATGCTCAATCTGTTCAAGGATATCTCGTTTCGGAACAACCGGCTGGGGGAGGTTCATGTGGGGGTCTCGATCGATTTTATCGAGACGCTGATCCGTAAAAAGGCCTATTCCATCTTCCAGGCCACCGGCATCATCATCCTTCTCGGGGCCGTGATTGCCATTTGGCTCGGTTTCCGTTTCTCAAAACCGGTTCTGACACTGGTGGGGGCCACCGAGGAGATCAGCCGGGGCAACTATCAGCACAAGGTCGATCTCAACCGGAACGACGAGCTGGGAAGTCTTGCCATCGCATTCAACCGGATGAGCCGGGATCTCTGGGTCAACTCCCTGATGCAGAAGTCTTTTGGCAAGTATGTGGGCACCGAGGTGCTGGAGATGATCATGGCCAACCCCGAGAGCGCATGGCTGAAGGGGAATCGGAACGAGGCCACGATCCTCTTCACCGACATCCGGGGCTTCACCGCCTATGCTGAGGTTCAGGAGCCCGAGGATGTGGTCGAGAAGCTCAATGCCTATCTGGAGATCGCTGCCAGCACCATTCTACAGTACGGGGGGTATGTGGACAAGTTTATCGGAGATGCGGTGCTGGGGGTCTTCGGCGTTCCGGTCTTCCACAAGGATCATGTGGAGCGGGCCGTGCGGGCCGCGGTGGAGATGCAGCGCCGGTTTGCCCTTGCCGGACGGGACGGCAATCCTCTGCTGCCGGCCGTGGGCATCGGCATAAATACCGGTGTGGTGGTCTCCGGCAATATCGGATCTCAGGTGAAGATGGAATATACCGTTATCGGGGATACGGTGAATGTGGCCTCCCGGGTCAACGGTATCGCGGCATCGGGTGAGATCATCCTCACCGAGCCGGTCTACCGCTATCTCGCGGAGAAGATCGAAGCCGAGCCCCTGCCGCCCAAGGCGATCAAGGGAAAGACCGAGTCGATCCGAACCTATCGGCTGAAAGGTATTCTGAAACGATCGGAATCGGCATCGGCATCGGAAGAGGAGGAGATCGAAGATGGCGCTGCAGGAGAGGATCGGTGATGGCGCTGCATGAGAGGATCTCTGAGGTTTTTGTCGATGGCATCACCCATCGGACTCTCCGCCTGATCCCTGAAAATCGAAAAGCTACAGAAGACGCGCCCGTTCTGGTTTTTCTTCACGAGGGATTGGGCCGCATCGAACTCTGGCGGGATTTTCCCCATCGGCTCTGTCAGATGACTGGGCTTTCCGGAATGGTGTATGACCGGCGCGGATATGGCGGCTCCACGCTCCTGCCGGCTGGGCCTTGGCCAAAAGAGTACCTGATTCAGGAGGGGGCGATCCTCCTGCCGGGGGTGCTGAAAGGGTGCGGCATTAAACGGGCAATCCTCATCGGCCACAGTGACGGCGGCACTATCGCGCTGGTGGCCGCTGCCCTTTCTGAAGAGAATCGAAACGGAAACGATGGAACGGGTATCATCGGCCTCATCACCGAGGCGGCGCATATCTTTGTGGAGGAGATCACCGTGGCCGGTATCCGGGAGGCCGTAGATGCCTACGAAAAGGGGAATCTGAGGGAGAAGCTTCTCCGTCATCACGGGGTGAATACCGATGCGCTCTTCTACCGGTGGGCCGATACCTGGCTTTCAAAAGAGTTCCGGAGCTGGAACATGGAGGATCTGCTGCCGAAAGTCGAATGCCCGGTTCTGGTGATGCAGGGGGAGAAGGATGAGTACGGAACCGTCGCCCAGGTGGAAGGGATTGCAGAGGGGGTTTCCGGGCCTTCTGAGATCGTCATGATGCCGGGCTGCGGGCATATTCCGCACCTGCAGGACCCGGTTTCGGTATTGGAACCGATGGCGCAGTTTATCGGGCGGATTTCGGTCTAAAGGCTTTCCACCAGCGCCTCCAGTAGGGGAAGAGGGCCGGTGATGTCCGTGATCCCCCGAAGGTTGCCCTGCAATGAACGGACCGCCGCGGGAATATATGCCGCAAAATCGGCCTTCCCCTGAACCCGGCTGAGAAATCCGAATGCTCCCAGGATCTGAAGGTTTCTCGTGATCCGGCAGAGGAGATATCCCCGATGGAATTCCTCCTGGTCGAATTCGATCCTGCGGCCATATTCGGCAATGGCCATGTCATACAGGGATTTTTGGATATCCGCGGGAAGATCGGTGTACGGGTCCGGCAGAAGAGAGGCCAGATCATACTGGAGAGGGCCAGGACGGGCCCCTTGAAAGTCGATGAAAAAGGGCTTTCCCTGAAAGATCATGATGTTTCTCGACTGCATGTCCCGGTGGATCAGCCCCGGATGGGCATACTGCAGCGTCAGATCAGCAATCCTAGAAAACTCCGGCTTGAGATCCGCATACCGGACTTTCCGGTTCAGATATCGGTTCAAAAAGGCATCGACAAAATAGTGGCACTCCTTTTCAAGGATCAGCTCCCGGTCGTATGCGGGGCTCTGAAAGGTCCATCTGGTATCGAATTCCTGTGCCCCATCAATGCCGAGCCTCACCAGCGCCTGGATCACCTCCCGGTATTCCCGAATGATCCCATCCCTGCCTTTTTGAGCCTTTATTCGCTGCTGAAGATGACAATCTCCTAAATCCTCACAGAAGACGAGACCGGAAAAGGTATCGTAATGGCCGATTTCGGGAACCGGAATCCCTTTTTCCAACAGATGATGCCCGATTGAGACAAATGCGTCGGCCTCGTCCGCTTCCCCCACAGGAACGGTTCGAACCCCGTGATCCGCGACGATCATACTCTTTGCCTTCTCCATCGACTGCAACTGAAACCAGCCCCGGTTCGAGCCGTCGCCCTTGAGCCGGCGGCAGAAGATGGGCGGTTGCCGACGGCTTTTTGGATCGGCCTCTGCAAAGGCTTTATCTGCCATGACCCGGGCCGCGGCCATTCGATACCGCTGCGGCGTCCCCAGATCCTCCCATTGAAATCCGCTTTCGATATGCGCCCGGATCTTCTTTCCGGCCTTCATCGATTTTTCATACGCGTCGATGCTGCTGGAGAATCCCTCTCCGGGAATGAAGGCGAGGATCTCCGGGTCCAATGCCTGAACCCCGGTGAAAGTGAGCCCTTTCCCGTTTCCGGCAAAGCCGGAGACAAAGCCATCCACGCGGTCCGATCCGTCCGATCTATTAGAGCCATCCGAGCCGTCCGAGCCATTAGAGCCATCCACATCCACGGTCACGGTGTTGAATTCAGAATTGTCCACAAGGGCAAGTGTGGCGGGATGGGGATGGGAGAGATGAAACCGGTAGAGGGCGCCATAGTCGATGTCGGTCAGGATATCCCCGTTGACGGCCAGAAAAGGGCCGTCTCCGAGCAGTCCTGCGTTGGCAGCATTCCGGATGGCTCCGCCGGTTCCTAAGATATCGGGCTCGTGAAGGGTCCGCACCGGAACCGGGTATCGGCGCTCTTCGATAAACGCCTCGATCCGGCCGGAGAGATAATGGGTGTTGACCACGATCCCCCGGCACCCGGAACGGATCAGATCCCATATGATCCGGTCCAGAAGGGGCCGGCCCCCGATGGGAAAGAGGGGTTTCGGCAGCAGCCGGGTATGGGGCAGCAGCCGGGTTCCCAGTCCTGCGGCAAGAACCAGTGCATGCATTCTTTGGCCCGTTCCTACACAGTCAGACGGCTCAGATACCGCCGGATGCTCTTGTCGTAGGATTCGATGATCTCGCTGTCCTCGGATCCGTGGATGCCGTGATTGGTGAAGAAATCCTCCGCGTTCTTATAGGTGAACCGGGATAGGGATTCGGTCAGCTCGATCTCCCCCCGCTTGAGCATCCGGTTGCCCATGGAGCCGATCTTCCGGGTGCGGTTCTTGGGATTGAGAAAGTTCTTGGGATAGCGCATGAAGACATTCAACACAACCCAGTAGGTCTCGAAATAGGTCTTTAAAAACGCGGCAAAGATCTTCAGCTTCCGGTATCCGGCCGAGGTGAGGTTGTAGGTGTCTTTCAGTTCGGGATGGGGCATTAAAATCGCGTCATCGGTGAAGACCTTCAGGGTCTGGCGGATGTAGAAATCGGTATCCCGGTCCACATCATACGCGAACTCATTGTTGAAGAACTCCCGGAGAAAGTCGTACCCCTTATGGAGATCCTGCGCGGAGAACTGAAACGCATCCCTTTCGAGGATGGCCATCGCGGTAAATGCGGCCGGCACAAAGTAGTTGATCCCGTTGTTCTTGTAATAGTCGAGCACAGGCCGCCTTGCCGCGTTGACCGTGTAATACCCATCCTCCTTCCCGCCCTTCTCAGACGGAACCTTTTCGATGAAGCGGCGCTGGACATAGGTGTCGAATACCAGTGCCATCGCGTGGCTGTAGTCAACCATCAGGGTGTCGGCCAGCCGGGCGTCGAGCGCGAAGAGATAGCTCATGTAGGTCTCGATCCCTTCGGTGAGCTGCGGATAGGTGAAGCGCTGCTTGGAGCAGTTGAGGGCAGCTCCGGCCACCACGGCATGGGGGGTGATCACCGTGACGCTGTCGATCGCGTTGATCAGCCGGTACCCGAGATACCGGGTCAGGCCGTTCTGCTCCTTGGGGCTCATCTCCTGCATACTCAGGTTCTGCTGGCTCAGATAGTCGGAGAGGGAGATCGGCTCGTGGAACTGGACATAGATCTTGCCGTACCTCTTCTTCAGAAACTTCCGGGCCTTGAGCACCTGCCAGAAATTCTCGGGCCGCTTCTGCCCTCCTTCGATCTCGTGGAGATAGGCCCCCTCCTCCAGCACCCGGTCGTACCCGAGATAGACCGGGGCCAGGATCAGATCCTCGCACGCGCCCTCCCGGTAGGCATTGAGGAGGATGGAGAGGAGCCCGAATTTGGGCTGGATCAGCTTTCCGGTCCGGCTGCGGCCCCCTTCGATGAAGAATTCGACGTTGTATCCCTCCTCCAGGAGTTTATATACATACTCGGAAAATACCTTGGAGTAGAGCACTGCCCCCCGAAAGGTCCGCCGGATGAAGAATGCGCCCCCCCGGCGGAAGATGGAGCCCAGTGGCCAGAAGGAGAGGTTCTTTCCGGCCGCGACATGGGGGCAGGGGAGATTGTTGTTATAGAGGATGTAGGAGAGGATGAGGTAGTCGATATGGCTCTTGTGGCAGGGGACGAAGATGATGGGCCCCCGGCGGGCCATCCGCTTGACCTCGTTCAAGACATCGCTGTTGAAGGTGTACCCTTCGAACATGGCATTGGTCATCCACCGGACGGTCACCGACGCGAGCTGGATCAGGTTGACGCTGTATTTGGCCGCGATCTCGTCGATGTAGCCGTCGGCCTCCTTGTAGACCTTGTACCGGGGGATCTCCCGGTGTTCGGCATAATGCTCCATATAGGAGCGGAGCCGGTGGTTGGTCAGGATGTTCTCCTTGAGTTCCTCCCGGTTCTTCAGCACGGGCCCGGTGATCGCGTGGCGGTGTCGGTTGATCTGTACCAAAAGGTCCCGCCGGAGGATCAGGGAGAGATTTTCTGCGCTCTGGTTCCGGTTCTGGGGGAGTTCGATAAACCCCTTCAGGTTGAAGGGCTCCGAGACCTCCACAAAGACCTTGCCCGGATTCTTGAAGAGGGTGACGAGCCGGCGCAGGTTCCCCGGCTTCTCCTCGGAGCCGAAGAGGATGTCGATCAGGGAGGGCTCGGACCGCTGGGGATTGCGGCTGAAGAAGATGAGCTGCGGGATTATGAAGATGGGCCGCTCTGTCTTCCGCTGCAGGTCGATGAGATACCGCAAGGGGTCCGTGTAGGCGTCCACAAAGCGTTTCCGGAATCCCCGCTTCTCCACCAGAGCGAGAAGCCCGGCCTTTCCGGAGAGCAGCTCATCCTTTAAATAGCCGCTCTCGTAGGGGTCCGGCAGCCGCAGGAACCGGTAGAAATGATCGATCCGGGCCAGCAGCATCTGCAGGATTCTCGATATCGGCTGCAGCAGCATCGGGTAGAAATCGAACCCGATGACCGGCGCGGGAAGTCCCTCCTCCCGGTATCTGGTATGGTAGAAAAGATATTCGAAATAGCTTTTATATTTGATGGCATATACCACCACCCCATCTTGGGGAAGCCCTTTCAGTTTCCGGTTTTCCAGCAAATTGAGGGTGATGCCGGAGAAGAACTGCCGGAAGATGAAATCGACCCCTCTGCCCACAGGGCTGGGAAGGTAGCAGGAGTAATGATGGTGGGTCCCCTCCAGCATCCGGCCGATCCACTCTCTGATGCTCTTTTTTACCCGCTTGTAACCGGAGCCTACTCGTTGAAACATCGCGTCTATTCCATTTCCTGTAATCGTTCGGCGGATGATCCGTCTAAGCGGATGATCCATCTAAAAGGATAGACGCTATCAGAATCCCTTTTCCCTTGCAATATTTTATTTACACTTCTCCATTCATCTCAAGAAATCATTGCGTTTTTAAGAAGATAGCCATTCCCTATCCGGGTTCGGGGCCAGGAGAAGAAAAATAAGCTTGCACTCCCGGATTTCTTGTGTTATCTGCTAATAATCTATAATCGTTAGATCATTGTCGATCATCGGCAGGAAGAGAAGACGAAGACAGGGAAGAAAGGGAAGACTAATGCAGGGAAGACTAAGACAGAGCAAAAAGAAAATGGTGATCGGCAAAAAAAGTTTTGGTAATGTATTGGATAATCGGGTATGATCCAAAGGGAAAAGGGAATTAATTCAGTTTAAAGGAGGAAGATTTTCTATGAAAACTTTGATTGGAGGGGCAGTAGCGGCAGTTTTGGGTCTAATTGGTTTGTCGGTGTGGTGGAAGCCGTTCTTGCAGCTATTGGCCGGTGCGATCCCGATCATGCTTCTGCTCGGTGGCGGCCTAGCCCTTTATCTGGGATTTGACGAACTCAAGGATACCTGGAAGAAAGGTGAGTCCACAGAGCCCTCTTCGACTGGGGCCGAGACCGATGATGTGGAGAAATACAAGGCCGAGATCCAGGATCTGAAAAAAGAGATCGAAACCCTGAAGAAGTCCTAGATAGATACGCCTCAGGTCTTTCCCGACAATAGAAGATCCCCTGTACACCGCCCCGGATGGGTGTGTGTGCGGGGGATTTTTTTTGTGGGGAGGGGGGTGAAGGGGGGGGAGATGAGTGGTTATCGGGATGGCCAAGGGACAAAAAGGACTTAAAGGACATAAGGGACAAAAGGACTTCGAAAAAAAGGAGGGGGGTTGTCCGGGGGTTTGGCCGGGGTTTGGCCGGGGTTTGGCCGGGGTTTATCCGGCTTCTATCAGGGGGATCAGCCGCCGATGCCCAACTGTCTTCCGGTGAAGGCGGTGGGGTTGGTCTCGATGATATAATCCCGGATGCCCTTGAGGATGGCTTCGCTAAGGTGGTCCTGATACGCGCCGTCGGTCAGGCGGCCGCACTCCCGGCGGTTGCTGATGAAAGAGGTCTCCACCAGGACGGCAGGCATCTGTGCGCCGATTAGCACATAGAAGGGGGCCTGCTTCACGCCTTTGTCGTTGATGTTGCTGTACCGGCCTTTCAGATCCTGGATCATGGTCTTCTGGATGTGCGCTGCCAGTCGGCTCGATTCGTTGATCTTCGCGTTCTGGAGCAGGTCGTTCAGGATGGCCTGGAGATCGCTGATGTTCTTTCTGGAGACGGCATTCTCCCGCTGGGCCACCCGCATCGCGTCCTCGTCCGTGGCCAGATTTAAAAAATAGGTCTCTATGCCGTAGGCGTTCCGGTCCCGATGCGCGTTGGTGTGAATGGAGATGAAAAGATCGGCATTCTGGGTGTTGGCGATCGCGGTCCGCTCCTCGAGGGCCACATACCGGTCAGTATCCCGGGTCAGGATCACCTCGCATCCCAGACGGGCCCGGATCTTTGCGGCCAGACGCCGGGCAAGGGAGAGGGTGATATCCTTTTCCAAGACATTTTTCCGGTAGCCCACAGCGCCGCCGTCCCGGCCCCCGTGGCCCGGATCGATGACGATCCGCTTCACCCCGAGACCGAACTGGCGCGCCAGATCATGGGGGGTGATCCTTTCCTCCTTGGGCGGCGGCGTGGTCAATATTTGTCCCGGAGACGGGGTCGGCGGCGGATTCGGCAGCGGGGGAGAATCGGAACTGGCGACCAGGGGCGGCGATTGTGCGGCATTGGCATCCCTGCCCCAGACATCGATGATGGTCCGGAAGGGGTTTCTCAACGAAAAGATTTTGTAATTTTTAAAAGACTTGATATCCACCACCACCCGGACCGAATCCTTGGTGAACTGGCCCGCGCGGGCATCCATCAGCAGGTCGTCATTGATGGGGATGATCTTGCGGATATCCTCTCCCAGCAGCGCGTTATTGAAGTCGATATATAGGCGCTGGGGCTTGTCATTGCTCGGATCTTCATTGAGAAAGCGGTACCGGTATCCGGTCTCGGCATCGGCATCCACCACCACGCGGGTGTACTTTGGGTTGGACCAGACCCGCAGTCCGGTGACGGTGATGCTGTTCGAAGGGGAAGCGGAATCCGCGGCATATGATCCCGATGGTGTATGGGCCGGGGCAGGAGGGGCCGATTTCTTTGGGGGAGCCGGCGTCACAACTCTCTTTCCCCGGCTCCGGTATCGGGCTTTGGCTTCGGCAACAGCTTTGTCCCGGCTTTTGTGGGGGATCTTGGCCGTCTCCTTTTCGGGATCAGAAAGTTCCTTTTCCACCTTTACCCGTTTGATCCGGGTCGATTCGGATTTCGAAGGGGCCGAGGCGGCTTCAGCCTTGCCTCCCAGCTCTTCGATTCCCTTTTGAGCCCGGGGGGTGTACGCGCTGCCCGGAAACCGCTTCACCGCCCGCTGGTAATAGTCGAGCGCCTCCTGCCGGTCGGCCCCCAGAAAGGAGCGGAGATAGAGCTGGTGGTAGAGCTGGCCCGTTCGAAAGAGGCTGGCCGGTGCATATTTCCCCGTAGGCTGCAGCCGGTAGGCCTCCTGAAACATCCGGATGCAGGGGAACCAGTTGTCCCGGTATTTGAGCCCCTCTTCATCTTCCATGAACTTTTTTTGGCAGACATCGGCCTTGAAGAACTTCTCCTCGGCCGTAACGGCCAGGGCATCGGATGCCGGCAGAAGAAGAACAAAGATCAGCGCCGCAAAAAGAATCGTTTGAAAATATTCGTTCTTCATATCAATTGATCCACCCCTTGGTCCGCCGCTGGAGTTCATGGAGCCGGTTGAGCGCGTCCAGAGGGGTCATTCTTGAGAGATCCAATCCCTGCAGATCCTCGATAATCCGTCTTGCAGGGGCGTCAAAGAGATCGAGCTGCACCGGGGCCTCTTCAGGGGGCGCCTCTGCAATCCGGTCTCCGGTATGGGGATTTCCGTTGTTTCCGGCTTCGATCTTCTCCAGCACCGATTTCGCGGTCTGGATCACCCGGTCCGGAATGCCGGCCAGCCGGGCCACCTGAATGCCGTAGCTCCGGTTGGTTCCCCCGGGCACGAGGCGCCGCAGAAAGATGATCTCGTCTCTCCACTCCTTGACCGCGATGTTGTAGTTTTTGACCCTCGAAAGGATGCCCTCCAGCGCGGTCAGCTCATGATAGTGGGTGGCAAAGAGGGTCTTGACGCCGCGGTTTTTGAGATCGTGCAGGTACTCGGCCACGGCCCACGCGATGGAGAGGCCGTCGAAGGTGCTGGTCCCCCGGCCGATCTCATCTAAGATCACCAGGCTTTTGGGGGTGGCGTTGTTTAAAATGTTGGCGGTCTCCTGCATCTCCACCATGAAGGTGCTCTGGCCCCCGGAGAGGTTGTCCAGGGCTCCGACCCGGGTGAAGATCCGGTCTGTCAGGGAGACCGATGCGCTCTTGGCCGGGACAAATGATCCCATGTGGGCCATGAGAACGACCAGCGCGGCCTGGCGGAGTACTGTCGATTTTCCGGCCATATTGGGGCCGGTGATGATCAGGATCTGATGGTCATGGTCATCCATCCTCAGGCTGTTGGGGACGAACCGCTCCCCGGCCGTCATCTTCTCGATCACCGGATGGCGGGCCTCCTCCAGCAGGAGTTCTCCGTCCGTATTGATCGTGGGACGGACATAGCGGTTCAGGTCGGCCGTCTCGGCCAGGGTCAGCAGACAATCGAGGCCGGCCAGAAATCGGGCCGCGGCCTGTATAGCGGGGTTGCATTGGGCCGCGGCCTTCCGGATATCGTCGAAGAGCCGGAATTCCAGCGAGGCCCGCTCCTCTTCGGCCCGCAGGACTTTGGTCTCGAAATCCTTCAGCTCGTCCGTGATGAACCGCTCGGCATTGGTCAGGGTCTGTTTCCGGATATAATGGTCCGGGGCTTGGTCCGAGCGGCCTTTGGAGATCTCGATGAAATAGCCGAAGACCTTGTTGTAACGGATCTTCAGGGTGTTGATACCGGTCCGCTCCCGCTCCCGGCTCTCCATCCGCGCGATATACCCTTTGCCGTCGCTGCTGATGCGGATCAGCTCGTCCAGTTCCTCATTGTATCCGGATTTGATGATCCCCCCCTCGTTGATCGTCAGCGGAGCATCCTCACGGATGGCCCCATCGAGACGGTCGGCCAGTTCCCTGAGGGTTGAAAGATCTTCGCCCCATCGATAGAGCGGGGCCGTGAATCCGGAGGAGATGGCCTCCGCGATCCCGGGAAGGGCGTAAAGGGAGCGTTTCAGCGCCACCATGTCCCTTCCGCAGCAGCGGCCCATCACCACCTTGGTTCCGATCCGCTCCAGATCATAGACAGAATCGAGCCGGGTTCGGAGATCCCGGCGGAGGGCGGGGTTCTCCTTTGCCTGGGCCACGGCCTCCAGCCGCTCCCGAATCCCCCGGACCCGGTTCAGCGGATACCGGAGCCAGCTCTTGAGCATCCGGCTGCCCATCGCGGTGACGGTCTTGTCCAGCACCGAAAGCAGTGTTCCCTTTGCCGATCCCCGGCCCGGGCCGGCCCGGAGATTTTCAATCAGCTCCAAATTCCGGGCCGAGATCTCGTCGATCAGCAGGTACTGGTTTAAACTGTAGGGACGGATCCGGGTGAAGGGGGCTGCAGCATCCTTCTGGGTCTCCCGGACATAGCCGAGGAGCGCGCCCGCTGCACAGATTCCCGCGCGCATCTCCTCGCAGCCGAACCCTTCCAGAGAGAGGGTGGCAAACTGCTCGATGAGCCGTTCATAGCAGGTTCGATATTCAAAGAAACTATCCTCCAGCACATTACCGGGGCAGCGCTTCAGAGCCCGGATCAGAGGGAGCAGATCCAAAGCCTTTTCCGGGGAGTCGTTGGGCGCTTCAAAAGCTTGGGGCAGGAGTACCTCGCTGGGCCCGATCCGCAGGACTTCCTCGGCCAGCGCGGCCCCGGCCTTGGACTCCGTGACCCGGAAATCTCCGGTGGAGATGTCGAGCCAGGCAATTCCCGCAATCCCGCCGGCTGCGGCTGCAGCCAGAATGTAGTTGTTCGACTTCTCGTCTAAAAAGGCATCCTCGATGATCATCCCGGGGGTGATCACCCGGACCACCTCCCGCTCCACCAGCCCCTTTGCCGATGCCGGGTCCTGGGTCTGCTCGCAGATCGCGACCTTCTTTCCGGCCGAAATCATCCGTGCGATATACCCCTGGGCCGCGCGCACCGGAACACCGCACATCGGGATCGGGGTCTCGCCGTCGCTCTTCTTGCTCCTCGAGGTGAGGGTGATCTCCAAAATCTTTGCGGCCACCTCCGCATCCTCTAAGAACATCTCATAGAAGTCCCCCATGCGGTAGAAGAGGATCGCGTCCGGGTACCGCTCCTTGATGGAGAGGTACTGCTGCATCATGGGGGTGGTTCCGGCGGAACCCATCAGCAAAAAGAGCGCCTATTTCTGTCGGAGTGCATCATCTGCCGCCTTATCCTCCTGTGCGGACAGCTCGGTCTCCTCGCTGATATCCGGGCCCACGGGAATGGGGCCGCTCCGGCCCGATCTTTGGGCCGCCTCCAGCTCCATCTCCAGCTCCTCGATCTTCTGCGTCATGTTCTCGCAGTCGCAGCTCAACCGTTTCAGTGCCCGTTTAGAGCGCATCCAGCCGAAGAGGTAGAACATATAGGTGACCAGAACGCCGAAGAGAAAGAAGATCAGAAAGATCAGTACATTGGGGATCTCCGGGGTTTTGTACTCCTTGAACATCGGGCTGACTTCGGAAAGCGACGGGATTCCGATGACATTGATGTCAAAGGAGTTTCTCGTCATGAAAAAGCCCTGGTTATGCAGAAAGAACAGCAGGATCAGCACGCCGACCACCGACCAGACCGCGATCTTGAATTTGAGCTTGCTCATAGAATCTCCTCCTCCTTTTTTCGATCGGTTAGATATCCAATTTGGCGAAATGGGGCGCCAGGTTGCGGCAGGTAATATCGATATGCTCCGGGATCACCCGGACATCGGCAAAGACGGTCAGAGCATTGGTATCCCCGAACCATCGGGGCACGATGTGGAAATGGAGATGCTCCTCCACCCCTGCACCGGCCACCTTCCCCAGGTTGAGCCCCACATTGAAGCCGTCCGGGTTCATGACCTCCTTGATGATCGCGACAGATCGCTCCACCAGCGCCATCAGATCCGACATCTCCTCTTTCTCCAACTCCTGAAGGGACGAGAGATGCCGCTTCGGAGCCACCAGCAGATGGCCGTTGATATAGGGATATTTGTTCATCACGGCCATAGTCCGTTTTCCCTTGTAGAGGGTCAGATCATCGTTTGGCGCTTCCAGGGCATTGCAGAAGATGCAGCCCTCCTCCTTGTCTTTGAGGATGTATTCGATCCGCCACGGTGCCCACATGGTCTTCATGGGTTCCAGCTCCCTTTTTTCAATTGGCTTTTCACACGATTCACCCCTAAATTAGGCAAACCTACTCGTTTTATCGCCGAAACTCAACCTTTTTTTACCGAGAGGGGCACAAGCTCGATATTTCCCCAGGCGCCGATCCGATCCCCGATGACCCCAACAAGCCCTGTCACACCGGGAATCTGTCGCCCAAACGCGATCGCCCTTTCGATCTCTTCGGCCGAGTTTACCAGATTGGCCCCAGCCGTTGCAACAGCATCTGCCAATATGCAGGAGGGGGAGACGACACAGAGGCCGTCCGCACGGCCCCGGCTCAGGGAGTGGCCAACGGTTCCCGAAGAGGTGCAGATGCCGAATGGCGCGTCCGAACCCTGGACCCGAACCCCGATTTTCAGGCTCAATTTCGATGCCCCGGCATAGATCGCAGCCGTCACAGGCCCGCTCTTTCGGATGAAGATGTCCCCGCCGTTTTCCACGATCACCGTGTCGCTCTCCTGCAAAAGTCCCCGGCCCACATATTCCGCGACGGCCCCGGCCACCGCGGCCATGGGACCCACGCCGGCCTTTTCCCCGGCCCGAATCATCTCCCGGACAATGGCCGGTGCAAAATCCTCGATCCGCCAGGGGGTCAAAGTACGGGCAAAATCGGGATGGTCTTCGATATACCCCTCGATATGGCCCCGGTACTTCAGCACAAGCTCTAAAGCAAGAGCGTCGAGGCGGTGGCTGGCATGGATCATCAGATCGGTCTCCTGCACCACCACCCGGAATCCTAAGAGACCCTCTTCCCTGACCAATGACCGATATGTCCGCTCCTCTCCTTTTATCAGGGGTCCTCCGGAACGGGCCGCATCGATTCGGGACACTGGCGCAGGAAAAACTGGTCCGTCATGCCCGCGATGAAATCCCGGACCATCTCGGCATGGGAATGCGCTTGGGAATAATCCTCTGTCATTCCCGACAGAAAGCCGAATATGGCCGATTTTCGATTTTCGCGGGAAAGATCTTCCATAAATTTTTCAAATAGCATGGCATAGAGCTTTTGGATCGCGTCGGTGTGGCGCTTTGTCCTGGGATGGAGATAGATCCGCTCGTAGTTGAAGCGCTTCAATCGCTGCAGTGTATCTGAGATCTTGGGGCTCAGGGAGATGGCTTCGAAATCCGAAAGCTCTGCGTCCGATTCTCCCAGACTCTGGGTGATGAGATCCGACACCAGGGTATAGACGATGGTTCCGTTGGTCCTGCCCAGCAGCGCTGTGCAATCTTTTGGCAGATCCTCCCGTTCGATCATCTTCAGGCGGATGGCATCTTCGATGTCTCTGCCGATATAGCCGAAGGTATCGGCAAACCGGACCACGCACCCCTCCGGCGTCATGGGGATGAGGGGGGTCTTCGGATCATCCCTTTTGGACAGGGCCTCCCGGTCCAGATCGGAAAAGGTCTTTTTCAGCTTAGGGATCAGTTGCTGGTTGTGGATCTCCCCGTCATGGCAGAGGATGCCGTCCAGGGTCTGGAGGGTCAGGTTCCACCCCCGGCCCTTCCGCTCCAGTCTGTCCAGAAACCGGACGCTCTGGACGCTGTGGTAGAAATGGCCGATGCCGCTCTTCCGGCAGAGCGCGGAGAGGTATCCCTCCCCGTCATGGCCAAAGGGTGGATGGCCGATGTCATGCCCCAGCGCGATGGCCTCGATGAGATCCTCGTTGAGCCCCAGAAAGCGGCCCGCGGTGCGGCCGATCCGGGAGACGAGCTGGACATGGAGTGCCCGATGGGTGATGTGATCATTAACGGAGAGGGGAAAGACCTGGGTCTTGTCGATATAGCGGGTATAAGCGAGAGAGTGGAGAATCCGGTCCGCATCGGCCGAAAAGGGCTGCCGGTATTCGGTTTCAAACCGGTGTTCGGGGCGGCGCCGGACCGCATCCCGGCTGCGCGCGGCCCGGGGGGAGAGACGCCGGTTCTCCCCCCGGTCGAGTCTGTCGGTGATCCGGTTCAAGGAGATCATCTTCAGATCTCCCCGCCGGCCGCGAGCGATTCCATGAGTTTCAAATAGTCGATGCCCGCGGCCCGAAGCCCCTCCTTGCCGTACTTCATGTTCCCTTCCAGAACATAATAGTTCCCCTCAAAGCAGCAGATATCGATTCCCACGTCATTCCATCCGCAGCGCGATGCCGTATGCAGAGCCAATCGGATCGCGGCATCGGGAACCGGTTCCAGGGAGATTCTTCCCCCGGCCCCGATATTGGTGCGGAACTCTCCCTCCTTTGCGATCCGCCAGTAGGCGTGGACGGCCCGCGTGCCTATGACCATGATCCGGATGTCCCGGTCCAAAGGCAGATACTCCTGAAGATAGGCCGCGCCCGGAGAGCGGTCGCAGTAGGATTCCAGATCCTCCCGGTTTTCGATGAGAAAGACCCCCCGGCCAAGGGCCGATCCCCGGGGGATCTTCGCGATAAATGGAAAGTCGAACCACTCCGTCACCCGCTCCCGCCACCGTTTTCCATAGAAGATCCGGGTTTTAGGGTGGGGAATGTCGGCCAGCTCGAAGATAGCGGTCTGCTTGATCTTGTCCTGCGCGAATTTATAGGTGTGGTAGCTGGGGAATGTCATTTTCCCCATAGCATCGAAGATGTCGGCATAGTGGGTCGAGGGGTAGTAGATCTTGGGCGCGCTGCGGATCAGTTCTGCCTCGGCCTCGGTATAATCGGTGAAATTGGGTCTGACCCCGAGGGTGACGAAGTCTCTGCAGTTCCGCAGACGATGCTCCAGGGCCACCCGCACCGGCGCATCAGAGGGAGAGGGCGCTATCGATATCTTCTGATGATTCTGTTCGGATGATTTCAACGATCTGCTGCCGGCTTCAGGGTGAATTTCTCCGTGGAGACCGGCACATTGGCCCAGTACCGGTCCAAATCGAGATCGATCCGGGTTCTGCTCTCCGGCCCTGTCAGCCGAATAGCCCTGTAGATCTCATGGCCGTCAGCTTTGCGGGTTCCCGTGATCTCTGCCCGGTACATCAGTTTTTCGCTGACATTGTACCGCTCCAGGCGCTGCAGGTCTAAAGCTGAATCCAAGTGGAGAACGGCTCTGGTCTTGGCCCACCGTTTCAATTCCAGAACCCATCCGCCCTTTTGCTGCCGAAGTTCGGCAAAGTGGTACTCCGGAATCGGTATTCTGCCGGCCAGCAGCGCGATGAGATCCCGGGCCGGCAGATCGAGCGGAATGAACTGCGCCAGATCCGGATTATCGCCCCTTCGGCTGTAGAAGCGGCCGTCCGCGTGGGAGAGGAGATAGAGCCTTTCTCCGTCAAAGGCCAGCTTGGCCATGGGATGGCCCGAGCCGAGAAGCTCCAGGCGCAGGTGTCCCGGATAGATGCCCATCCAGGCGAGCCGGGCGCTCTGGGTGATCTCCCCTTCTTTCAACCGGACATTGCCGATCCCTTTGTAGGTCTTGAGATCAAGATTCCGCTCTTCCAGCTCCGCCAGAATCTGTTGGGCCCGGGGCGGACTGTAAAAGGGCGCGCCCATCTGATGCATCAGTCCGCTGCATCCGGAGAAAAGCATGAGCGCGGCCAGCAGGGGAAGAAAAAGCTTCAAGACCTATTGAACGGCGCCGTTCAGCGCCCGGATCTTCTTCTCGATCTTCTCTGTATCCTCTCCCTTTTCCTTCTGCCGGTTCATGAGGGACTGCCGGTAGTATTCCAGGGCTTTGTCAGACTGGCCCAGCTTGAGATAGGCATCCCCGAGGTGTTCCAGGATGGTCGGATCGTCCGGAACCAGGCTCACGGCCCGTTTTAAGATCTTCACCGCCTCTTCATACATCCCCTTCTGGTAATAGACCCAGCCGAGGCTGTCGGTGATGTAGCCGTCGTCCGGCTTCAAGTCCAGAGCCTGCTGGATCAACCTTTGGGCCTCGTCGAGATTGATCCCCATATCGGCATAGGTGTAGCCGAGATAGTTGAGGGCATTGGCATTCTCCGGCTCCAGTTCGATGACCCGCTTCATGGCCTCAATCGATTCCTCCTTCTCCCCCATCTTGTCCAGCACCACCCCGATGCGGAAGTGGAGGCGGGGGTTTTCCGGGTCGATTTCGATACCCTGTAGGTAGATTTCTACGGCCCGATCATACTGTTCCAGCTCGTCGTAGAAGGAGCCGAGATAGATCGAGAACTCGGCGTTGTCCGGAACCTTTTCGATCACCGATTCCATGAAGTCGATGGCCATGTCGATCTTCTCGGCCTCCTGATAGAGAAAGGCCACATGGACCACCATGCTCTCATAGAACTGGGAATCGGGCTTCACCCGAAGGAAATGGGAGATGGCCGTCTCCTGCTCGCCCATCTCGTCATAGGTGACGCCCATCACATAATGGATATCCGAATCCTCGGGAACTGCCGAAAGCATCCCCTCCAGGATCTCTGCCGCATCCCCATGCCGATCCTGGCGGATGTAGGTCTGGATAAGGGTGCGGAGAATATCCGGCTTCTCGATGCTTTGCCGGCCCAACGCCTGAAAGATCGGCTTGGCCTTGCCCGGCTGACCCGCCTTGAGATAGTAGAGCCCCAGCCCCATGTTGGCCCGGATATGGGTCGGCTCCTTCCGCAGAATGCCCTGATAGACATCGAGAATCTTCCCGAGCCGGCCCTGTGCCTCATAGATGTCCAGCAGCTCCAGCCTCGGCTCCTCCAGATCCGGCTTCAGTTCCAGGGTATTTTCAAAGGCCGATTCGGCCTGTGCCAGCCGATCCTGTGCCGCATAGATCTTGCCGAGAAAGAACCAGGCCAGATAGGAGTCCGGAAACTGGTCGATCATCTGCTGATAGACCCGCTCGGCCTTCTCATAGGCCTCCTCTTCGATATAGAGATTGCCCAGAAGAAGATAGACATCCCGCTCCCCGGGTGCGCGGTCCAGAGCCTTCTCATACGCGTCGGCCGCGCCCTCCATATCCTTGAAGCTCTGCTTCAGCTTGCCGTAGAGAATCAGCAGATCCACGTTTTCGGGCTCTGCTGCGATCATCTTCTCGATCACATCCACGGCCTTCTCGTTCTCCTTGTCCCGGAGATAGAGATTGGCCAGCTCCCGCTGCAGATAGATGGAATCCGGGGATTTGTCAAGCGCCTTCTGGAGATAGTCCACTGCCTCGTCGAATTTCCCCTGTCTGCCCCGGAGGAGGGCCTCCATATAATAGAAGTACCGGTTGCCGGGCCCGGAATCGGAAGCCTTTGCCGGCATCACCTTCCGGATCAGGGGGTCCGTTCTGATCTCATCCCCCAATGGGGGGGGCAGCGCCTTTTTTCCCCTTTCCTCTGCGCCGACATTCTCTTTTGCCGATTTTGCCGGCACATCCTTTTCGGAGATGGATTGAGACGGCGTCTTTGAGGCCGGCGCCGCTGTTTTCGGTCCTCCCGCATCATTATCCTGTTGCGGCGCGATCCGCTCCCCCATCGCGCATCCGAACGCGAGGGAAAAGAGAAGCAGCGCCATCCCTGCCCGCATAAAAGTGAATGATCTTGCCAATGTAACCTCTTTTACTCCGTAACTTCCTCTTTGGTATAGGCGTTATAATCGAGCATCTCTTTTTTAAAGAAATCTCTCATCTTTTTGACGATATTCTTCTCCACCTGCCTGACCCGTTCCCGGGAGATGCTGTACCGGTCCCCGATCTCCTGGAGAGTGGATGGAGTGTCGGAATAGATCCGCTGGTTGAAGATCTCCAGCTCCCGCTCCGTAAGTCTCCCCCGGAAGGCTTCGATCTTGTTCTGCAGCAGGACATCCATCTCTTTTTTTGCGATCCGGTCCTCCGCGGACTCCGACGGGGTCTTGAGCATGTCGATCCGCTCGGTGTCGGAATCGCTCTTCAGCGGTGCATCGAGCGACAGATCCCAGTTGTCCAGCCGCAGGTCCATATCCACCACCTCCTGCTCTGTCACCCCCAGCCGTTCAGACAGAAGCTTCGGCCTTGGCTCGAAACCCTGCTCCACCAGACTCTGCTTCTCCTTTTTCAATTTAAAGAAGAGCTTCCGCTGGCCCTGGGTGGTGCCGATCTTGACCAGTCGCCAGTTGTCCATGATGAACTTCAGGATGTAGGCCTTGATCCAGAAGGAGGCGTAATAGGAGAACTTGACGTTTTTGTAGGGGTCGAACTTCTTCACCGCCTGCATCAGGCCGATATTCCCCTCCTGAACCAGATCGAGCAGGTTCTGCATCCAGACCCGCTGGAACTCCAGCGCGATCTTGACCACCAGCCGGAGGTTGGAGGTGACGAGCATATAGGCCGCGTCCCGATCCCCCTCCTCCCGAACCCGGCGGGCCAGCTCCCACTCCTCCTCCCGGGTGAGAAGCCGGTATCGGCTCACCTCCGCCAGATACCGCTGGAGCGGATCGAATTTGACAACCGCCTTGTCGTCATCGACCCGGTTCCGCCGCTTCTTCTTTGGGGTGCGGTTGTCGATCTCCGCTTCGCCGCCCAGAGTATCGTAGATGCTTTTATCTTTATGTTCTTTATTTGCTTCTGTTGGATCCATTTTTTATGGACTTTCATTTTTTGGTGTGTTAATGTACGGGGATGAATTAAGCGCCTGTAGCTCAGATGGATAGAGCAACGGACTTCTAATCCGTAGGTCAGGGGTTCGAATCCCTTCAGGCGTGCCATTTAAAATAAAAGGGACGGTCGAAATCGCATCGGCAGGTCCCTTTTTTTATTGGTGTTTTCGAGGATCTCCCGCGTTCGCACCTTTTTTCGGAAAGCCCTTTCCCCATTCGATATTATCGTATCATGTTCATCAGCCGAGTGCAAATTCTTCTTTTGGGGGGCTGTTACATTTATTACCGTTTCAAAGAGGTTGCACAGGAGAGCAGGGGCTGCGATAATCGAAGCGGTTGACGGTCTTTTTTTCACTATCGCAGAAAAGAGAGGTTTATGCCAGCACCAATTCCTTTGCGAACCGAACCGGACAGCGCAGCCCGGCGAGCCGTGCTCCACCTTCTCATGGGCGCGGTGATGATCAGCTTCTCCGGGGTCTGGGTGAAGCTGACCCACATCCCGCCCATGACTTCGGCCTTCTACCGGGTCTTCTTCGGCGGATTGATCCTGCTGATACCGGCCCTCTATCGAAAAGAGATCCGGTTCTACGGCTTTCGCCATCTGGCCATCGGCCTTGTCTGCGGGTTCGTCTTCGCCCTGGATCTCGGCTTCTACCACCACAGCATCCACTATATAGGGCCCGGGCTTTCCACCATTCTGGCCAATTTCCAGGTCTTTATCCTCACCGGCTTCGGGATCATCTTCCTGAAAGAGCGGGTGAGCCTTCTCTTTGCCCTCTCCATCCCCCTGGCATTTTGCGGCCTTTTCATGATCGTGGGGATCGGCGGCCCTCCTCTGAAGGATCTCTACCGGACCGGGATCTATTATGGCCTGGCCGCGGCCGCGTGCTACGCCGGCTTCATCCTGCTGCTCAGAAAGCTCCAGTCGGACCAAAACCAGTCTGATCGGAACCAATCTGATCGGAACCAGTCGGATCAAAATCAGGGCGGCTTCTCCTTTTTCTATGTGATCATGATGGTCTCCTTCACCACGTCGCTCTTTCTGGGCGCGGAGATCGGCGCAAGCGGCCTTTCCTTTGCCATCCCCGATCTTCAGACCCTGATCTCCCTGCTGATCCTCGCCCTTTTCAGCCAGGGGATCGGCTGGATTCTAATCACCAACGCGCTGCCGGCCATCCGGGCCTCCCATTCCGGGCTGATCCTTCTGCTACAGCCCGCTCTCGCCTTTGTCTGGGACGTTCTATTCTTTCAAAGACCCACCGGATGGCTCAACTGGATGGGGGTGATGGTCGCGCTTGCAGCCATCTATATGGGGATGATGGGCCGGAACAAATCCTAGGGATCGGGATAATCGGGAAAAATCGGGAAATCAACAGCTTGACATTTCTTCCGGATTTTATTTATATAATGAAGAACTTTTATTTTTTCAATCCCTGTCCGTAGGTGAGCATGAAAAGACGATCCATGAAGACGATGCCCCTGATCATCCCACTGGCCATGATCCTGACCCTTGGCGGCGCATTTACCGGTATCCTTTCCGGAACGTCCGCGGCCAGGATCACCTGGCCCATGCAGCTCAACTATCCCCCGAATAACTTCCACGGTCTATCCGGCCATGAAGGTGAGAACCGGTCTTTTCGAAAGGAACTCAATGGGGTGGGGGAAAAGCTCCGGTATCATATTGGCCGACATTGATATCCTATAGGGAAATCGAGCTTTGATTCTATAATTTCAATGTGTTAAAAAAATATTTTACAGGTGATTTCTCTTCCGGAATTCTGATATTCTGAGCGGGAATTTGATGCGGCCCGATATTAGCCGGAAAACCGCATAAGCACTGGTTATATGCCTAAATCAGTCTCGAAACAATATAAGGAAGATATGAAACTTTACAAAACATTAGAAAATCAACTCAAAAACGAACCCAATTTTGTGACGGACAATGGCGAATTAAAAAAGTGGGTAGTGATACATAAAGCGCAAAACTGTGATGCCGAATTGATTGAATTGCTATTGGACAATCAAAAGTTGAAAGAGAAATTCTTTGTGGACGTGAAAGGCACATTGGTTTTTAACCAAAACTTGTTTGTGCAGTTTTTGGAGCAGAAAAACTATCTGAATGACAGCTACACCCAATACAAAAACAAGGTTGGACTGACCATTGACGGCAAATACCTGAAACAACGCAACGAAGTGGCTTTGGTATGGCCTTTTAAAGACTGCATTCTGGAAGGCGGACAAAGCCGTGAAGAAGACAAACGAGAAGAAATTTTCTTCAATGAAATTCTGGTTCAGGATGAAATTACCCAACTTTTAGAGCCGAAAGTTTTAACCAACGCCAAACGAATTGACAAGGACGGAGAAAAACCACTTGACCAATTTAACCGAAACGAAAACGGCACTATAACCGACAACCTGATTATAAAAGGCAACAACCTTTTAGCTTTGCACACGTTGAGAGAAAAATTTTCCGGAAAAGTAAAACTGATTTACATAGACCCGCCTTATAATAGTGATTCTGATAGTTTCAAATACAATGACAGTTTCAATCATTCTTCTTGGCTTACTTTCATAAAAAACAGACTTTATGCTGCAAAAGAATTGTTAAGTAAAGAAGGTGTCATTTTCATACATATTGGAGACCAGGAGTTGCATTATTTAAAAATTGTTGCTGACGAAGTTTTTGGAAGAGATAGGTTTATTGCAACTATACCAAGAAAAACACGAAGCGGTAAATCGGATGTACCGTGGAAACTTTCTCAGGATTTTGATTGGATGCTTGTTTATACTAAGTTAGCATCAAAAGCAACACAACTTTTCAAAAGAGCTATTGAGCGAAGGTATCAAAAGAGTGATGATTATCCTAATGATGAATGGAGGCTTTCAGATTTGACTACACAAAGGTCAATAATTGAAAGACCTAATTCGAACTTCACAATGGTTAACCCTAAAAATGGGGATGAATATCCTGTGAACCCTAATAGATGTTGGAGTGTAACAGTTGAAACTTTCGAAGAATTTTACAGAAAGGGTAAAATTGTTTTTCCTGGTGATTATGATTTTTTGAAGATTACCATTCCTGCAATGCGCATTTTCAAATCTGAAGAAATTGAAAAGAATGGTGAAGATTTTGACAAGACCTATATTTCCTCCGACTTTTTGAATAAAGTAAAGAATGAATTACTTGGTACAGAAACATTTAACAAAGTAGGTACGGATGAGATGGTTGCCCTATTTGGGGAAAAAAAGTTTGACTATCCCAAAAATGAACTTCTTCTTCAGAGAATATTAGAATACTCTACCAATGAAGATGATATTGTTTTGGATTTCTTTTTAGGCAGTGGCACCACTGCTGCAGTTGCCCATAAAATGAACCGCCAATACATAGGCATTGAGCAAATGGATTATGTAGAAACTGTGGCGGTGGAAAGGCTCAAAAAAGTTATTGATGGTGAGCAAGGTGGAATTTCAAAATTTGTTAATTGGCAAGGTGGTGGCGAATTTGTTTATCTCGAACTCAAAAAATACAACCAAACTTTTATCGAGCAGATTGAATCAGCCAAAGACTCTGGAACACTTTTGCAAATTTGGAAACAGATGAAAGCCAAATCATTCCTGAACTACAATGTGGACATCAAAAAGCAGGAAGAACACATAGAAGAATTCAAAGCCCTTTCGCTGAAAGAACAGAAACAGCATCTTTGCGAAATACTGGACAAAAACCAACTCTATGTAAACCTTTCTTCACTCAACGATAAAGACTTTGCCTGCACGGTTGAGGAAAAGCAAGTAACCAAAGATTTTTACCAACTCGGAAAGTAGGACATTATGGCGTATTTGCACAATATGTTTGATAATCCGTTTGCCCGTAAGGAATTGGCTCATGTTGACATACCCAATTACATTACCGACAATCTCAAGTTTGACATTCGCCCCTATCAGACAGAAGCCTTCAAACGCCATATTTATGTAGCCACGGAAGACTTTGAGGGAAAGCCAAAAAAACCGATTCATCTGCTTTATAATATGGCGACCGGAAGCGGAAAGACCTTGATAATGGCGGGCTTGATGCTCTATTTGTTTGAAAAAGGCTACCGTAGCTTTCTGTTTTTTGTGAACAGCAACAACATCATCAACAAAACCAAAGATAATTTTCTTAACCCGCAGGCAAGCAAATACTTGTTCAGCAATAAAATTGTAGTGGACCGTAAAGAGGTACTGATTAAAGAAGTGGCAAATTTTGAGGAAGCTGATAACGAGAACATCAATATCAAGTTTACCACTATTCAGCAATTACACATTGACCTGAACAATACCAAAGAAAACAGTATCACCTACGAAGATTTTGAAAGTCGTAAAATAATTTTAATAGCTGATGAAGCGCACCATTTAAGTTCCGGCACAAAAAAAAACGGAGACCTGTTTGGCAGTTGGGAAGGTACGGTAATGGAACTGCTGCAGCAGAATTTTGAAAATCTGCTTTTGGAGTTTACCGCTACATTGGATTATGATAGCCGACAAATCACCGAGAAGTACAAAGACAAGGTTATTTACAAATACGATTTGTCTCAATTCAGAATTGACAAGTATTCCAAAGAAATTAATCTTATCCGTTCTTTGTATGACGAACAAGACCGCATCATTCAGGCGTTGATTTTGAATTTATACCGTCAGGAATTGGCTACCGAACATAATATCAATTTAAAGCCGGTCATCCTTTTCAAAGCCAAACGAACCATCAAAGAATCAGAAGAAAACAAAGAAAGATTTCATCATCTGATAGATGATTTTTCGGCTGAAATGGTGGAGCAAATTCAGAAAACATCCACCGTTTCAGTTGTGCAAAAAGCCTTTGCCTTTTTTGAAGCCAAAGGATTATCGTCTTCCGAAATTGCCAAACGCATTAAATCCAACTTTAGAGAAGATTACTGTATCAGTGCCAATAACGATAAAGAAGCTGAACTCAATCAAATCCGCCTGAACACGTTGGAAGATGAAAATAACCCGATACGTGCCGTTTTTGCCGTTCAGAAACTCAATGAAGGTTGGGATGTGCTGAACTTGTTTGATATTGTCCGTTTGTATGAAGGGCGGGACGGCAAGGCTGGAAAACCCGGAAAGACAACTATTTCAGAAGCGCAATTGGTGGGTAGGGGCGCAAGGTACTTTCCATTTGCTTTAGAGGAAGGTCAGGACAAATACACCCGAAAATTTGATGATGATACCGCCAATAATTTGAAAATTCTTGAAGAACTGTATTACCACACCAAAGAAGATAGCCGATATATTTCAGAATTGAAACAGGCGCTTATGGATACAGGCATTTACGAAGACGAAGACAATCTGGAAACCAAACAGCTTACGCTCAAACTCGAATTCAAGAAAACCAATTTTTACAAAACTGGTAAAGTAGTTTACAATAAAAAAGTGGAAAAGAGCTATGATAATGTAAGATCATTTGCAGACTTAGGTGTTGCAAAACGAAATTTCAGCCACACCCTTTCTTCAGGCATTGGAAAAATGTCAGGAATGTTTACCAAAGAAGAAGAAAACGGAGACACAGGGAAGATTTTGCAAAAAGATATATCTGTTTCAGTTATTCCAAGACACATCATTCGCTATGGATTAACCCAAAACCCATTTTACTACTTTGACAGCTTAGAACGGTATTTTCCCAATGTCGAATCCTTATCGAATTTCATTGTAAGTAATGATTTTTTAGGCGGGTTGGAAATTACATTCAACGGAACAAAAACAAGATTGGAAGAAATAACCAATTTTGATTATTTAATGGTTATTCAAGGTTTGTTGCAAAGCATAGAAAGCGAAATTAAATCCAACCTGACCGAATACGAAGGCTCAGACTATTTTAAGGAATACATCCATGATGTATTTAAAGATAAAGAGATTAAAGTTTACAAAGACAGTGAGCGGGCAGATGGGCAGTTTGATGTTGTGAGTGAACCTAAGTGGTATGTATACAATGCCAATTACGGAACAAGCGAAGAAAAAGAATTTGTGAAAATGTTTGCCAGACGTTTTGATCATTTGGACAAGAAATTCAAAAATATTTATCTCATCCGTAACGAACGAGAAGTAAAAATCATAGACAAATCAGGTCGGGCCTTTGAACCGGACTTCATTTTATTCTGCAAACAGAAAAAAGGCAAAGAACTGACATATCAGGTATTCATTGAACCGAAAGGGAATCATCTGGTTGCTCACGACAAATGGAAAGAGGAATTTTTAAAAGAAATCCGTGAGGAAAAAAAGAGTATCAAAATCGACACAGATAAGTATTTGATAACCGGAGTTCCGTTCTATAACAATGCAAACGAAAATGAATTTAAGACAACATTAGAAGCTGTGCTAAATGAATAGAATATCGGACAAAGCACATAAACCCATCGGGATAGAACCGACCCCGTTTACAAAACAAGTCTGCTTCAGACTTGAAAGGGGTCGGATTCTATCCATTTTTCAAGAAGCCCGGAAAGGAGAAACTTAATGCTTCCCCAGGTTGAAAAAGAAACCCATTGTAATAGAGAGCAGTGAACAAAAGGCTTGGCATTAGTGGATATTCTTAAAATAAAAGAGAAAATAAAAGTCAATGAATATATTTTTTCTCAGCACGCCGAAAATGAGAGAAAAAATGATCGTCTTGAAATAAAAGATATTGAAAGCGCAATTCTAAACGGAGAGATATTGGAAAACTATTCTGACACAGGAAGAGGTGAATGCTGCCTCATCCTGGGATATTCTGGAAAACAGCCTGTTCATATAGTCTGCGGCTGTAACAAACATCGGTGGGCTGTGATAATCACAGTTTATATCCCACAACCACCTAAATGGACTGATGAAAGAACGAGAAGAAGGAGGTAATTATGTACCCTTACGGAGACTGTTATTATTGCGGTGGAGAAATAATTGAAAAATCGGCGACGATTGACTATCGGAAGTCCTCAGAATTATACATATTGGAAAATATTCCGACAGGAATATGTGTGCAGTGCGGAGAAAAATTCTTCAAAGCAGAAGTATCTAAATATATTGAAAAAGCTATTGTTGAAAAGAAGCGGATAGTAAGGGAAGTCAGAATTCCAATTTTGGACTTTGCAGGAGTATTTTCTGTATAGGCTAACCCATAAGGATTTGTGTCAAGTTAAACTCAGACCGTTGGAAAGGAGCGAAGATTCCTGAAATGCGGTAATGTTTCCCAGTGGGTGAGCGTGGAAGCGCAAGTCCCACCCGGTAAAAGCGTAGCCGGCAGGCCGGAAGCGAAATTTTAGGGCAAACCCGGCAACGGGAGTCCGAAGCCGGATGGAGCGAGATTTCAGGCTTTGTATTTAGTCCCTAAATGGGTATAGTTGTGGACATCAGGATAACCTTCCGGACAATCGGAGGGGAAAGCCGACGCTTTATCCGTAGCGGAAGGCAGCAGACCCGGGTGCGAAATAGCAAGCATACGGGTCTCCACCGTAATCTTAGACCAGAGCATGCAATCATGTGGGCAGCCCGGGAACTTGAGAGATCAGCATGTCTCCCTGTTGAAAAAGATACCGGCCCCGCCGGAGCACTTTGATGAAGAAGAACTTCAGGCCACAGCAGCAGATTTTAAGCGTTCTGGGCGACCATTTGGTGACATTTCGGCGGAAGAGAAAATATTCCTGAAGCTGCTCTTCCGTGATCTGTCGGGGGTCTTTTCCAAAATTTCGATGAGCTTGACAGCACGGGCGTAGCATTCCTGAGTGCTGCCGCTCATTCTCGGGCCAGTTGAAGGGCGTCGATGGTCTAATTGTTCCAGGGCGTTTGTAATGTCTTTGACATAATACCTCTCCTTCAATGAGGTTCGTCTGGAGGGCAATGTCTGCCCATAGAAGTATTGTGTCATATATCTCAATTGTAGATCAGGGAAATACCTGGAAATAGAAGTTCAAAAGATTGACGACGCTTTTTTTTCTGCCGCTGAGCGGCTTACTTGAACAAATCGCTCCACCGGATTTGCAAAAGCTCAGTTTCACTCCGCTTTTGGAAACCGGTGAGCTTGTCATTCGAATGACCCTTTGAATAAATAAAACCTTGACGTTCATGCAAAAAAAGCTGCAAAATACATGCATTCAAAGATAAAGGAGGGGATATGCCCACATTGCAAGTAAGGGATTTACCACAAGAGCTTTATAATAAATTGAATTATCTTTCAAAAAAAGAACACAGAAGCTTGGCTCAGGAAACAATAGTCCTTCTTAAAGAAGGGATTGAAAATCGACTCGACAACCAAACTCGTCGTAGAAAACTATTAGAATCTTTCAATGGACTGGGGATCGATACTACTGGATTGCCATCACCATCTGCGCTAATCAGAGAAGATAGAGATAACAGATGATTATCGTACTTGATGCAAGCGGAGCCGTGGAGATTGTCCTGCAAAAAGAGAATTCAAGCCGATTTATTAACTGTTTAAAAAAAGCTGATGTGATTCTTGCGCCGGATATATATGTTTCGGAAGTAACAAATGTATTTTGGAAATACAGGAAATTTGCACAATTTACCGATGAAATCTGCTTAAAAGGTATCGAGTTTTGTGTTAATCTAATTGATGATTTTATTGATTCAAAAGATCTTTGGCGAGAAGCGTATTTTGAAGCTGTAAGTAACGAAAATTCGACATATGATATGTTTTATCTTATAACTGCAAGAAGAAATTATGGATTGATTATTTCAATGGATAAAAAACTTAACACATTAGCAGAAAAAGAAAACTTGAAAATCTAAAATGAAGCCCTTAGCCTCTCAACACAGGAGCGGGCTTTTTTAGCTGACCGCCTACTAAGCTCACTTGGTGAAAATTCCTTGTCAGATATCGACGCTGCTTGTATTGCTGAAGCTGAACCTAGATACGAGGAATATAAACAAGGTAAACGACCTTGGAATTCCAGCCAATCAGGTATTTGTCGAGGCGGATCGGATTATAAAGTGAGTTATATAGTTTTTGATCCCGAGGCTAAAGATGAGTTCTTGGAATCCGTCGTAAACCCGGCTACTGGTTAGATCGATCAGCGAAAGGGACTTAGCTGCTTATAATCAAAGCGAAGGCTAACACAAAAATCAAGCGGACGCAAAAACCGCGCCGCTTATTTGGATATTCTGCTGCTGATGCATGAGAGAGAAAACATTGAAAATATATCTGGACGCATGTTGTATGAACGAACCGTTCGATGATCAAAGCCAGAACATTATACGAGTAGAGTCAGAAGCGATTTTCATAAAAAAAAATATGGAGTTATTATGCGAGCAAAAAAAATTTTCCTTGAAACAGATCAATACGGTCAATTACTTCATCAGCCAAAATTGCCACCAAATTCCCGTATGGAAGCAATCTTTTTAATAATCGAGGCTAAAATGAAAGAAAACAAAAGGGAACCTTCCTCAAAAATTATAGGAAAAGGAAAAATTATTGGAGATATTATATCCCCTGTTTCACCAATTGAAGATTGGGAAGCGCTTCAATGATTTTGATGGATACGCATATTTGGATTCGTTGGTTGTTGCCAAATGACCCATTACCAAAAACATTGATCGATTTAATTGAAACAACCGATTCATTGGCTGTCTCCTCCATTTCATGCTGGGAGGTTGTTTTGCTGGAAAAATTTCATCGAATGTATACCGAATTAAATGATCTTCTAATAACTGGTTCATAATTGTATGCCCATTATCAGCCAGAATAAATAAATACACTCGAACGAGAATAGTTATGATTTCGTTGATATTCCAAAATTACGGGGGATTGTGGATCGAAATATCGCTCCGATAAGAGTGAAACTGGAGCAGGTTTTACGAGAAGCAGGCCACCCGATGGCGAACCGGAGAAAAAAATATCACTGAAGCGGACAACGGTTCATGGCCGATTTTGACGCCCATATCTGCCCGGAAATGTTATTCAAACTTAATGACGAAGTGCTCAGATAAAGTACTTAGATAAGGAGATCCAATGGGAAGAGGCAGCCGCATCCTGAAGATCCTCTTTGCATCCAAAAAGACATGGCTTGCCGTGATCATAACGGTGCTGCTGGAAGGCGCTTTCATCTTCTGGTTTCAGCCCGGCTCCCTCATGCTCTTTGCCGCGGCCGGGGCCGGCCTCCTCTCCCTTCTCCTCTGGCCGGTGATCTACTTCCGTTCCGATCAATTCCGGCGGCTCTACCACGGCATTCCGGAAGCGATGGAAGATGATGATCTCAAGCGTCTGCTTGCCTTCTGCGAGCCTGAATTCCGGGAGCCGGCCCTGGAATGTCTGGCCCTGGCCGAAAAGATCCGGAGGGAGTTTCGGGATCAGGGGTTTATCGAAGAACTCGATTCCATGCTGACCCATCTTTACCAATTGGCCCAAAACCATACCGAACTCTACCAGCGTGCGCAGACCTTCGGCACCGATGATCAGAAACAGGCCATGCACCGGATGCTCTCTCAACAGGCCGAATCAGTGGAGGGCGCGCTGACGGCCATGAAGCGCTTCAGCGGCAATCTTACCCTTTTCGACCTTCGAATGAAGGATCAAAAGGAGATCGATACGGAATTGAAAGCCATCAACATGGGGCTTCAGGACGCCCTGAAGGAGGTATGAAATCATGAAGAAACTTTTGGGATTCATCTTTGCCGCGGGTGTGCTGGCGATCATCGCCTTTGCCGGATATACCCTTTTTCTCGCTCCGGGCCAAGGGCTCGGGACTCTCTCCTTCCGGATGAGCTATGAAAACGCTGCAGACAGGCTCGAGGATCTGGTCCGCCGGGTGGACTGGACCCAAAACCATGTCCAGCGACGGGCCAATCTCCAGCTCGGAGGGAAGAAGGATCTGGGCCAAAACCTGCCCGAGATCAGCCAGTTTCCGCTGCCGGTCAATCCGGCCCGCACCGGAAACGTCGTGACTGCCGAGATCTTCACCTCCACCGAGAAGTCTGGAACCGGCATCGACGGCATTATGGTGGAGATGGCCCAGGCCTTCAACGAAACCAACCACCAGCTATCCACAGGACAGACAGGAAAGATCATCATCCGGAAGATCGCCTCGGGCACGGGTCATGAATATCTGGCCTCGGGCAAATACAGGGCCGATGCCTTCTCCCCCTCCAATCACCTCTGGGTGGAGATGGTGAGGGCTCACGGCGTGAAAATGACGCGGGTGGCCGAGCAGATGGTGGGCAATATCGCGGGGGTGGTGATGAAGGAGAAGGTGGCGGATCGGATCCGCTCCGAATACGGGGAGCTGAACATCCGCAACATCATCGATGCGGTGGTGCAGGGGAAGCTGGTCATGGGCTATACAAACCCCTTTGCCAGCAGCACCGGGGTCAACTTTCTGGTGACGGTGCTGGCCACCTTTGCCGGCGGCGATCCGGACCAGATGCTGGCCCCGGAAGTGGTCAGCTCCTTTGAGAGCTTTCAGCGGGGGGTTCCCTTTGTTGCGCTGACAACGCTTCAGATGCGGGATTCGGTGATCAACGAGGGCTCCCTGGAGGCATTCGTCATGGAGTACCAGACCTATGCCAACACATCGGTGCTCGGGTCCGGCTACGAGTTCATCCCATTCGGCATTCCCCACGACAACCCTCTCTATGCGGTCGGAGACCTGCCGCGGGAAAAGATGGAACTGCTGCAGGCATTTGCCGGATTTGCCGAAAAACCGGAATATAAGAAGGTTGCAAAGGAGTACGGCTTCAATCCGGATATGGATTATCAGGCGCCCTTTGAGATCCCGCCCGGAGACGTGCTGGTGCGGGCACAGAAGCTCTGGAAGGAGAAAAAGGATGCCGGCAGACCTATTTCCGCGGTCTTTCTGTGCGATGTGAGCGGCTCCATGCGGGGGGCGCGGCTCAACCGTCTCAAACGGGCACTGCTGGACGGCAGCGAGTTCATCAGCCCCAACAATGCCATCGGCATCGTGCTCTTCAACCATCAGGTGACGGAGGTGCTGCCGGTGAAAAAGTTCGACCTGATCCACAAATCGGCCTTTCACGCGGCAGTCGAGGATATGGCGGCCGAGGGCAAAACCGCGATGTATGACGGGGTCGCGGTCTCTTTGAAGAATCTGGTCGAGGAGAAGGAGAAGAACCAGAACATCAAGCCGCTGCTCTTCGTCCTCACCGACGGCGAAACCAACATCGGCATGAACTTCGCAGACATCTCGGAGGTTATCGGCGGATTGAGCATCCCCATCTACACCATCGGCTATGAAGCCAACATCGAAGAGCTGAAACGCCTCTCCTCCCTGGTGGAGGCCGCAAGTCTCAACGCGGGCGAGGGGGAGATCGAATACAAGATCGGCGCGCTTCTCAACGCGCAGATGTGATGCCATGAAACCCTTTGCCATCTGGCTGGCCATCGTTATCGGGCTCTTCGGGGGACTGGGGGGAGGGTACCATTTCTATCTGGAGGGCCATCCCCGGAAAATGGTGGTGGCCCTCGACGCCTCCTACCCCATGAAAAGCGTCTGGAGAGAGGCGATCCAGGCACTTTCGGAACTCGAAGATCAGCGATATACGCACTTTGCCCTCTTTACCGAAAAAAGCCGGGTCCATAGCTGGTCATCCGATCTCGACATGGAAAATGTCACCCCCTACGCGCCGAGGAATTTTGCATCCCTGAAAGAAGGTACAGCCTTTCCGGAAATCGAGAATACGAGAAAACGGATTCTGATCACCAACGCATCGGCGCAGGATACCGCGGAACTCGAAGGCCGATGGGAGATCCTTCGGCTTCGATAAAGGGTTCTAAAAAAAACATCTAAAAAGGATTATCCCCAGCGGACATTCCTGACCGATCACCTTTAAAAGGCGCAGATTCCATGAAAATAAAAGTCATCATCCATGAAGCGGAAGAAGGCGGCTATTGGGCCGAGGTTCCGGCAATACCCGGCTGTGCGACTCAGGGAGAGACCTTCGAAGAGTTATTGACAAATCTTTATGAAGCTGTTGAAGGCTGTCTGGAAAAAAATGGCAGCAGCCCCTGAATCTAACGCTCTGTATTTGATTTTAAAATCGCAAAACGGTACTCGAACGCCCCGGCCATCCAAAATTTTTTTTCAAAGTTTCAAATTTTTCTCTTGATTTATTTTCAAAACGGTTTATAGTTGTTCTATTCAACATGGCCTCGGGATCAGCGAATCCGAGAGGCGGTTTTTCTCTGCAGGAATCATTGTAGGAGTCATTTGGTACCCCGATGAAACATCCTCCAGGTTAAAATTTTGAATATTATTAATGAAGAAAGGAGGATGTACTTATGGCCAGTGGTATCGTGAAATGGTTCAACGACCAAAAGGGTTTCGGTTTCATCGAGCAAGAAGATGGGCCGGATGTATTTGTTCACCATTCAGGGATCAATGCAAACGGTTTCAAAAGCCTGAACGAAGGCGACCGGGTGACATTTGACATCGAGCAGGGTCAAAAAGGCCTTGCCGCAGTAAACGTCACCGTAGGATAACCTTTTAGTTTATCTGCTTTAAAAAAAAGAGGGGGTATTCCGGCCGATAAGGTTCGGATACCCCCTTTAAAACTCCTGCCGCAATATTCCCCCAAGCTTCATCAAAGCAGGATCGATCAAAGAAGAGATGATAGGTTCCGGAAGCGTTCCGTGGGCAATGTCATCCAATGCGTACGGAAGCGCGTTCCCGCATATCGAACATGGGAACGGGGAATAGCCGTATTCTCTCTCTCCATCCGGGATCATTCTATCGATCTCTATTAAGGAACTATTGATTTATATGGATTTTAAAAGTTTTTCGTTTCACCCCGCAGTTGCCGAAGGCGCAAAAAATGCGGGTTTCGTCACCCCTACGCCCATTCAGGCCCAGGCCATTCCCGAAGTCATGAAGGGCAGCGATGTCATGGGGCTGGCCCAGACCGGAACCGGCAAGACCGCTGTCTTTGCACTTCCCATTCTCAACCGGCTCATCAACGGCCCTCGGGGACAGATCCGGGCACTGGTCATCGCACCCACCCGGGAACTGGCCGAGCAGATTCATGACGCCTTCAGAACCCTGGGCAGAAAGACCCATCTGCGCAGTGTCTCGGTCTACGGCGGCGTTGGAATCAATCCCCAGATCCAGGCCCTCAAACGAGCCGATATCGTGGTGGGCTGTCCCGGCCGTCTGCTGGATCATATCAACCGGCGGACCCTGGACCTTTCCGGACTGGAAGTTCTGGTGCTGGATGAGGCCGATCAGATGTTCGATATGGGATTTCTGCCGGATATCCGACGGATTATCTCCCATGTCCCCAATAAAGAGAAACGGCAGACCCTGCTCTTTTCGGCCACCATGCCTGGGGATATCCGTTCTCTGGCCAACGAGATCCTGCATGACCCGTTAACGGTTCAGATCGGACTCACCGCGCCTGCGGAGACCGTCAGCCATGCGCTCTATCCGGTGGCCCAGCACCTGAAGACGGCGCTGCTGATCAAACTGCTGAGAGATGCCGACACCGGTTCCGTGCTGGTCTTCACCCGCACCAAATACCGCGCCAAAAGCCTTGGGGAGAAGCTGACCCGGGCCGGCTACAGCTCGACCTCGCTGCAGGGCAATCTTTCACAGGGAAAGCGCCAGGCCGCATTGAACAGCTTCCGCTCGGGCCAGACCCGGATTCTGGTGGCCACGGACATCGCGGCCCGGGGCATAGATGTCTCCAACATCTCCCATGTCATCAATTATGATATCCCCTCCACCCCGGAAGCCTATATCCATCGGGTAGGCCGAACCGGACGCGCGGATAAGAGCGGAGAGGCCTATACCCTGATCACCAACGATGATCGGCGGATGGTGATCGCCATCAACAAAGCCATCGGGAGCAAGGTGGAGCAGCGGGTTCTGGAAGATTTCAATTACAATGAGAGACCCAAAGCATCCGCGGACAAAAGATTCGATGCGCCCTCATCCTACCGCCCCCACTCCTATGGGGACAGGAACGCGGCGCCCAAGGCCAAACCCAAATCCGGGGCTCGCTCCAACAAAGGCGGATTTGCCTGGCTCTCTCCGCAGAAAAAGTCGAAAAGCGTCGGCGGCCGGAGAAAACCGAAATATTAGCCATCAAAAATTGACGCTTTCTGCAATGAAGGTGTAGTATAATCTGGAGATCGAAAGAACGAATAAAGACATCTTCAGTGGATAGCAAAAAAAACGATGCAAAGGGGTGAAGAGAGGGCGATATCGGGTTCTGCGGCACTCGCAGGACCGGATCATCGGGAACCTGCCGAAGAAGGCAAAGGATTCCGCGCCCGATACACCCCTTTTTTTATGGTCCTCCCCCCGCGGCCCATCGAGCCAGGGAATTGAAAATGGATCAGAAACTGTTCCAAATCCTTCAGATGATCTCAAGCCGCAGGAAAACCGGAAGGTTTTTCCTGTGAAATCTCTCGAGGAGAGAGACGCGGCCCAAAAGAATGTCCGGCGGATGATCATCGAACAGATCGATGCGGCCATTGCACTGGCGGCAAAAAAGGGAGAGCATCCCCTGACGCGGGGATGCAACTGCATCCATTGCGGGCAACGACGTAAACGGCTCTTACAGGGGCCGATGCCGGATTGGCAATATAAGCTTTAGATCCACGGGGTCAACGGCAGTGAATGGATCGTCTTTACAGTCGGGATAAAAAAGATTTCCTAAAGAAAAATCCGGCTGGGCAGCCGCTCTGAAATCTGTTCGGCCCGCTTTCGAAGCCGCTGGTGCAACTGTGATAGATCCGCGACAATGGCATCTTCCGGACAATCCATCACACAGTTGAAGCAGAAGATGCAGTTCTCCCGGAATTCGGGAAAGGGGGAAAGGGTCAGGGCATCCACCGGGCAGACCTCTTTACAGATCCCGCATTCAGTGCAGCGATCCCCATCCACCTTCCGAACCGGCATATGCGCCTTTGCAACTGAAAGATTCATCTGCTGCGCCTGTGCATGAATCTCATCGGGCTGATAGGCCAGATCCTCCAGAGAGAGGGAGGCATCTTTCTCATTTTTGATCCGCGTATTGACCGCCTCCACCAGATTCCGGATCATCTTCTCGTCTTCTCCATCGGGATGGCCTTCCCCCAGCCGCGATTTTGCATCTCGCATCATGGAATGCAGCGCAAGGATCTTGGCCGCGGCTGCTAGCCGAAAGCCTTTCTCCTGCAGCATCTTGCCCATGTCATAGAGCGCCACCCCGCTGGTGACGCCGCCCCAGGTGACAAAGGGAACCGCTGCGGCCCCCAAACTCCTGGGCATACGCTGCAGGAAATCGGTCACCGCCGGCGCGGGATGGGAGACATAGACGGGCGAACCCACGAATAGGCAGTAATCAGAGCCGCACTTCCCGGCCCGGGAGAATAGCTGGGAAAGATCATCATCTGCTGAAAGATCCCAGAGAACTCCGTCGAGCATCAGATCGGAAAGCTCTTTTTCAATGGATTGGGCGACCTTCCGGGTGCTTCCGGCAGGCGAAAAATAAACAATGTCGGCATTGCAGGTCATGGCTTTTCCTTTTAAAGTTTTCCGATCAAAATTTCCCGAGTCGCCGGATGACGCGGGGGAAGAATCGTTCGCCTTCCAGTATGCTCCAGATGTATCTGCTGCTCACCCGTCTCTTTTGCTGGATATCTCTGCGCTTTTTGAGCATCTTTGGAATCTCTTTCAACGCATCGATTTTGGCCCGGATGAAATCCGCGCCTCTTCCGTTTACGGCAAAATAGAAGAATGCTGCCAGATTATACACCAAATGGGGAAAAAATGTGACCGGAATCAGTGCAAGGGGCATATTCTTCAGATAGACCCATTCGAGGTTTCGATGGCTGTAATAGACCGATACCGGAGAATCATAAACAATGCTGGCGCTTCCCTTGTGGTAGACAACGGCCTCCGGAACATAAAGACATCTGTATCCCTGAAGCTGGGCTCTGAAACTCAAATCGACATCCTCATAGAGGAGAAAAAAATCCTCATCAAAAAAGCCGATCTTCTCAAGCATATCTGTTCGATAGAGCGCGGCCCCAGCGCAGGCGCCGAACATCCATTCAGTCTTCCCATAGGCTTTTGAAGCCATTCCCCGCCCCCGCAGAAGACCTGTTCCGGCAACCGTATAGGCATCACCGGCCCGATCGATGACATCCGGCTGATCATAGAAGAGCATCCTGGATGCGGCAAAACCGGCCTCGGGATGTTTTTCCAGTGCTGCCACAAGATTTCGGAGCCACAGAGGGTGAGCCACAGCATCGTTGTTGATCAGCGCCACATAATCGGACCCGACATTTTTCAGCACGATATTATTGCCGAGGGCAAAGCCCCGATTATCGGGCAGAGCAATAAGATTCACCTCAGGGTATTCCGCAGCAAGAAAGGCTGCCGAGCCGTCAGTGGAGCCGTTATCCACCACCGTAATCGTTATGGCATCATAGGACTGCCGGAAAAGGGCATCCAGGCATTTGCCGAGAAAATCCTTGCCGTTCCAGTTGACGATGATGATGCAGATTGTATTGGCTGCGGTGCTATCCGAAAGTCGATGCGGAGATATCATAGGCAATATAAGAAATGATTCGACAGTAAGGATATCAACCCACTATTTCATTCGATATCTTTATGAATTCACTGATCGATTTTACCGTAATCGCCTCATGGAAGAGTTTTTTCAAACAGAGGTATCGTCCATTTTGCCGACAGCCGATGGAGCGGAAGTCCTCTTCCATATAGGAATACAAAAAAAAGGGCTTACGGCCTGTATCCGTAAACCCTTGATTTTTAAGATGCCGAGGGACAGAATCGAACTGCCGACACGGGGATTTTCAGTCCCCTGCTCTACCGACTGAGCTACCTCGGCGCAGACAAGAATAAATATTTACCCCTTCTGCGGTTCATTGTCAAGATTTTTTTGCCGCAGGTCCCCAAAAATATATTGGATCAGGGCGGCCGCGGTGATGGCTGCGGTCTGCGCCCGCAATATCCGGGGGCCCAGATAGACCCGCAGAAATCCGGATGCCTCGGCCATTGCCGCCTCTTCCGCGCTGAAGCCGCCTTCGGGGCCCAGAAGGATCAAAAAGCCTTTTTTCGGATTCTTCTCCTTTAGATCCAATAAATCTGCAGACGGGTCGTCCTCGGGCAGAGCCTCCCAGAAGAGGATGCGGGTTTGGTAGTCTTTCGCCTTTTCCAGAAGCGCTTCAAAGGGGATCGGCGGGTCCATGTTCGGAATGCGGCTCCTGCGGCACTGCTTCAGGGACTCCCGCGCGATCTTCTCCCATCGCTGCCGGCGGGCATCGACCTTTTTTGGATCGAGTTTCGGAATCGTTCTACTCGAAAAAAAGGGCATCCATCGGCTCATGCCCAATTCGGTCAGGGGGCGGATCAACTCCTCCATCTTCTTCTCTTTTAAAAAGCCCTGGGCTACGGCCAGCTCGATGGGGGATTCTCCGGTTTGATATCCGGTTGAAAGGCATTGTACGGTTACACCGCTGCCTTCGATCTTTAGAATTTCCGCCCTGATTTCCCATCCTGTGCCGTCAAAGAGGAGAACCCGCTCCCCGGGGCCCAATCGGAGGACATTTTTGAGATGGTTGGCCTCCTGCCCGATGATTTCCAGAAGCTGCTTTTCTTCTGTGCTCTCCGCAGGGGAGGGGAACTTCTCCGGGGAAATAAAGAAGCGTCGCATGATCTATTTGTGCTCATGGGGATGGGAGCCGTGGATATGGGCATGAACATGCTGGTGGAGCTTGACTGTTGTGTCGGTCAGGATCTTTCCCCCCTCCATTGCATGGACTTTGTCGGTGGTGTCGGCCAGAAAATCCATCTCGTGGGAGATGAGAAGATAGGCGATGTTCAACTGAGCCAGCCGATCCATGAGTCTTTCCCGGGTTCGTGCGTCCAGGCCGGTTGTGGGCTCGTCTAAAAGAAGCATCTCCGGCTCCATGGCAAGAACCGTGGCCAGAGATACAAATCGCTTCTCTCCGCCCGAGAGCCGGTGCGTGATCCGGTCTTCGAATCCCTCCAGCCCCAGATCGGCCAGGGTGCTTCGCGCGATCTCGATGGCCTCTTTCCGGCTCTTGCCCATGTTGAGAGGGCCAAAGGCCACATCCTCCAAGACGGTGGGGCAGAAGAGCTGGTCATCCGCATCCTGGAAGAGCAGGCCGATCTTTCGGTAGATGTCGGAGAAATCCTTCTCCTCCCAGAGGCGGCTGCCAAAGACCTCAACGGTTCCGGCCGTGGGGCGCAGCAGGCCCATGATGATGAAAAAGAGCGTGGTCTTGCCCGATCCGTTGGGGCCCAGAAGGCCGATCCGTTCTTTGGGATAGACCGAAAGACTCAGCTCTTTTAAAATGGGTGTGCCCCCGGGATAGCCAAAGGCAATATTATCGAGTTTTACAATGGGCTGTTGATCTTCCATTCGATTCCTATGAGGATGGCCATTATTGCAAGTTGAAGCGCAGCGCCGATCCAGTCTGCGGTTCTGGCTTCGAATCGGTACAGAGAATAGAATTTTCCTTGAAACCCCCGGCAGCGCATGGCCTGATGCACCCGTTGTGCCCGGGCAGAGGCCTGCACAAAGAGCATTCCCAGCAGATAGGCATAGGTCTTGTAGGTGTGCAGGTTCGTGCCGGGCTTGAACCCCCGGATCTTTGCCGCGCGCAAGAGGCGCCCATACTCGGCCTCGATCACAAATATATATCGGTAGGTGAGCAGGAGCAGATAGACGATCTTCTCCGGAACCTTGAGCCTGTCCAGGGTCTGGCCCAATGTGGCGAAATTCATGGTGGCCACCCATGCGGTGAAGGCCAGCAGGATCGCATTGGACTTGAGGGTGATCTGCGCGCAGAGAATGATCCCCTCCCGGGTCCCGGCCAGCGGCCCGATCCTGAAGAGCGGAGTTCCGGTCGTGGTCAGGGGCAGCACCAGCCAGAGCAGGACCAGAAAGAGCCAGAGCGGAAGCAGTCTTTTGATCAGCTTCTTGGGATCGAGTCGGGCCGCGATGACCAGCACCAGAGCGAAGATCAAAGCCGCTCCCAGAGTGGCAAATGCCTGGGAGAGCGCCACCACAAAGGAGAAAAGGGTGGCAAGAATCACCCGGGAGCGGGGGTCTTCCCGATGGATGGGGGAGTTACCCGCGGCAAAGGGTTCGTCGATCATGCGCCGGGCTCCTCCTCTTCTTTAGGTCCTTTATGTCCTTTAGGTCCTTTTGGTCCTTCCGGCCCTTCCTGAGCCGGCTTTCTCCGCCGGGAGGCCACATAGGCCGCAACCCCCACCAGGCCGAAAATATAGCCGATGCCGGCAAAGATATCCTGAACAGTGGGTCCTTTCATCTCCTGCTGCGCCACAAACCGCATCAGCGGTGCAAGCTTCTCATCGAGCTTCCCCTCCAGGCGTCTCTCCCATTCTCTTTCCATGGCCGCCTCGATGATCTGCCGGATCTCGGTTCGGCTGAGGCCCGGGGCCGGCCCGGGTTCCGGCATTGGGATTTCTTCCGATGCTGAAGTCGCGGGCAGAAGGGGTTCTGATGTTTCAATAATCGCAGTTGGATCTGCGGTCCCGTCGGTTTCGGATATCTCTTCGGGCCGGATGGTCCATTCTCCCTGATGTCCCAATCCCGCGGAGACCGTGACGGTCAATTCCGTTCGCCGGGGGATCTCAAAGGAGAAGGCTCCGCTTTCATCGGTCTTTCCCGTGACCAGAATTGTTCCGTCCGGGGCCGTCACCGCCACTTTTCCCTCGTTGACCCCTTTCCCCGCGCTGAACTTGCTCTCCACATGCGCGGTGCTGCCCTCCACCCATGCAAAGACCGTGATGCGGTGGGCATTGGCCGGAAGAGGGGTCAGCAGGACCGCGATGATGATCAGAAACCGTGCCGCGGCCCGATGGCAAATAGGATTTGGTATAATCTGCATTCTTTTTCCCCATCGGTAAAAACAGATTGAATCATCCGGTCGAATTATCCGGTCGAATTACCTGTTCGAATTATCCGGGATAACCGGGCAGCAGCGAAGGCTGCACCTTTTTTAAAAATGCCACGCAGAAGGCGGTGATAATTCCCTCGATGATCATCACCGGCAGATTGGCCGCGACCACAGCGCCGGAGACCTCTATAAAGCTCTCCTGGGTGAAGACCAGGGCAAGCCCCACAAAGATGGCCGCAAAAAAGACCGACAGCGCGCCGCAGCCGAACGCTGCCGTAAGGGAGATCGGGGGCTTTTTGGGAATCATGAAGCCGAAGAGATAATGGCAGATCACCGCAGGTCCTGCCATGATCACGGTGTTGACCCCCAGTGTGGTGATGCCGCCGAATCCAAAGAGAATTCCCTGGAGTACAAGCGCCACCAGGATCGCGGGGAATGCGGCCCAGCCGAGCATCAGCCCCACGATCCCGTTGAGGATGAGGTGGACGCTGGAGGGGCCGACCGGCACATGGACCAGGGAGGCCACGAAAAAGGAGGCCGACAGGATGCCGGTCTGGGCGATCCGGTCGAAATCGAGTTGTTTCAGCCCGATGGCTGTGCCGGCCCCGGCAACGGCCATGCCGGCCGCGATGACGGGGCCCGAGAGTACGCCTTCTGCGATATGCATTCGGGGTTCCTTATCCTGTTTCTGCTATTTTGTCTTCCATTCCGTAAACCGGACCCAGATCACCGCGCCCAGTTCCACGGCCTTCTCCTGGCCGTTCTGGGGGAGGGTATAATCTGCGCTGTTCAGCGCGGCAAATCCCCACCATCCCGGCGCAGGAGGAGCGTAGGAGAAGAGGCCGTTTCCGTCGGCCTTGACGATCTGGGTGATCATGTAGTCGGTCTCGGGGATCGTTTTTCCGTCCTGATTGTAATACTCCACCTCCACCTCGGCAAAGGGGACAGGCTTTCCGTCGAGCTTTACAATCCCCTGGAAGAGGTTCCCGGCATAGAGGCCAAATGGCCGGGCCAGGGGGACGATCTCGGTCTTCAATCCGATTTCAGCGTCCCATCCTTCCTCATCGCCGAATGCGGCCACTGCGGTTTTGGTGTAGTGGATGATGAAGCTGTCTTCGGCCGGCTCCCAGTAGGGCGCGGGCTCCATATAAAGGGTGTGGACCCCGGGCCGGTTGAGTGGATAGTCGGCCTCCCATGCGGTATTGTCCATCACTTTGGTCTTTTTGAGCCGATCCGTGAGATCCGTCTTCTCTCCATCCAGATAGGCTCCGAAGGCTTTCGGCTTTTCCATCTCCATGCCGATCCCCTCAAAGGGGTGGGTGAACGCGAGGATCAGATGAACGGCCCGCTCCTCCTCCGGCATCACCATGGAGTCGGACGGGATGAGCATCCCGAAGTGAGCATTTGCCGCGCCTGTGGAAAGAAGAACCAGAACTGCTGCCAGAAGCCCGAAAAACATTCCTTTTTTCACGATTTTCTCCTTTTTCCGACAAAAAAAACCACGAACTTCAGCCCGCACCTTCATGATACGGATGACCTTCGTGGTCCGGATGTCGCTTTTGATTCTGATTGTCGATAGTTTACTGCGTTCGTTTCCAAAGGTTGCCGGCTTCTGCCCGCAGATTTTCGATTCTCTATAGCCTAAAAAGACTCCCGGGTCAATGCTCTTTTTGAAACGGTTCAGATGGCTCTTGACTCCCCGGCCTTAGATGGATAAACTGCACATATGGCAAATGTCCATGCAGGTTAAGGTTAATTATCCGAAAAAGCCGTCTTTTTAAAGATGGCCGAAAAACTTTACCAGAGAATTGAAAAAGGAGTAGCAGGTATGAAAAGAAAAATATGCGCTCTTGCGATGACGCTTTTCATCGCGCTTTTTGCATCGGCCGCATTCGGGGCAGCGGATGCGGAGGGTCAGGGGGCCCCCGATGCAGTGGTTCCCGATGCAGAGTTCCAGTTCCCTCCCACGGTGGAGGGGGATGAGGTGATCCATGATTTTGTGATCAAAAACACCGGGACCGCACCGCTGGAGATTCAAAAAGTCCAGACCGGCTGAGGGTGTACAGCGGCCTCCTACACGAGGCAGATCCCCGCCGGTGGCGAGGGAACAGTCAAGCTCAAGGTCAATACCAATGGATTTGGCGGCAGAACCCTGAAAAAGTCTGCCACGGTTCATACCAATGATCCGAAGAACAGCAGGCTCACCCTGACCATTATGGGTCAGGTGGAGAAGTTCGCCTCCATCTCCCAGACCCGGGTGCGGTTGAATGGCCCCGCGGGGCAGCCCGTGATCCAGAAGGTGACGATCTTTCCCGAAGAGAAGTATCCTTTCAAGATCACCGATGTGCAGATCAACAAGGAGGGGGATATCAAGATCCTGCTCGAAGAGACCGAGCAGGGGCAGAAGAAGGGATATGTCCTGACCATCGAAAACCTCCGGCAGGAGAAGAGCCGGTATTTCGATACGGTGATTTTAAAGACCGACAGCAAGATGAAGCCGGAGATTCGGATCAGTGTTTACGGCAACATCTTTGAGCCGGTGGTGGAGCAGAAGGGCTCGTAAAGCACTTGTAAGGCAAAAGCTTTTTTCGGGAAGGTCTGTTTTTCCGAAATATTTAAAAAACATTTTCCGGCGCGCGTAAAGCCCTTTTTCGGGCTCTCCCGCGCGCCGGTTTTTTTATGATGAATATCTCCAATGAACATGAATTCGATCAGGGTTGTGATCTTCGACTGCGACGGGGTTCTATTCGATACTGTGCAGGCCAATAAATCCTATTACAATCGGGTGTTGGCCAGATTCAACAAGCCGGAGATGACCGGGGAGCAGTTTGCCTATGTCCATATGCATACGGCAGACGAGTCCATTGCGCACCTCTTTCCGGACGAGAAGGAGTTCGAGGCCGCGCAGAAGTACCGGAAGGAGATGGGATATGATCCCTTTATTCCGGAGATGATCATCGAGCCGGGGCTGATGGCGCTGATAAAGAGGCTGAAGCCTGAGTACAAGACGGCTGTGGCGACGAACCGGTCAGATACCATGCCCCGGGTGGTGGAGGCGTTTGAGCTGTCGGATGCTTTTGATCTGATTGTGACCGCGCGGGATGTAAAGCGGCCAAAGCCGCATCCGGAACAGCTTTTTCGGGTGATGGAGCATTTCGGGGTTGGGCCCCATGAGGCGATCTATTTGGGGGATTCTTCGGTGGATGAGGCCGCGGCCAAGGGCGCAAATATCTGTTTTGTGGCCTATGACAACCGGGATCTTCAGGCCGATTTTCATATTACGCGGTTGGAACAGATGGTTGAGATTCTGGGGCTTTCTTCGGTTGATTGAAAGGACAAAGGACCTAAAGGACATAAACGACATAAGGGACGTTCAGGAGAGGGAAACGACATAAAGGACGATGGGGTGGGGTTCAGGAAACGGGATCGATTTAAGGGGCGATGGGCTGGGGTTCAGGAAACGGGATTGATGTAAGGGGCCATGGGCTGGGGTTCAGGAGACGGAAATGATGAAAGGGGTGATGGGCTGGGCTGAGTTCAGGACTCGGAAGAAGGCTTGAAAGAGATGTCCGTCGGGCGCTGGGCAGGGGGGAGGTTTTCCCGGAGCCATTGACGGAGGGCTTTTTTGACTTCCGGTGTGGGGAAGGTGCCTTTTTGTAAGATGATCTCTGCTGAAACGCGGGGTTCCGGCTTCTGGCTGCCGGGCCAGACCGAGCAGCTTTCCACCAGGGGATGCCCACAGATCTTTTCTGCAACGGCTTCTGGGGAAACATTGATGCCCCCAACCTGAATGCAGCAGTCCCGCCTTCCCAGAACCAGAAACCGATCCTCTGCCATCCAGTTGAGCCGGTCCTGAAGTGTGACCGGCTCTTCTTTTTTTGGGTCATGAAGTGTTCGCAGCAGCTTTTCCTCCCCGGCTTTTTTCCAGTGGGGGAAAAGTTGGAACGGGGATTCGGGTTCGGTTCGATGACCGATGCCGCCGGTTTCGGATGATCCGTATATCTGGGTGAGTCTCTGAAGGTTTTGGGATTTCAACTGCTCGGGAAGCTCTTCGGGGCAGGGGGCTGTGGAGGTGACGCCGAAAACCTCTTTGGGAAAGGGAATTCCTGAATCGACAAGATAGCGCCAGTAGAGGGGAAAGGAGACGATGAGATCGCCTGAAGCCAAACCGGAAAAACTTCTTCCCCGGAGATCTGTGACCGGGATCTTCATCTGAAGCGGCAGAAGGACCGTGAAGAGAAAGCCGTAGATGTGATGGCAGGGGAGGGTGCGGATGATCCGCCGGGCATGGGGAAAGAGGGTTTGGAGAAAATCGATCTCCTGGAGAAGTCCTGCCCATGAGTGGGCGCAGGGCTTTGGCTCTCCTGTGGTCCCCGATGTGGTGAAGGTGATGGCTTTGGAATTGCGCTTTCGGCCTTCTTCGACGATCTCAGCCCACTCTCCGATGCTCTTTGCCCGGAGAAGATAATCCTCGATGCCGGCCTCGTGGAGGTGGTACATCCGGTTGATGCCGGCGCAAAGTGTGAGCCGCTCGATGGAATCGGCTTCGAGCCCGCCTTTGCCCACCGGAGTCTTTTCGTCCCATTCCCAGGGCGGCGGTAGTTCTTCGTTCCCCCCTCGGCCACCGCTCAGGAGCTGATGGGTTAGGTCCGCAAGGGTCCGAAGGATAGTCGATGGGGGGAGTTCGATTTCTTCCACAGATCTCAGAGCAGCCGTTTGACGATGATCCAGTAGCTGTCTCCCACCAAAGCCTTTTTCATGTGGACCTTCACCTTGGTGGCCTTCATCTTGTAGTCGAAGACGTATTCGAACATGGTGTTGAGCTTTCCCTGCTTCACCCCCTCTTTGAAGACGCCGTAGAACTCGGGCCGCTTGGTGCAGGGCGCGATCTCGTCGAAGAAGTTTTTGCCGATCACCTCTTCAGGCTTTCGGCCCGTGATGACGCCCTCGGTGGCGTTGTAGGAGAGGATCTTTCCCGAACCGTCGAGCTGGATCGCACCGAAGGGGAGTCCATCCAGGTTTTTCTGATCCATCTTTGCCAGCACGTTTTCGATGTCTTCTGCGCCAAAGGATACGATGTTGAGCTTGTCCATTTTTTCCTCCCGGGATAGGGGTAATTCCGCTATAATAACTGAAAAGGGCATATCCCGAAAACAGATCGATGTCAAGCAGGATTAGGCAGGATCCGGACTTGACAGTGCATCGGAGATAGCGTAGGAGTCACCCTTTGAATGAATCGAAGAATCGATAGGCAAAAGGAGATTTGGAATGAAAGATGTTGTAATCGTTTCGGCCTGCCGGACCGCGATCGGCGCGTTCGGCGGCACGTTGAAGGATTTGAATGCGGCAACTCTTGCCGGCATCACCATGAAAGAGGCGGTGCGCAGGGCCGGCATCGATTCCGGGATCATCGATGATATCCGATACGGCTGCTGTCTGGAGCCATCGGACACCCTGAATGTCACCCGGGTGGGGGCCTTGCTTGCCGGGATTCCCGATTCGGTGACGGCCGCGACCATCAACCGGGTCTGCATTTCGGGTATGGAGGCCGTGATCTCGGGCATGGCCATGATTCAGGCCGGAATGGCCGATGTGATCCTCGCGGGCGGGGTCGAGCACATGTCGGGCGCGCCCTATGAGGTTCCGGGGGCCCGGTGGGGATGCCGGCTGCAGGATGGGCTTTTCAAGGATGCGATGATCCATGCCCTTCACTGCGGCTCCCATGTGATTCCCCATCCCGAGGATGGGCCCGTGGACGAGACCCAGCCGCCCCTGAGCATGTTCGTGGGGAAGCCTTACATCATGGGCCACACCGCGGAGTTCATCGCGCAGTACATGGACATCAGCCGGGAGGAGATGGATGAGGTGGCGGTGCGGAGCAACAACGAGGCCGAGCGGGCTAACAATGACGGCTCTTTTGCCGAAGAGATCGTGCCGGTGGAGGTTCCCCGGCGGAAAAAGCCTGCGATCGTATTTGAAAAGGACGAGCATTTCCGGCCCGGCCTGACTCTGGAGCAGCTTGCGAAGCTGCCGGCTGCCTTCGTGCCCAAGATCGGAAAGGTGACGGCCGGAAATGCCAGCGGTATCAATGACGGCTCTGCTGCGATGGTTATCATGTCGGCCGACAAGGCAAAGGAGCTGGGGTTGACGCCCATTGCCGCAATCCGGGCCACGAGCCGTGGCGCGTGCCATCCTTCTATCATGGGGCTCTCTCCGGTGCCTGCGGTGCGGAATCTGACCGCGAACAGCGGCTATAAGGTCGGGGATTTCGAGCTGGTGGAGGTGAACGAGGCCTTTGCCGCGCAGTATATCGGATGCGAACGGGATCTGGGTCTGAAGCGGGAGATCACCAACATCAACGGCTCCGGCATCGGCCTGGGCCATCCGGTGGGAGCCACCGGCGCAAGGATCATGGTGACGCTGATGCACGCCCTGAAGAAGCGGAACAAGAGCTTGGGGATGGCCACCCTCTGCGGCGGCGGCGGGGTCTCCATGGCCTGCGTTATCGAGATGTTGTAAATTTTCCGAAGGCTATATGTCCCCCAGCTCGTAAATGGCCTTGCGCATCGCGGCCGCGCTCCGGGAGAGGGCATCCTGCTCTTCCGGAGCGATGCCGGGCAGGGGAAAGTCGGCCGGCACCCCTAAAAACCTCCTTCACTCTTGTCTGTTATAGTCCTGCCATTTCAAGGGCTGCAAATACCGTGAGGCCGATCATGATAACCCCCACAACGGCCTCGGGGATGGTGGCGTGGAACCATTCCGGCAGGGTCAGCTTTCCAAAGTCGCCCTTTTGCAGGATGTTGTCCTTGATCTTCGGGTAGATCCGGGCATAGACCATGCCGCCGACGATCATCCCGGTGATGCCGCCTGCAAGCGCGTCCAATGATCCTTGCCCCACAGCACCGGTGGTGGTTCCGGGGCAGTAACCAAGAATAGCCATGCCCGCGCCGAAGATGAGCCCGCCGATGCCGGTCGCGCCCCATGAGCCGGGCTTGATCTTGAGTTCCACAAGGCCCACTCCCCGCAGGGAATAGACCCCGATCATGCCGGTGATAATCGCGGTGAGCATCACCTTCAACACCGTAAAATCCATAAGCAGCAACTGGCCAACAATGGCTTCGTATCTGGTCACCTGCCCCTTCTGCAGGAAGAAGCCGAAGAGGATTCCGATGAAAAGACCGATGATGAGCTGTGCCGGTCTGTTTTCGTGCAGTTTATCAAGCATTTCTCTCTCCTGAATACTTTTTCAGCCTGCAGCCTTTTCTATAAAGCCGAGACCGCATAGAGAAGATAGGCGGTTATCACTCCGCCGATAAAAAAGGCAAAAAGCGCCATCCAACTGCTGACGGCAAGCTGGAGGGTTCCGGTGATCCCATGTCCGCTTGTGCATCCCCGGGCCCATCTCGCGCCGATGATCAGTACCATGCCTCCAATAAACGCGACGATGATCCGGATCAGCACATTGTCTCCGAACATCTCTTTCCAGAGGGGAGGAATCGCGGTCAGTTGAAAGTCGCCGGAGAGCCTTGCCGACAGAAATGCGCCGATGATGATGCCGAAGACGAGCATCCATCCGGTGTCGATCTTAGGAGTTTTCTCCTGATAATACTCGATCTCATAAACCTTCTCTCCCTTTACGGCCTTTTCCACCATTCCGCTGGTTTTGGCGTAGGAACTCGATACGCCGAGCCCCTTGCCTATGAGCAGAAACGCGAGCCAGCTCAGAACACCGATGGCGATCCCGGTGGTGTAAGGGGACCAGCGCTTTCGGGTCAGGGGATTGCCTTCGGTCTCCACCGGTCCCATTGCTTCATGGATCGCGGCCTTCTCTCCGACCTCTGCCCATGCGGCTTGAAAATCGACGCAAAGCAGCAGCAGGGTTGCGATCAGAAGCATCAGCATAAGGCCCTGAAAGCCATAATCCGTTTTTGTCATGAAATCCTCCTTTATCTAAACGATCTGGCATCCGGACTTCTGGCATGCGGCCATGGAGCCGAGGCAGTTCTCCACATGGTCATAGCCGTTCTGCTTCAGGATGGAGGCTGCGATGATGGCTCTTCTTCCGCTGCCGCAGAAGGTGATGACGGGCTTATCTCGGGGCACTTTATCCAGATTGTCCGGAAGCTCTCCCACATAGATGTGCTGCGCGTCCTTGAGGTGTCCCGATTCCCATTCCTCCTTCTCCCGGACATCGAGCAGAAGATATCCCTTTTCCTGAAGCTTTCGGATATCTCCGGCATAGACCGACGGCATCTGCCCGTAATCCCGGCCCGAGGTCTCCCAGGTCTCCATCCCGCCGTCGAGATAGCCGATAATCCGGTCGTATCCGAGCCGGATGAGGAGCTTCACGGCCTTGTCCACCTCGTTGCAGTCATTGGCCACCAGCGCGATATCTTTTTCGTAGTCGAGAAACCATCCGGCAAATCCGGGCAGGATGCCCAAAGACATGGCATAGCTGTCTGGAACATAGGCTCCGGAAAAGGCCTCGGGGCTTCTCAGATCCAGTACCTGCGCGCCCTTTTCAATGAGCTTTTCAAACGCGCCCGGAAGACAGGGCTTGGGCCGGGGCAGCATGTCCAGGCGCGGGGGCCCCTCCTGGTTGTACTTCTCCATCATCCGGAAATAGGGGGGCTGGTACGGCTTCTGGCTCACCTTGCTCTCGATGAAGCCTTCCCGGTCCTGCTGTAAGGCCGGATTGAACTGCCGCTCATAGCCCAGGGTGGAAAATTCCCGGGAGGCCATGCCGGAGCCGCAGACCGATCCCGCGCCGTGGGCCGGGTAGAGGATCACCTGATCTCCTAACGGCAGCAGTGTTTTGAAGATGCTGTCGTACTGGAGGCCGGCAACTTCCCAGGCCCGGTCCGGATAGAAGTCGGTGCGGCCCACCTGGCCAATGAAGAGGAGATCGCCGGTGAAGACCCCGACCGGCTTGTCGCCGTACTGGGTGTCGTAGAGCGCGATCGATATGCTCTCATCCGTATGACCCGGCGTGTGCAGGATCTTGAGCTTCATGCCCCCCAGTTCAAAGGTATCCCCCTCAGAGACGGGGTTGCCGTAATTGAAATCGAGCTGTTTGCCGTGGTAGATCTCGGCCCCGGTTCGCCTTGCCAGATCCTTGGAGCCGATGACATAGTCCTCGTTCCGGTGGGTTTCGAAGATGTGTCTGATCTGCGCGCCCTTGCAGTGTGCGGTCTCGATATAGACCTCCACATCCCGGCGGGGATCGATCACCGCGGCACTGTTGCCGTCGCCGATGAGATAGGACAGGTGCGCCAGTCCCTCGGATCGGATGATTTCCAGAAACATGGGTCTCCTCCTGATTTAGGGGTTGAATGCGTGAATACGTTCACTCCACAACCCATTTTACGCCCGAGGATGAGGAGGAAAGAATAGGGGAGAGTATGTATTCAGATCTGCAGAAGGATGTATTTGAAGGATATATTTAAAGGATGTCCCGGCAGGATGGGAAATATGGATCTGCCGGGATCGGGATGTTGCCGGATCGAAGGTGGAGCTATGAGGTCAGCTCGTCCACTTTTTTCTGATCCCCAAACAGTTCGATGTTCCCGCAGTCCACGCACATAAAGCCGCGCACTGAAACCGGTGTGGTCTTTGCCTTGAGAAATTTGGCATCTTCGGGATAGAAGTGGACCCGGCCTGTGGCTTGAAGTTTGCCCTTTTCGATCTTTGTGCATCCGCACCGCGTGCATTTTTCAACCATTGCTATACCTCCTTTTTTTATTTTTCTCTTATAACAGAGTAACGCATCTTTTCTGCCGAGGTCAAGGAAAAGCAGGTAAGTATCTGATTGTATAATATTAATGATCTTATCGTATCCGACATCGATTCCTTTTTTTCGAACCGGTTTCGAACGGGTTTCGAACTGGCAATCGATTTCGATTTCTGATAAAAGAGGCTCGGAGATCCAATAGTGAAGAGGAACAATAAGGAGGGGATCAAAAAGGAGGGGATCAAAAGGAAAATGGAAAAAGGAACGGATGCGGCATCGGTGCAGATCGCCCTGGAGCGGCGGATTCTGGAAGGGCTCTCCTGCGAATGGGAGCTGGGGCTCTGGGTACTCGATTCCGGAGTGAGAAGATTGATGAAAAAGCCGATCTTTCGGCTGGCGGATACGACCCGGCGGGTGGGCCAATGGTCAAAAGAATGGGGGGAGATCTGCATCAGCCGGGAATTTGCTTTGCATCACCCCTGGGAAAGTGTTCGGCAGGTGCTGCTGCATGAGATGGCACATCAACTGGCCGACTTGCTGGGAAGAGACGCGGACGAGACTCCCCACGGGCCGACCTTCCGAAGGGCCTGCGATATGCTCCGAGCGGACCCTGCGGCTGCTGGCCGCTTCCCGGGACTGGAGCAGTCTGTGGGCCCCAAAGACCCGGCCGATCAGATCCTGAGCCGGGTTCAAAAACTCCTCTCCCTGGCCCGGAGCAGCAACCGCCATGAGGCCGAGGCCGCGATGCTAAAAGCTCACGATCTCATTGCAAAGCACAATCTGGATATGCTCAACCGGACAGAGCGCCGGGATTTCATCACCACCCGGATCGGCCGCCCCGGACTGCGCCATCGCCAGGATGAGTCCCTTCTGGCCAATCTGCTCATCAACCACTATTTCGTGCAGGGGATCTGGGTTCCGATCTTTGTGCTGGAAAAAGGAAAACGGGGCCGGGTCATGGAGATCAGCGGGACCCAGCAGAATGTAGAGATGGCCGCCTATGTCCATGATTTTGTCTCCCGCTTCATCGACGCGGAATGGGAGCGGTACAATCGGGACAAGGGGCTTACTCTCCACCGGAAGACCGACTTTGCCATCGGGATCATCAATGGGTTCATGGACAAGCTGGATCAGCAGCTCGAGGCAAAAGATCCCATTGAATACTCCCCGGTGCTGGTGGGTGATCCCCAGCTCAAGGCGTATATGAAGTATCGGTATCGCAGGATTCGATCGACAGGCGGAAGCCGAAGACGGCATGATCCGGATGTCTATAAAGATGGGAAGCGGATCGGAAAGAGTATGGTCATCCACAAGGGGATCGAGGAGAAAGAGGGAAACAAGGGGCGGCTGATCCCCGGATAAGGGACTTGGATAATACAGATACTCCGCTTACAAAACTTGAATCCTTGTTCCAAAAGGAATAATCGAATCGGGGTAGCAATATATCGGCAAATTCCGTGCCCCTAAAGATCTTTTGGAGAGGCCGCAGGTCAATCAGGATGAGAGCATCTTTCGGAGGACTTCCGATATGGCAGAAGGGGAGAAGCCCCGGTACTGCAGAAACCGGTAGAGCTTCTCCCGCCGCTTTTTCGGGTCTTTCTCCCGATGCAGGGCCGAGAGCTTCTTCCCGGCAGCTTTCAGCGCTTCATCGATTTCAACATAAGGTTCGGCATCCAAAATGACCTCTTCAGCCTCCTTTGGAAAGAGGGCTTGGGAAAAGATCTCCTCTATCAGCCCCGCTTCGATTCCCCGTCTTTTCATCTGCAGCCGGATCTGCCTGGGGCCGTATCCTTTGCCCCGAAGACTTTCGAAGAAGAGCCGGGCCGTGGACTTCTCATCGATATAGCCCCGCTCTCTGCACTCCCGGACCACCTGCTCCGCAGTCCCGGCATCGATTCCCCTCTCCATGATCTTCTTTTTCAGCTCGGCCGAGACATGGGCCCTTCGGGCCAGGAGGCGGATGGCGATCTCATAGGCCTTTTGGTATTCTGCTTTTTGCTGCATCACCGCTTTTCCATTGACAAAGAAAGAAAGGGCTGACAAATTAGGAGTTGTACTACAATTCCGCCCGAGGTGAACGGATGATTTCCCGACATGCGCAACCCGTATTAGAAGAAATGGCTGCATCCTTTCCGGTGATTACCATTACCGGTCCCCGCCAGTCCGGCAAAACCACGCTGGCGAAAATGACCTTTCCGGACAAGGAGTATGTCACTTTAGAGGATATGGATACCCGGGAGTTTGCCCTCTCCGATCCCCGCGCCTTTTTAGACCGCTATTCTGATGGCGCGATCATCGACGAGGTCCAACATGTCCCCCCGCTGCTTTCCTACATCCAGACCATCGTGGACAGGAAGAACCGTCCCGGAATGTTCGTTCTCACCGGAAGCAACCAGTTCCAGTCCATGCAGAATATCACCCAATCCCTTGCCGGAAGAACAGGGGTGTTGAAACTCCTCCCCTTCTCCTTTGACGAGATCCGTGAGCCCGGAAAGAGCGAACTGAACGAGCTTCTCTTCACCGGATTCTATCCCCGGATTTTCGACCAGAAGATCCGGCCCGAATTCTTTCACGCAGGGTATGTGGAGACCTATGTGGAGCGGGATGTCCGGATGATGGTGAAGGTAAAGGATCTGATGCGGTTTCATGGGTTCGTAAAGCTCTGTGCCGGAAGAACAGGGCAGATCCTGAACAGCACGAGTCTGGCCAATGATATCGGTGTTACCGGCAAAACCATCAGCGAATGGATATCGATTCTAGAAGCCAGTTTCATCATCTTTCTGCTGAAGCCCTATTACAACAATTTCAACAAGAGGATCATCAAATCCCCCAAGCTCTACTTTATCGATGCGGGCCTGGCGGCCCATCTGCTCGGCATTGAAAAGTCCGATCAGATGGAGACCCATCCGCTGCGGGGGCAGCTCTTCGAGACATTCGTGGTCTCCGAGTTCCTCAAGCAGCGATTGAACCGGGGGCTTCGGGACAATCTCTATTACTTCCGAGACAGAACCGGAAATGAGGTCGATCTGATCCTGGAGACTGGTCTTGGCCCCGTTCCCGTGGAAATCAAATCTTCAAAAACCGTCTCCCGGCACTTTTTCAAGGGGCTCGATTATTTCAAAGGTTTGAGCGGTACCGCGCCGGCCTCATGTCTGGTCATGGGCCGCGATATGGACCAGAAGCGGACCCCGCATCGGGTGATCGGCTATTCCCGGATCGGTCAATTCTACGCGGATATCGGCTGAAAAGGACGGACCATCCTTCCGATCCTTTGGAAAAATCCCACCTGCGTCAGGCCAGAAAGGACTTAATGAAATCCCTTACCTTCTCTTTTCCCCAATAGATGCCATAGTGCCCCTCGCAGAGGATATCGGCCTCCAGATCCATGAGAATCTGCAAAGATTTTCTATAGGCGGCCGGGTCCGAGAGCAGGCTCTCATCCAGAGGGCCGTGGACATCCTGGCCAAAGAGGACCCTTTTCCCGTCCGACTCGACCCAGTAGGCCACGGAGCCGGGGGAGTGGCCCGGGATGTGGACCATCTGGATGGCCCGCCGGCCCAGGCGGATCTCCTGAACCGCGCCGGACAGCTTTCGATCGACGGTAAAGGGGGTTGCGGAACGGCCGTACCAACTGGCCGCTGTCACCGCGCTGTTTCCCGATTCCAGAAAGGGCGCGTCCAGTTCATGAGCCCCGACGGCCGCATCGGTCCACTGGCGCAGCCCCGGCACGCCGCCTGTGTGGTCGAAATGGCAGTGGGTGAGAAGAATGATTTCGATCTGCTCTGTTTTGACGCGGCAGCCGCGGATATTTTCGATGATCCGGGGAACCGAAGGGCCGCAGCCGGCATCGATGAGCGCGGCCTTTCCCTCCATAAAAACGAGATAGACCGCCCCATCCTCGGGGCTCGAGTGCGCGCCGCCGCCCACCTGAAAGACTTCCGAGGTGATCTTCATGGGAATTTGCTCGCTCCTCTTTTGCATTGACAATTGACATGAATTGCAGTTTCGACTAAGGATAAGGTATTAACGATATTTTGGAAAAATGTAAAGGCTCTTAATGATGAGATCGGAAAACGGAACAGGATGGAAGTTGGGGATTCGGGCGGCTGCGCTGCTGGCGCTTCTGTTTGCCTTCTCCTGTACCTCGCTGCACGAGGCCGCAAGAAAAGGCGATCTGGAGAGGGTTCAAAAGATGATCCAAGCGGAGGGGGGCGCGGATCAAGCTGACGACAAGGGCCGCACACCGCTCATGGCCGCGGCCCAGTCCGGCAATCCGGAGGTCATCAGCGCGCTTCTTGGCAGCGGCGCGAGCCTCGACTCGGAGGACCGCAGCGGCAGAACCGCGCTGGAACACGCGTATGAGAACGAGAATTTCGAGACCTTTCGAAAGCTGCTGGAGGCTGGGGCCAGGCACGATTTCATCCGGAATCTCCCCGAGACCCCGGACGGGCCGGGAAAGCTTCGGCTCTACAATCTTTCCCGGGAGTATGAGCTGGTCTCCCGGATCATGACGGGTCACGGCCGGAATCTGGGGCCCTATGTGGAATATTTCTCCCGCTTTTCCGACGGATACTACCGATCCGTTGTCACTGCCCGGCTCAAAGCCCGGGCCAGGGAGGATTACAATGCGATCCAGGGGGATTCCCCCCAAGTCCTTCAGGATTTCATAGACCGGTACGAACCCTTTTCTCAAAATGGCTTCGAGATCACGGCAAGCCGCCTCAATATCCGTGCGGGGCGCACCGTAAAGAGCGAAAAGCTGGGCCAATACCGGCAGGGTGATCGGGTGATTCCCAAAAGGGTCCAGGGGGACTGGATTCTCACGGAGCGGGGATGGATCAGCAGAACCTATACCGAGCCGGTGCGCCAATATCTCCCGGACATCGCCCCCTATATCGTGACAGCCCAAAAGCGGCTCCGGATGGGCCGGGAGAACGCGGCAGAGTCCCGCAGCGCATCGGTCCGGGAAAGAACAAAGACCCGATCCCGCAGCCGCATCGAAAAACCGAGCCAAAATGGCCTGAAAGCTCCTTCCCCCGTCTCTTCCCCTGTCTCTCCCCCCGTCTCTCCCCCCGTCTCTTCGGATGCTCGAACCGCTGCTCCTCCCCCGGTCCAAGAGATTCGGAATGCTCCGGAAGAAAGAGAAGAAAGAGAAGAAAGAGATGGCATGGCGCCCCGGGAGCGGCTGGAGCAGATCCTGCAGCAGCCGACTCTGGGGGAACTGGAAGCCTTTATTCTGAAATACAAGGATATTGCGGAACATGCCCCCCTGGTTCGGCGGGCAAGAGATGTCTATCGGGAGATCCTGTTGAGGGATATTTAAAATGAAGAAGACGACCCTTATGAACTGGCTGCTTTTGTCTGTCCTGCTCCTTTCTTTCGCGTCTCCGGCCTTTGGGGAACTCAACGCCGGGGAGATCCGGAAGCGGGAGGAGATCCGCAATACATTGGAAAAGGGAATATTGAGCCCCTATTCCATCCCTTTCGAAGTCTATGCCAACCTGAAGATGTGGGATGAGATGGAGGGGATTCTGCGGGCCAATACCCACAACGCGAATCGGTATCGCCTTCCCGGGGTCTATTACAGTCGCCCCTTTCTCATCGACGGGAAGATCTGGATCTTTGAAAACCCCACGGTGACTGGCGGCGCAGCCTATCTCTTCGAGCCGGAGACCCTGGATCTGGCCGATACGATCCAGAAGATCGAATACTCCCGTTTCGACGGCGGTGTCCGAACCGTTTTCAGATCGACAGTCATCTCGGGCGGGTCCGACAAGGATGTGGACACGGCCGTTCTCTGGGATACCGAAAGCGGGGAGATCCGGACGGTCAAGCTTCTGGATGGCCACTATATCGGCGCGATCCAAGCAACTGGGGATCGGCTCTATATCGGCTCCTGCGGAGGTCTCGTCAATGTCTGGAATATGGAGGATCTCGGTTTTTCACAAATCCTGCGCACCAGCAGAGAGCAGACCGAGGACTGGGCCGATTTCAATCAGAAGGCTTGTATCACAGCCCTTTTGGTGATTGATGGCTCCATTGCGGGGGCCGGAGGAGAGGAGATCTTCCTCTGGGAGGGGGAAGAGCTTCCGCTGAAATCCTTCAAAAAGGCGCTGGCAGGGGATTCTCTTGTCTATTTTCACAATGGGGATGCCGTTGTCTATGGAGGAAATCAGGCGGTACTCCAGGATCTCCGGAACGGCTCGGCCCTACGGCGTTTGAAGACCGATCTGCCCATCGAGGATCTGATCGTCACCGATGAGAAGCTCCTGCCGGATCAGCGCGGGGAACTCCTGATCCTCTCCATGCGCCACAACAAGGGCATCCGGATCTACGATTACGAAACCTTCGATCTTCTGGAAAAGATGAATGTTGCCGGGGAGACCCTGGCCGCGGCCGGAAATGCGATCTTTGCAACGGATGACCGCCACCTCTACCGGTATTCGATCCTGGGCCGAAACCTGGCCCGGTTCGAGGAATGGCTGGGAACCATCCGAAAGGGAGAGATCCGCCTGGGGGATGAGCGCTATTCCCGCGTCCTGGCCATCCTCTCCTCCTATCCCGATATCCTTGTGGAGACCGGGATTGTGGCGGATCAACTGGCCGCGCACAGCCTTCACCTGAGCCATTCCTTCAAATACGGAAAGATCGGCCAGGGAGAGGTGGGGCTCTACGGATACAAGGCCGTTTACGAGATGGAAAACCGCTCTGACAACCGGTATCTCGTCACCCTTAACCTCTCCTGGAGCGGTCAGTACGGAAGAACCTCCCTGTACGAGCCCCGGGCCCGCCATCCCCTTCGGCCGCAATCTTTCTTTATCGAACCGGGCCGCGGCAGAACGGCCGGCAGCTTCGATGTTGGGGAGAAGGAGCCGGAGCATTTCATCCTCTATCCGGAAACCATTTTGACGGTCACGGCCGATTATCAGCAGGGTCTGACAAAGGCGCTCTCCGCTGAAAACGAGGATCTGGCGCTGGTGGAGAAGTATCTGGCCGATGAAAAGGTTCGGCAGTGGCATCCGGAGCTGAAGGCCCAAAAAGAGCGGCTGGGCCAGGAAGTCGGGCTGATCCGGTCTCTCTGGCAGCGGGCTGCGGGGATCTTCCGCTGATGGGAAAGACGCGCTATATCACTGCGGTCGCGGCCAATTTGGCCGGGGAGATCTTCGATCTTCCCGGATATGCGGCCTTGGGCATGGCCGGGCCCCTGATCGCGCCCATTTCAGTCTCCGATGCGATCCCTCTGCCCCACGGCGGAGAGCTGATGCTTCTGCCGGACCGGAGCCCCCTGGTCTACAACCTCCGGGAGGGGCGGATCGAGCAGCTTTGGGAGAATCCCTTTGAACCCGGGGAGAAGCTCTTTCCGGTTGCGGCCTTCAACTCTCCGGGGTATGTGATCAAAGAGGTCTGTGCATATGAGGAGCGAAAGGGAGCGGGATTTCTGCCGCTCTTCTCCTATGGCGCGGCCGGGTGGCATGGGGACGGATTTTACAGCCCCCTGGTGCGGGTCGATTGGGAGAAGCGTCAGGACCTGCGCCTCATGCCCCGGGAGAAGGTGGAGAAGGGGGTGGCAAAGATGCGGAAAACCCTGCCGGAGAACCGGCTCCGGACTCATCTGGAGCGGTGCGCGCTGGAGTACGGCTGTCCGGCCGGCAAGAACTTCTTTCTGGGCCGGTTCGAGGCTCCGCTGCCCACGGCATCGGCCTGCAACGCCAGATGTCTCGGCTGCATCTCCCAGCAGGAGGAGGGGGAGATCCCCCACAGCCAGGACCGGATCGGATTCACCCCGACCCCAGAGGAGATCGCGGGGGTGGCCCTCACCCACATCAAACGGGTGAAGCGGGCCGTTGTCAGCTTTGGCCAGGGGTGCGAGGGGGACCCGCTCATGGCCGCGCATGTGATCGAACCGGCCATCCGCCTGATCCGGAAGGAGACCGATGCCGGAACCATCAACATCAATACCAACGCGGGCCGTCCCGATCTGCTGGAGCCGCTCTGGGACGCGGGCCTGGACAGCATCCGTGTCAGCATCAACAGCGTGCGCGAGCCCTGCTGCACCGCCTATTTCCGTCCCGTGGGATATAGGTATTCCGATGTGATGACAAGCATCGGGAATGCAGGAACGCGGGGAAAGTTCATCTCGTTGAACTATCTCAACTGCCCCGGATTCACCGACACGCCCGAGGAGGCTGACGCGCTTCTTCGATTTTTAGAGGAATATCCTATCCGTATGATCCAGTGGCGGAATCTGAACTACGATCCCCTGCGCTACTGGCAGGAGATGGACCGAGCCGGAGGGCCTCACGGAGAGCCTATTGGAATGGAAAATCTTTTGAACCGGATCAGATCGAGATTCCCGAAACTGCTGTACGGCTATTTCAATCCGCCCAAAGAACGATTTTTCGACGGAAGTGATCCGCCATGACACTCGATTACGAAGAGTATCTTCGACTGTCGGAACGATTTCTTCCCACCGCGTTTCCGAAGCCCGCAACCTTCAATCCCAATACGCTTTCTGTGCGGGTGGTGGCCAAGACCGAAGAACCGATTCTGCGATATACCGCCCATTTCAAAGAACCTGTCCCGGTCATCACCCTCATGAGCGGCGTGATGATCCCGAGAAAAGGGCAGGTTCCCCTGCTCGATTCCCATGACCGCTCCACGGTCTCCGCCATCCTGGGGAGCGCACGGAATTTTGAAATTGCAGACAATGTCCTGGAGTGCGATGTCTTCTTCTCCAGAACACCGGCAGGGTTGAGCGCAGCACAGAAGGTGCGGGAGGGGCATCTGACCGATTTTTCCGTGGGCTGCTTCTATCTCGATTCCTGTCCGGTGCCGGCCGGAGAGGAGCGGCAGATTTCGGGCCGCAGGTTTTCAGGGCCAGCGCTGGTGGTGACCCAATGGCTGATCTTTGAACTCTCCATTGTGGCGGTGGGGGCAGATCCGAGAGCCAAAGCAAGGGATTCCGAAGCCGATGTGGAGACCTATAGTGCATCGAACGATCCCGGCGGACAAAAGGCGCAGACAGAAAGAAAACTCCCCCTCCGCCTAATCCTGGGCCTGGTTCTCGTCTCCTACTGGATGCTGGTACTCTTCAAGGGTGTCCTCGGATAGCCGCCAACCCTTGAAACCATACAAAACCATTCGGATGAACAAATGAAATGGATCGAAACACGGGTGATTTTCGAGGCCTCGGACATTTCCCTTGCAACGGATCTGATCTCGGATCTCTTCTATGATCTGGGGCTGCAGGGGGTGGTTGTAGAGAGTCGGGAGGAGGATCTTACCGAAGACTGGGCTCAAGAGGTTCAAAAGGGTGCGGATCATGATGCCGTCATCGGATACATTGCAGATACCGGGGCAGAGACCGGAGCCGAGACCGGAGCCGAGACCGGAGATGTCAAAGCCCGGCTGAATAGGATTCAAGAGGGGCTATCCCGATTGGAAAAGTCCCTGAACATCCGGACTCGAATCGTTTCAAAAGAATTGGATGACGGAGATTGGGCCCATGCCTGGAAGCAGTATTTCTGGCCCCGGAAGATCAGTGAAAGAGTGGTTATCAAACCGACCTGGCGGGAATATAC
>JAABSZ010000303.1:0-3249 GCA_011390135.1 Desulfobacteraceae bacterium | reverse complement strand
GAGAGAGCTGTTATTCAACAGGTACTGGATCACCACCGCGATCAGGCCGATGATGATGAAAACAGCAGAAAAAATGAGAAGGAAGCTGAAAATGTTCCGATAAGCGGGGCTCGCCATCCATCGGGTCAGATGGGCTGCGAGAAATGGATAGAGAGAGTATCCGGCATAAAAACCGGCCATCACCCCGAGGATCGCGGCGACCTCCCGGATAAAGCCCCTGAAAAAGCCCATGACAAGGCAGTAGAGCAGAACAACGATCAACAGGATATCAAGCGGATTCATAGACTCCTTTATGGGTGCAGCAACGGGATAAACCGGCTGAATAGAGTAACAATTAAGCAAGCAAGGGTAGCAAAGCCCTCATTTTGAGTCAATATTTTTCTTCCATCGCCCTTTACCATCCCAAATCGAGGTTTACAACCGGCCTCCATATCGGATATAACGACAAAAGAAAAAATGATTATAGAGAAAAATATCGCTTATGAACAACGAAAACGACAACCAGATTACCCTTACATTTGAAGACAATGAACTGTCCCGGCAGCTTTTCGGGGAACAGAACAAACACCTGAAGCAGATCGGGGATGCAACGGATGTCTCCATCCACACCCGGGGCAATGCGGTCATCCTCAAGGGGGACCCGATCGCCGCGGATCTGGCCAGAAAGATCCTGGAACAGCTCTATGGTCTGCTCGAGAAGAAATACCCGATCTATACCACGGATGTGGACTACGCGATCCGGGTCCTGAGCAAGGACGACCGGGCACAACTGAAGGATATCTTTCTCGATACCGTCTATATCACGGCCAAAAAGCACGCCATCACCCCCAAGAGCCGTTCCCAGAAATCCTACATCGACGCGATCCGCACCCATGACATCGTCTTCGGCATCGGCCCGGCCGGCACCGGCAAGACCTATCTCGCGATGGCCATGGCCGTGGCCTCCCTCACCAAGGGGCTGGTGCGCCGGATCATCCTCACCCGGCCCGCGGTGGAGGCCGGAGAGGCTCTCGGCTTTCTCCCCGGAGACCTTGCCGATAAGGTGGACCCCTATCTGCGGCCCCTCTACGACGCGCTCCATGACATGATGCGCTTTGAAAAGGTCTCGGCCCTGATGCAGCAGGGCGTCATCGAGGTTGCGCCCCTGGCCTTTATGCGGGGCAGAACCTTAAACGACGCCTTTGTCATCCTGGACGAAGCCCAGAACACCACCTCCGAACAGATGAAGATGTTTCTCACCCGGATCGGCTTCAGCTCCAAAGCCGTCATCACCGGCGACATAACGCAGGTGGATCTTCCGCCCAATAAATCCTCGGGCCTGATCGAGGCCGCAAATATCCTTCAGGAGATCGAAGGGATTCGTTTTGTCTTCTTTTCCAAAACCGACGTGGTTCGGCATAAACTCGTCCGGGAGATCATCCGGGCGTATGAGAAAAACGAGCCAAACCGGGGAAGCTGATCCCAAAAACTCCCAACGAGATCGAAAAATGATAAACGAGAAGAAAAAAGAGGCGATTCGGCAATCGCTGGCCACCAATCTTTGGGTTCGATGGCTGATGCTCTTTCTGGTGATGGCCGTCTTTTCGGTGATCCTATATCCCAACCTTCTGCTGACGGAACACGTCTATAAGATCGGAGACATCGCGGATGCAGATATCAAGGCGCCGAGGGATTTTTTCATCGAAGACTCCGAGGCCACCCGAACCCTGCGGCATGATGCTGCGGAAAAGATCCTGACAGTCTATGATTTCAATGCGGGTCTGGCCGACAATCTGAGCCGCAAGGTCAGAAGCGCATTCAAGGAGATGCGGACGGCCTTCGAATTTCAAAAGGAGGGAGAAGCGCCTTCGGCAGAACCGATCCCTTCTTCGGTATCATCCGCTGAAAATGGGAATTCCCCTTCCGAGAGCAAAGAGGAGACGGCCCGGCAGGAGGCATTGAAAACGGCCTTTGCCGAAAAGCTGGGGATATCCGTGGAAGAAGAATCATTTCGCCTTCTCCGCAGAGAGCGGTTTTCCGAAAAGATTGCAAACGTTCTGGCGGAGGTGATCGTCCGGATACTGGAGAACGGCGTGGTGGCCAACAAAGAGGTGCTGCTCACCCAGATCGACAAGGGCGTGCTGCTGCGGGATCTGGAGAGCGGAACCGAACAGGCGAACCTCAATCTCAAGAAGTTCTATGGACCTGAGCAGTATAAGGAGATGGTCCGGATCGTGGCCGTGCCCCTGGTGAAGGATCTTCATCCAAACCTCGTTCCGGTGGTGGTCGATTTTGCCCAAAAGCTCATCCAGCCCAATGTCACGTTGAACCAGAGCGAGACCGAAAACAGGAAGAAGCTCGCGGCCGTAAGGGTCGCGCCGATCCCCTACCAGATCAAGGAGGGGGAGATGCTGCTTCGGGAGGGCGAACGGGTCACCCGGGAGAAGCTGAACAAACTTCGGGCGGCATTGAATACCCAGGCAACCCAGAAGAGACTCTATGAGAGGAGCTTCGGCGCACTCGCGACGCTGCTGTGTCTGATAGGCATCATCTACTTTCTAACCATCCACCAGCGCAGCTCCAGTGCGGAAAAGGACAACCGGGATCTGCTCTTTCTAAGCGTTCTTCTGATCACCTTCTTCTTTCTGCCCAAGGTGGCGAGCTTTTTCCTGGAGGCGCTCTCTCAGGGAACCCGTTTCCCCATTCCCGATAGCGCCATGATCTACGGCATTCCTCTTGCGGCCGGAGCCATGACGGTCTGCCTCTTCATGGGGATGAAGATGGCGGTTCCCTTTGCCCTGGTGGTGACCATCGGGTGCGCGATCATCTTTCAGAACCGGTTCGAGATATTCATCTACTTCTTTCTCAGCAGCATCATGGGCGCGCACTGGATGCAGAACTGCAAGGAGCGGAAGGTCTATGTGATCGCCGGCGCGAAGCTCGGGCTCCTCAACATGCTTTTGGCCACGGCCGCGGATGCCTATATGGGGGAACTCGGCTTTGGAAAGATCCTCTGGAACTGTGCATTTGCCTTTTCCGGCGGCATCGCGTCCGGGATTCTGGCGGCCGGAATCGTCCCGCTGCTGGAGATGACCTTCAGCTACACCACCGACATCACCCTGCTGGAGCTGGCCAATCTGGAGCGGCCAATTCTCCGCCGCCTCATGCTGGAGGCCCCGGGGACCTATCACCATTCAGTGGTAATCGGCTCGATGGTGGAGGCCGCGGCATCGGAGATCGGGGCCAACCCGGTATTGGCCAAGGTCTGCG
>JAABSZ010000302.1:0-3256 GCA_011390135.1 Desulfobacteraceae bacterium | reverse complement strand
ATCGATGGCTGACGGGGAAAAGCCGGAAAATGTGGCCATAGTCTGCACCCCGAACTGGCCTGCCAGAAAGTCGGCAAACTTCAGATCAGCCGCGGAAGCCTGTGACGGGCCCGACCCTTTGGCCATGAAGAGGGCCCAGCGCCACCGCTCTCCGTCCGAATCCGCACTCTCCCAGGTTTCGGGGACCGAATAGAAGATCGGATTCCCCTCTTGGTCAACGGGTGCGCCTTTTGGGGTATCTCCCCGATAGCCGTAATAGTGCCCCTTTTCATAGTCGGGCAGGGTGGTCAGATCGGTCAGGTACTGAAGCTGCCACGCGGCATTTCCGCCCCGCTGCCCCATGAGCATGTCGGCAAGGCTGAAGTGGAAATCGGCCTTCTCCTTTTTCTCTCTGGCCGAGGCATCCGGCTTGGGAAGTTCTGCGGCCCTGGCCATGAGCTGGAGGGCTCGCACCCGGTCCCGCTCGAACGCGTTGGCATAATCTCCGCCGCCCCGGTGGCTTCCCCGGTGAAATTCCCCTGCGATGAGAAAGCCGTGGTGCTGAAAATTGAGATAGGACCGGGCCGCTGCAAAGAGCAGGCGCCAGTTGTCGTTGTGAAGGGCGATCACCTTTTCCCGAAAAGCATCGACCTCATGGGCCCGGTTGAGATTGGCCAGTGCATCTATGGCCATCAGAAGATCGTCGCCGACCTTCTCCGGTTCGGTCTTCGGACCGAGGCTGAGGGTCTCGTAGTGCGCGAATGCATCGCGGTAATTGCCGTCATCAAAGGCTTTTTTGGCCTTCTGCCGGAGCTGCGAACCGGTCCCGCAGATTCCCGTTCCCGATACCATGAGAACCATGAGCAACATGAGTACAAGGATCAACACTACAAAAAGGCTTTTCTGGATCATGACCGCCCTCTTTACCTTATATTATCGTTTTTTACTTCTGCTTCAGATCGTCTGCGGCATTCGCGCGGGCCATATCCGTGGCCCGATCCCCGAAGAGATTCTCATAGACCGACATCAGAAAGATGGTGGCAAATGGCTGGGCCACCAGAGAGACGATGAGAAAGGAGCCCCCCAGAGAGGTGATGCCGATGAAGATCACCGCAACGATGATATGATCCTGAAGGTTTCCCTTTGTGGTGATCTCTACGCTCTTTTTGGCTGCATCCACCACCCCCATTCTCTTGTCCGTCATCAGCGGCAGCATGTAGAGCAGGAGATAGGTGAGGGCCACAGCCAACACCACCCCCGGAATGATAAAGAACAGAAATCCTATGCTCAGAATCAGCAGGACCGCGATATAGAATCCAAAGAGCGGCACAAAAAGGGCCATCTCGGAAAAGACATCCTGCAGACGGGGCTCTCTTCCCCCCCGGACCAGCAGAAGAATCGACTGCATATAGCCGGCAAAGCAGACAGGGGCAAGAATTCCCAATGTAAAAGCGCTTACGGTCAGGGTGACAAGGGTCATGACGATCAGCACCACGATGTGCTTCAGCGTCAGATTCCAGGCGATTTCCAGATGATGTTTGAAATCCATTTGTTTTTGTTACCTCATTTTTCTTCGGTTAAAGTTGAAAAAAATTCGTTGAAAAAAATTCAGGGGTCAGCGGACCCCTTTTTCGCGCCAGAAGCGCTCCGCGCCCGGATGCAGCGGGGTGACGATTCCTTTGACGCCGGTTTCGATGCTCATGGCCTGCGCGGATTTATGCTTTTGGATCATGTGGTCGATCCCCTCCGGGCTGTAGACGACGGAGAGGAGGTTGTAGATTACATCATCGGGGACCCGGTTATTTGCGATCCAGAGGGTCGAATCCTCGAAGGTGACGGTCTCCTCCCCCACGCCCCGGTAGGTGTTGGCCGGGATGATCCGCCGGGTGAAATAGGGGTATTTCTTGAAGATGCCGGCATCTTCGCTGACAGCAGGATGACGGCCGCCGCCAGAATAAAGGATCTTTTCATCGTTCCTCCCATAAATGCGCTTCTCAAATATTTTTCACCTGTTCCTTTCCCTGCAAGAAAAGGTGTTCTCCCCTTCCTTCTTACCACAAGGGGAGATCTGAAATCAAACATTCTTCAGATTTTAACCACGGAATACACGGAATACACGGAAAAGAGAGAAAGATTTTTTAACCACGAAAGGTACGAAAAAGATTTTTGTGGATACTGAAATCCGAAATACGAGCCAAAAGATAGTTTGTGGATATTCTGTAAGCACAAAGCTGTTTTGTGTATCATATTTAACAATTGACAATACACAAAACCCATAGAGAATGGCTGACGATACACAAAATCAATCATAGGATTTTCCTGCCTTCGGCAATATTCAGGAGTTCAGGAAAGCAAAGAACGGCAGCACGCCTGCCGCTTCCAGGGCGAAGTTCCTTCAAAATATCCGCACTCTTGAGTTGCCTGTCAAAATCAAATTCTTACCCATTCGTCAAGTAAAAAGCGAAGCCGCGCGGATCGATCTATCTGGCGAGTTCTTTTTCCTTCTGCTTCAGATGATTGAACAGGGCCACGCCCAGAATGGCCAGACACTCCGCATCCAGAAACCGATCCGCCCTCTGTTCGAAGAGTACGATGGTCTGCGCGGGAAACTCGTCGTCAGCATCATTGAACAACAGAAGCATCGGCACCCGGGGCAGAGCCCGGAAAACCGCGGCCACATCATACGGATAATCGGCATCGGGCGGGCTTCCCTCTCCCGCGGCAGCGGCCCCTTTCAGTGCTTCGGTTCGTCCCGAGTAACGCCGGGATACTGCTTGGATGACATTGTCGTTGAAATAGACGGTCAAGGGTCCCGAGTCCTTCAGATCCCGATAATTGACCCACTCATCTCCGGCCGGAACCTGCTGCGGAGAGAGCAGCAGATATTTCAGCAGAAGAACGCATGTTCCGTAATCGGGCCGCTCTCCCCGGTTATCGACAACCCCTTCACCGGATACCCGGTAATCTCTTCCGAAATAGGGGATGATCCCTCTCTTCCCTTTATCTTCCAGGGAGATGTCGAGTACTTCGCACCTTTTTGGAAGATCGACCCCCGCGATCTGCTCCAGATAATCCTTGTAATGCTTTTCAAAAATGGAATTGGACGTTGTCATACAGTACTCCTCCGATTCTTATCCAACACGTTGCGGATCATCTCCGCCATATCCGATTTTACGATCGGCTTCATCAAAAATTCCTTGATCCGCGGAATGGACCATGGCCTGATTGCATCCGCTCAAGGTCCGCAGCGCGCGGTTCGATACTACCAGATCTTGGG
>JAABSZ010000301.1:0-3257 GCA_011390135.1 Desulfobacteraceae bacterium | reverse complement strand
ATCGAGAATCCCCAGAGAATCGACATAGGAGACCGGATCATGGGCAGGGAGCCCCCATCCGGAGAAATCAATGCCCCGGAACCGGAGAAAATCGGCCCACTCCCCCTTTCCCGTGGTCAGAAATCGGATCTCATCGTCCGATTCGGCAAGGTGGAGGGAGAAGGGAAGATTTCGGGCTGCGGCGGCCTTTTTCAGCGCGATCAGAAAATCGGGGGAGGTGGTGTGAGGCCCGTGGCCGGCCAGGGAGAAGATCAGGTTTCCCCTCCTGCCCAACGCATCTGATTCTTCCATTTCCCCGCTGCCCAGATATTCCCGGAACCATACCCCGAAAAGGCCCGATTCGGAAAGGATATCCCGGGTCAGCCCCAGGGTCGAGATCTCCCCCACAGCCCCGGTTCCCGATGCCGTCAGTTCCTGTGCGGCCTCGTCTGCGCCGGCAATGAGCCGCTCTTCTCCCGCGGCCTCCCGCTGCTGAAGAAGTCGGGCCACCCAGCTTTTGAATCCGGATCTAAAATCGACCTTCCCCCTGAGCGCCCCCAGTTCCAGATGGGTGTGGCTGTTGATCAATGCCGGGAGGAGAATCGACGATCCGTGATCGACCACCGGAACATTTTTTATGCCCCCCCTTCCCGATCCGATCTCCCGGATGATTCCCCCCCGGGTCCGGACATACCCCTCCGGGATAACCGTATCCGGATCGCAGACCACCCATCGGGCCCGGTGGATCAGTTCCCTTTCCGCCATGATCTTCAGGCCACGGCCTTCAAGTGGTTGTAGAAGCAGTCCCGCTGCACCGCATCGTATCCTGCATCCCGGATGAGGCGGACCATCTCTGACTGAGGCAGGCGGAACTTCACCCCTGCGGCCGCGACCACGTTCTCCTCGATCATGGTGCTGCCGAGATCGTTTGCTCCAAAGGATAGGGCAATCTGTGCGATCTTCTCCCCCTGGGTCACCCACGATGCCTGGATGTTCTCTACATTGTCGAGGTAGATTCTGGAGAGGGCCAGCACCCGCAGATACTGGGCCGCAGTTGCCGGCTCGATGTCGATCCGGGTATTCTCAGGCTGAAAGCTCCAGGGGATGAAGGCGGTAAACCCGCGGGTCTCCTCCTGCAGATTCCGGATGCGTCGCAGGTGCTCGATGATCTGCTCCGGGCTTTCATAGTGGCCGAACATCATGGTGGCCGAGCTTTTGAGGCCCAGCCGGTGGGCCTGGCGCATAACGTCGAGCCACTGCTCCGCGCTGCATTTGTTGGGGGAAACCTTCTCCCGGATCTCGTCCACCAGGATCTCCGCGCCGCCGCCGGGGATGGAATTGAGCCCCGCGTCGATCAATGCCGTCAGAACCGCCTCCACCGAGATCCCCTCCTTTTTCGCGATGAAGAATATCTCGGGCGGAGAGAAGCCGTGGATGTGGATGGGAAACCGCTCTTTGATGAACCGGAGCATATCCGTGTAATCCTTCAGGCAAAGGTCCGGGTTCATGCCCCCCTGCAGCAGGATCTGGGTTCCGCCTAGCGCGAGGGTCTCCTCGATCTTCTGTTTCAGGCTCTCGTTTGAGATCCGATACCCTCCGGGATCTCCGGGGGCGCGGTAGAACGCGCAGAAGCGGCATCCGGAGGTGCAGATATTGGTGTAGTTGATGTTTCGATCCACCACAAAGGTGACGACCGGCGCGGGATGGATGGCCTGGCGCCGGGCATGGGCCATCCGGCCAAGATCCAAAAGATCCGCGTTGTGAAACAGGGAGAGGGCCTCCTCTTCAAAGATCCGGGGGGGAAGGGTGGCCGGGGACCCGGTCCGGAGGGGATGGACAGTTCCGCCCGGTTCTGCGGAGATCTCGATAGGCGCGGCTTTGGGAGCATCTTTTCCGGGGACCGGATGATAGAAGGCGTCCCGTTCTACCGGGGAGAAGCCCGCGGCACGGATCATACCCTCCATCGCCTCTCTTGTCAGCCCTTTTGCGGAGCGCGCGCCGGCCATGTGGGTGATCTTCTCCTCGATGATGGTTCCGTCGAGGTCGTCCGCGCCGAAATGGAGCGCGACCTGTGCCAGCTTCTCGCCGATCATCACCCAGTAGGCTTTGATATGGTCGAAGTTGTCGAGCATCAGGCGGGCCGCGGCGATGTTTTTCAGGTCGTCGAAGGCCGTTGTGGCCGGCAGATGGGAGAGGCGGGTGTTTTCGGAATGGAAGGCCAGGGGGATGAAGGCCGAAAAGCCGCGGGTTCTGTCCTGAAGCTCCCGGACGCGGATCAGGTGGTTGACTCTTTCGGCTGCGGTTTCGATGTGGCCGTAGAGCATGGTCGCATTGGTGACGATCCCGGCCTCATGCACCGCTTCGATGATCTCGAGCCACCGGTCCCCGTCGATCTTACGGGGAAAGAGCTTATGGTGAATCCGGGGGCTGATCACCTCCGCGCCGCCGCCGGGCATCATGGCCAGCCCCGCTGATTTGAGCTGCCGGACGGTCTCGGGAACCGAGAGACCGGATATCTTTGAAAGATAGTCGATCTCGACCGCGGTGAAGGCCTTTATGGTCGCGTGGGGCCGGATCTCCTTCAGAGTCCTGAGCAGATCCATGTAATAATCGAAGCCGAGCGCGGGGTTGAGGCCCCCGACCACATGCAGCTCTGTGATAGGCTCGTCCATGCGGGATAGAAGGCGCTCCCGGATGTCTGCAATGGAGAGGGTAAACGCGCCCGATTCCCCCTCATCCCGGGCATACGCGCAGAAGCGGCACCGGTTTGCGCAGACGTTGGTATAGTTGAGGTGCTGGTTGTAGACATAAAAGGCCCGCTTCCCGTGGCGCTGCCGGCGGACATGATCGGCCAGCCTCCCGATGCCGAGGATGTCCCGGCTGGCGTAGAGGGTCAGACCGTCTTTGAAATCGAGGCGCTCTCCCTTTTCCACCTTTTGGGCGAGTGGGGCGAGATTTGGGTCGTTGAATGTGATATGCATAGTGTTATCCGTTCTTTATGTTGCTGGGGCGAAAATGACCACCTGGTCATGTATATAGACAATACAGGGCGTTATGGCAAGGGTAAATTTGGGGGGTAGTTATTCGGATTCTTTTTTCTTGACGGATTGATGGAAATCTGATTTTAAATCTATAATCGTGAATATTTTTTCAAACTCTTAACAGCATATATTGCGCCGAGAAAAAATTGCTGGGTGTTTCACTGGATAGCTTTAATTATGAAGAAATAGGGACTAATTTGGTTCTTCGCTGTTTTGAGCGGGCGAACTGATTTTCAA
>JAABSZ010000300.1:0-3274 GCA_011390135.1 Desulfobacteraceae bacterium | reverse complement strand
ATCGCTGTCAATGTCCAGGATGTAGAGGTGATCGAGAATCTGGAGCTGCTGCAGGAGATGGATGTACTCAAAAAACTGGTTCAGAAGGTGGATGCAAGGGGGGAGAGCATCGAAACTGATGATCCCCGGCTCAAATCCCTGCGGGAATTTGGTGGCAGTGATGGAACGGTCAGCGTATAAATCAGCGTATAAAAAGGATACAATGCATCGCCTGCTCTGGATTGCAGGGGCGCTCTTCTGCTGCCTGATCTTCGGGGCCGTCCTTTTGATTCAAACTGCCGACGCAGGGCCGCCGCCGAGACAGATGCGCTCCCCCGGCGACGGGAAGAAGTGGGAGAATCTCCCCCCGGAGCAGCGGGAGCAGTTGAAGCGGCGCTACGACGAGTGGCAGGCCCTTCCCCCGGGGGAAAAGGAACGGCTCCGGGAGCGGATGGATCAGTTGAAGGCCATGCCCCCCGAAGCCCGGGAGCTTTACCAGCGGCGGTTCCGTCAGTGGCAGCGGCTGAGCCCCGATGAGCAGAATCAACTACAGCGGAAACTGGAACAGTGGGATATATTGCCGCCGGAGGAAAAAAACAGCATCCGGCGCAGGTTCAGGGATTAAAAATAAGGAGGATATCATGAACATGAAACGGACAATCATCATTGCTATTGCAGCGATCTTCTGTATCAGCCTCGTTCTTCCGGCCGGCGCGTGGGCCGGCGCGAAGCAGCGCCACCGGTGGGAAGGGGTGGCCATCGGCGTGGGCGCGGCCATTCTGGGGCATACTATCGTCAACAGCTATCAGCACAACAATCGGCCTCACCACTCCCGCGGCGGCGGCACAGTGATCGTCAACTCTCCGCCGGCCAGAGTCCATCACCGCCCCCCGCGCTATCATCGGCAGCGGTACTCTCCGACGCCTCCTTCTCCTCCGCCATCCTGCGGCCACTGGGAGGTTCAGCGGGTCTGGGTGGCCCCGATGCATGAAAAGGTCTGGAATCCGGGCCACTTCGATGCCAATCATCACTGGGTTCCCGGTGCATGGATCAATGTGGTGAAGGATGAAGGCTACTGGAAGGAAGAGCGGATATGGGTGTCGGGCCGATGAGACGCTCCTGGAAAATCCTGCTGCTGATAATGGTTATGGCCGCTCTCGTCACCGGCTGCAACGAGAGCGGCGATACCGAGGTGATCGTTCGGGACCCTGATCCGCGCTCCGGGATCATCGAGGGAAGGGCGTACTACCCCTTCTACGATGAAGCCGGCGAGCCGGTCTATTACGATGCGGAGAACCAGAACATCCACGTCATCCTCTACGACGGAAACGATCATCCCATCGAAGAGCAGGTCACCGACTCGTCCGGCTTCTATGCCTACGATTACCTTCCGGCCGGCTGGTATTCCGTGGCAGCCGAAGTGGAGGAGTATGATCCGGCCGATGAGGTCTTCTACATCTATACGATATCACTTCCCCTCTTCTACCTGGAGGAGGGAGAGATCCTCCATGAAGTGAACCTCTTTCTCGAATACAGCCATGTCGAGAGCTGAACTCTTTTCGGTCCGGCTCTGAACCGCTTAAAGGGGGGATATCCATTCCCCCCTTTTCATTTTTCACAGACATTTCATTTTGCCTTCGTAATATTTTCATCTACGGCGATTAGAGTTGTAGGCAAGGGATGCGGATGGTTTTCCGATCTGCATCCCCTGCAACCCGAAACCAATTTACCAAATGGAGGCAGAAGATGAAAACAACAGCAAAGGCAGTTCTTCTCACAGCAGCGGTTCTTTTCCTTTTTTCCGGGGCGTTTGCGTTCGCCCAATCCGAAAAGAACATCGAAAAAACCCTCTCCCCCTACTTCTTCGTGGAAAGCGAGTCCGGTTCCGGTGATCCGGAAGGCGGAGGCTCTCCTTCCACCGATTCCACGGATCATTTCTTCCTCAAAAAGACCGATGTCTCCGTTCAGATCAGCGGCGTGATCGCGGCCGTGACGGTTCGGCAGCATTACGCCAATGAGGGGAAAGATACGGTTCACGGAACCTATATCTTTCCGGCCTCCACCAGGGCTGCGGTTCACGGGATGACGATGACCATCGGAGATCGGGTGATCCGTGCGAAGATCGAGGAGAAGGATGAGGCCCGGCAGATCTACGAAACCGCGAAGAGCGAGGGAAAGAGCGCCTCTTTATTAGAGCAGAAGCGGCCCAATGTCTTCTCCATGTCGGTCGCCAACATCCTGCCGGGGGATCTGGTCGTTATCGAACTGCAGTACACCGAGCTGCTGGTTCCAACCGAAGGCACTTATGAATTCGTCTATCCCACGGTTGTGGGGCCGAGATACACAGATATGGACGAGGCCGGCGCGCCCCAAAGCGAGAAATGGGTCCAAAACCCCTATCTGAAAAAGGGAAGCGCTCCCCGGACCGCATTTAATATCGGTGTGGATCTTTCGACCGGCATGCCGATTCAGGAGGCGGTCTGCAACACCCACGAGACCGATATCCGGTGGGACGGAGCCGATCTGGCGCATATCGGCCTTGTCGATCCGGGGGATTTCCGCGGGGACCGGGATTTTATTTTAAGATACCGGCTTGTTGACAAAGAGATCGCATCGGGTCTGATGCTCTATGAAGGCGAGACCGAGAACTTCTTCCTGCTGATGATGCAGCCGCCCGAGCGGGTGAAGCCGGCACATATTCCGGGCCGGGAATATATTTTTGTGGTGGATGTCTCCGGCTCCATGAACGGTTTTCCGCTGAATACCACAAAGGAACTGCTGAGGGATCTGGTGGGAAATCTTCGGCCCACCGATACGTTCAATGTGCTTCTCTTTGCCGGGGTTTCCAACCTGATGGCAAAAAACTCCCTTCCCGCGACGCCGGGCAATCTCTCCCAGGCCCTGACATTTATCGACGGGCAGCAGGGAAGCGGCGGCACGGATCTATTCTCGGCCATGAACCGGGCAATGGCCATACCGGCCTCCGAAGGGTTCGCCCGCACCCTTGTCATCGTCACGGACGGCTATATTCACGCGGAACATGCGGTTTTCGAATCGATTCAGAACAACCTGAACCGGGCCAATGTCTTTGCCTTCGGCATCGGCAGCAGCGTCAACCGGTTTCTGATCGAAGGGATGGCCAAGGCGGGGCAGGGAGAGCCCTTTGTGGTCACGGGGCCGGAAGAGGCGCCGGATGCGGCCCGGCGGTTCCGGGAGTATATCGCATCGCCGGTGCTTACCGGCATCGATGTCGAGTTTGAAGGGTTTGATGCCTATGATGTGGAGCCGCGGTCAT
>JAABSZ010000299.1:0-3352 GCA_011390135.1 Desulfobacteraceae bacterium | reverse complement strand
CCGAGCCGCAGACCTTGTTGATGGTGAGCGCCGGCGTCTCCTTGGGAATCCCCGCGCGGATCATGGCCTGCCGCGCCGGGTTCTGCCCCTGCCCGGCCTGGAGCACGTTGCCCATGATGACCTCGTCGATCATCACCGGCGCAGCAGATGAATCCCACTCCATGAAGCCCTTCTCCAGCTCGGTGACGCCCTGGTCTTTGAGCTTGTCCGGGGCAAAGCTCATGGCCGCATCATCTGCGACAGGCCGAAGCCCTGCCCGCTTCAGGGTATCCTTCATCACCAGTGCGCCCAGCTCCACAGCCGGAACGGTCTTCAATCCCCCGCCGAAAGAACCGATTGCGGTTCTTGCCCCGCTGACGATCACAACTTCTCTCATATTTCCATCCTCCTGTTTTTTATACCGATACGAAACAAATTCAAGTTAAAAGGGAATAGCATAGCATGAATGGAGGAGGGAGGTCAATGAGGAGATGGCTGAAATTGGAAGCTGGAAAGAATGGCTCATCATAGCCCATCACCAGAATCAGATGAATTCTGGTGTTACGAATCCCTTAAAGAGGTCATTTCCGTCATTTATGCGCAGTCCAGAGCTGCTTTCCCTTGAAAGCGATCGCGATTTTCAGCACCTCTCTGATCCCGGCTTCTTCGAGTTCTGCGGCATACCGCTTCGCTTCGATCTGCGCCATGGCCGCTTCAAGGGTCTTTTCCGGAGTATGCCTTTTATCCACCCTCTTGAATTCGATGATGATCCCCTGCCGGTTCCGATCTTTCGGCTTCAGCATCAGATCGAATCTGCCCAATCCCGATTCCCGGTTGGATTTGATCTCATACCGGTCCGACATCCAGACCAGCATACCGGCGACCAGCGCATGATAGACCTTTTCCGGCTCCCCGGCCAGATCATGGCAGCTCATCACCCGGAGAACGATCAAAGAGAGCATCTCCTCAAACCCGTCCACATCCCCCTTTTCCAGCGCCCGGATCATCTCTTCGAGCCGGTTCGTCTCCACGGTTTCGTCAAACCAGCGGCGCACCAGGTTCCGATAGACCACGCGGATCTCCCGGTTCGGGATCTGCAGCTTCCAGGTTTCGAAATCGAGCTGTTCCACAGGCTTGAGATAGCCGCTGAAGAGCAGAAAGCTCCAGAGCAGATCATCCCGGCTTTCCAGATCCCCCATGACGACCGCGTCGTAGACCGGCTTTATGATGGGCTTTCCCTCCAGCAACTGCCCGATCTCCTCCCGGATGATCTTTCCGCCCCGGGTGGCCAGCCGTTCGATCATCTCCGAATCGGCAGTGTTGACCCAGTAGGGAGAGGGATATACCGGTCTCCGCTGCACATACTGCAGCACGGACCAGGGATTGTAGATGACCGCGCCGCCGAAGAGATAGCCGTTGTACCATGCCGAGACATCCGCATTCCGGTCGTCCATATCGTGCTCATGAAGCAGATCCGTGACTTCGGCCTCGGTGAATCCGAACGCGGTGTTGAAGTCCCGATCCAGCAGGGTATAGGTTCCCAGATTGTTCAGGCCGGAAAAGACCGATTCTTTGGCCACCCGCAGGATGCCGGTCAGAACCCCTTTGAAAAGGTGCGGGTTGTCCTTGAGCCCCCCGCTGAGAAAGTTGCGGATAAATTCAATGAGCTGTTTGTAATATCCGCCCTCATGGGCAGCATGGATGGGGGTATCGTACTCGTCGATCAGAATGACGACCTTCTCTTCATTGCAGCGGTGCAGGTATTCGCTCAGGCGGCTCAATGCCGTTTCACACGCGGTATATTCCGGCTCCGGTGACAATATCTTTTCAAAATAGGCCTTCTCTTCGGCAAAGAGGCAGTCGCTTTCCAACAGATACCGATGGCGGGAATACGCCTTTTGAACGGCCGCAGTCAGTCCGCGGATACACCCCTCCCACCGGGAATGCTTTACATCCTTGAAGGTCAGCCATATCACAGGGTATTTTCCCTGATGATCTTCAAAATGGCTGTCGTTTCGTATGGCAAGGCTGCGGAACAGTCCGCTGCGATCCGCATCGGACTTTTCTAAAAAGCAGCGCAGCATGTTCAGGTTCAAGGTCTTGCCGAACCGCCGGGGACGGGGAAAGAGGAGCGCCTCAAAGGGCGAATCGATCACCGCTTTGATGAAAGGGGTTTTGTCGATGTAGTGGTATCCCTCCCCGATCAGTTTTTCAAAGCCGGAAATGCCGAGGGGCAGTTTTCTGGCCTTCATGCTGATTCCCCTTTTTGTTGAATTTTTTTACTTCATCGGAGCGGATCGGCATCGTTCATGTCCCCGGTGATCCATTCCGGGAGATCTCCGGTTCCGCTTTTTCTGGCCTCTTCAATTTTCTTCAGCTATGGATGGTTTTCCACAGGATTCAGTGCCAGCTTTGCAGCTCGATATCCGAAAACAGCTTGTAATCTTTGATATTCCTCGTAACGAGCACAAGTCCGTTCACCTTGGTAATGGCAGCAATCTGCCCGTCAACAAAAGGCGGTGTTTTGCCGACGGCTTCAAGCCGCGCCCGTTCCTGTGCATGCCATGCGGCAGCTTTTTCGTCGTAGGGCAGAATATCCATCGAAGGGAGGATGACTTGATAAAGATAGGTTTCGTTTTGTTCCCTTCTGCGGGATAGGGGCAGGCGGTAACAGCCATACTGAAGTTCATGCCAGACCGGTGCGGCGGTTGCCAGGCGGTTGCGGTTGCTTTTCAGTTTTGCCATGACGCCTGCATCGGGTTTCGGTTTCAGGGGTTCGGAGATAATATTCGTATCCAGAAGATATCGGATTTTCACAGCACGACTTCCCGGCCCGGGGACAAGTCCCTTATTCCTTCGAACTCCTGCCCCGAAATCCCGTCTTCTCCGTCCGGTTCAAAAGATTGTCGAAAATCGGTCAAGGCGGTCCAAAAATCTTTCTGTCTGCCGGTCAGACGCTGATATTCTTCAATGGACAAAAGCACGGCAACGGGCTTGCCGCGGCGGGTCAACCGAACGGCAGCCCCGTTTTCCACGCTGTGGACAATGGCTGTCAGCCTGTTTTTGGCTTCCGAGACGGAGAATTGTTCGGGCATGTCTTATTTCCTTTCCGTTTTGAAGGACAGGCAGATTCCGCCATCTCCCGCGTCGGCATCCCCGGCATATGATATCCGTAGTCCGGAAGAATACCCGGAACCTTGTCGGCAGAAAGTGCCGGAAGAATCTCCGGGCCAGGTCGATTTTCCTGAACGCGGACTTGAATGCGGCATCATGGGGGTTCTTGACCGGTTTGTCGAGTTCATCCTCATGAGGCGCCGCGTCGGTGCCTTCTGTTTCGTCCAAGTGTGTCATGGAATTGATTTTGACGGAAGAT
>JAABSZ010000298.1:0-3360 GCA_011390135.1 Desulfobacteraceae bacterium | reverse complement strand
CCGTCGTTTCAAGGAGTGCGGAAAGGCAGATGCTCCGCCCGATCCTCATAGCAAATCCTGCCGAGGTTTCAATTGCCGTAGAGATGATATGATGATATGTTTACGCGTTTGATTTGAAACAGGCAAAGCCGACACAAAGGAGGATCTGTCCATGAATTTTTGCAGCAACTGCGCCGCGCCGGTGATATTGAAGATTCCCCCCGGGGACGATCGTTCCCGGTATATCTGTGATTCCTGCGGATCTATCTTTTACAGCAATCCCAAACTGGTGGTGGGGTGCATTCCCGAATGGGAGGAGAAAATCCTGCTCTGCAAACGAGCCATCGAGCCCCGGCGGGGGAAATGGACTCTGCCGGCCGGCTATCTGGAAAATGAGGAGACCGCGGCCGCGGGGGCCAGGCGGGAGACTCTGGAGGAGGCCGAAGTGATACTCGGTGAGATCGAGCCCTATGCGCTTTTCGATCTTCCCTTTGTCAGCCAGATCTATTTCATGTTTCGGGGGCCCATGGTCGAAAACCGGTTCGGCAGCGGTGACGAGAGCCTGGAAGTTGACCTTTTTACCGAGGCGGAGATCCCGTGGGACGAGATCGCGTTCACGGTGATCAAAGAGACGCTTCAGCGGTATTTCCGGGATCGGGCGGCCGGCAGGGGCTTTCCCTTTCAGATGGGGACCATCTCTGTGAAACCCTTTCGCGGACATGGTGGATGAAGGCGGCAACATCCTGCAGCAGAGGTTCCACGCTTTTGGTTCTCGAGGCTCTGGCTTGGGATGCGGACCGCTTTCGTTCTTCGGCTCCCATTGTCTGAGCCTCTCGGGCCGCTTCCACCCGGGCCGCAAGTGCCCGGGACGGTGCTTTGGCCGCGTCGAGAAAAAGGGTGAGATACCCTTCGCGCACCTCTTTGAAAAAAAGGGCAAAATGGGCATTCACTTCCGGTTCGATTTCGGAAAAGAGGCGGATCAGGGCCGGGGAGAGGCGGGTTCGGATCTCCTCCTGAAGGGTCTCTTTGATGGCTCCCTTTGCGGCAATAAGCAGCAGGGCATTGACGAGCATCACCCCGGCAGACGCGGCCGCGGCCCAGAAGAGCCGGCCCACAACGGCCGTGACCGATGCTGCGATTCCCGATGCCGCGGTCATTATTCCCGTAAGGCTTGCGGCTGCGGCCGCGCTGTACCGGAGGTTTGAAAAGAGTTCTCCGCTCTCCATTCCGCAGCAGATCCGTTCGTGATCCAGCGCGGGATTGCCGGTGAAGACCGGGGGAGATATTCCCTGCAGCAGATCCTGCTCGCCTGAAGAGACGCGGGCCCAGATCCGTTTCAGGTCCGCGTCCACGGCCTTGACCCGCCGGGCCATCTCCTTGTTGTAGACCCGATTTCTCCCGGCCTCGATCTGGTTCATCCAGGCATGAATCCGCGCTTCGAACCGCTCGTCGATCTCCCTTTGGATCATATCCATGATCCGGTTCTCCACTGTTTTGGATCGGAGGATGACGCGGGAGAGGTCTTTGATGTTGAAGATCTCCTTGGTGATTCTTTTGGTGAGGGATTCTATGAGCGGATTTTGCTCTGATTGGAGTTCTTCCCAGAGGTCTTGGGCCAGGATTCGGTCCGGGGCCGGGTTCTCCAAAGGGGTGAGCGCGATTCTGCAGTCGGCTTCGAACCGGCGCAAGGCTGCTTCGGCATTTGCTGCGGCCTCCCGCAGCTCCTTTTCCGCTTTTCTGGCCTGAACCTCTCTGTTGAGCAGATCCCCTTTCAGGCGGTCCAGGCCCTCCAGGAGGATTTGGGCGCCGTTGTCGATGAGGATCGCTCTTGCCTTTTCCTGAATCACTGCGGTTTCAGCCATCTCCGTCAGGCGGTCCAGGCCCGGGGCCTTCTCCTTTTTCTGTGCGGCTTCGAATGCTTTTTTTGCATCGAAGAGGGCGGTTCGCTCTTGGGGGACTTCGATTCCGCGCCTGCGGAGGGCGTCGAGGCTGGCGTCGAGAACCCGGATGCCCTCTTCGGGGGTGCGGCCCCGGAGGTTGCATCCGTAAAAGGTTCGGTGGAGGATCCGGTGGTTTCGGATGAAGTCGAGGGCTTTGAGGTCCGAGCCTTTTAAGGGGCGGGAGCCGTCGAAGATGTAGAGGATGGCGTCTGCGGAAAGGATTGCGCGGCGGGCTATCTGGGTGTCCCAGCGGCTGGCGAAGAGGCCGGGGCAGTCCCGGAGTACGCAGCCGATTCTTTGAAGGTTCGGGGAATGGATGAAGAGGCGGATGTGGGCCACAAAGACAAAAAGGACCGAAGGGACAAAAAGGACGGAAGGGACGGAAAGGACCGAAGGGACATCTTTATCGGAAACGGAAAGGACATCGTTATCGGAAAAGGCTTGGGGGCCCTGTTCGATCCAGCGGATCTCCCAGTCTTCCGGGAAGGCGGCCAGGGGTGCGATCTCCTGCAGGGAAAAGCGGTTCTGGCGGGTAAGCTTTTGAAGTACCGGACTGTCGTAATGGCGCAGGATCAGGGTGGCGCAGCGGAGGATCTCAAGGTTTCCCTTTCCTTGGGGGTCGTAGCCGCGTCGGTTCTGCTCCCAGCGACTCCATTCCGCGTCGATGGCTTTTTGAATCAGGGATCGGTCCGCGGGGTTTTCAAGATCCAGGAGATGGGGAAGTCCTCCCGCGTCGGCTTTTTCAAGCCGTTCGGGGGCCAGTGCCCGCAGTTGGGGCAGCAGAAGATCGGAAAAGCCTGCCATGAGCTGTGAAGGGGTTTTCCATTCCACCTGGGCCCATTCCGCAGCGTCGGCATCGGAAAGGGGCTGGGCCGAAAGCAGTGCCGCACTTGTTTTAGTGCCTGATCCCATCGGGGAAAGGGGCCTTCGGCCGCAGATCGCGTTGAAGGTGGTCGATTTTCCCCCCTGGAACTCACCGGCCAGAACGATATGAAACCGGTCCTCCAGGGTCCGGCTTCGGATCTTTTTTAGGGAACAGCGAAAATCCGCATCGAGCCCCTCGATGGCAAGCCCCTGGTCCATCAGGGAGAGGAGTTCGTTTCGAAGGGCGGAATAATCCTGAGGAGAGAGGGGAGGGGGCGTGGAGGGGTTTTCAGGCATATGTTGGCCGGCATTGCCGGATCATTCTTGCGGCCTGGCACGCGGTATCCGTCATCGAAGGTTTTCAGGCATATGCTGGTCGGCCTTGCCGGATCATTCGGCCGGGGTCGGCGCCATTTGTCCGGCTGCCGAAAGCTTCTTCAGTTCGGCCAGATACTGCTCCAGCCGGGCTTTTCGGGCCGGGTCTTTTGGGCCACTTTCCGCGCTCTCCATCCCCCGGCGCACGGCCCCCATCCGCTCCTCTGCGGCTTTTCGCCATTCTCCGGAGATATTTTCCGTC
>JAABSZ010000297.1:0-3383 GCA_011390135.1 Desulfobacteraceae bacterium | reverse complement strand
TCTCTCCCGGAATCGGATCGATCTCCCCGTGCTTCCAGTCGAGCACATTCTCCTGGGTGATCTCGCCGGGGGAGTCGTGCATCAGGGGGCTTGCCACCAGATCCCTGGCCGGTCTGAGATGGGTTTGGGCCAACTCCGAGAATTTTTCTGCAATGGTTTTGAACTGATCCCAGTTGGTTCTCGTCTCCCAGGGCGGGTCGATGGCCGGATTGAAGGGGTGGATGAAGGGGTGGAGATCGGTGGTGTTGAGGTCGTGCATCTCGTACCAACTGGCCGCGGGGAGGGCCACATCCGCGTAGAGTGCGCTGGTGGACATCCTAAGCTCCGATGTCACCAGCAGATCGAGCTTTCCTTCCGGGGCCGGCTCCCGCCATTCGATCTCCTTTGGGTGGATCTCCGATTCCTTGTTGGCAACGGCATTCTCCAGCCCCAGCAGGTGCTTCAGAAAATATTCGTGCCCCTTGCCGCTGGCCCCCAGAAGGTTGGCCCGCCAGAGAAAAAGGATTCTGGGGAAGTTTTCGGGCGCGTCCGGATCTTCCGCGGCAAATTTCAGATCCCCGCTTTTCAATGCCCCTGTGACCTGTTCGATGATCTTCTCGTCCGAATCCGCGCCCTTCTCCTGGGCATCTTTGCAGATATCGAGGGGATTTTTGTTGAACTGGGGATAGGAGGGGAGCCAGCCGAGACGCGCGGCCACAACATTGTAGTCGGCCAGATGTTTCATCCGGCTTTTGTCGGCAAGGGGGGAGGCGATATGGGAGCCGTCAAAGGCTTCGTACCGCCACTGATCCGTGGCAAAATAGTAAAAGGATGTTCCGTTCTGCTGGCGGGGAGGCCGCTGCCAGTCGAGGCCGAACGCGAGATGGCCCCAGCCCGCGAGGGGCCGCACCTTCTCCTGCCCCACATAGTGGGCCCAGCCTCCGCCGTTGACGCCCTGGCATCCGCAGAGGGTGGTGAGGTTGATGATGGCCCGGTAGATGGTGTCGCTGTGGTACCAGTGGTTGGTTCCGGCCCCAAGAAAGATCATGGAGCGGCCCCGGCTCTTCTCCGCGTTTTCGGCAAATTCCCGGGCCACCCGGATCACGTCGGCCCTGGGTACGCCGGTGATGGACTCCTGCCAGGCCGGGGAGTAGGGGAGGGGATCGTCATAATTCCCGGGAAAATCTTCGGAAGCGGCTTCTCCGGCTCCATCCCTTTGAATCCCGAGATTGGCCGCCATGAGATCGAAGACCGTCGTCACCAGCATCGAACGCCCCCCGGCTTCGATTCTTTTTGCGGGCACCGCGCCTTTCCGGATGCGGCTTCCGCCGAATTCGAACAGGGGAAAGGAGACCGCTGTCCATTGGTCCGCATCCCCTTCAAGAGTGAGGGCCGGATCAATAGTGCGGCCTTCGCTGTCGAGCTTCAGGTTCCATTTCCCGGAGCCGTCCCACCGGAACCCGATGCTGCCGTTGGGGATCGCGTAATCCCCGGAGCCCCTGTCATAGACGACCGTTTTCCAGCGCCCTTTTTCGATCTCATGTCCCAGATCATCTGCCCGCAGAAACCGGCCCGATACATGGCCTTCCTCCCGGTCATCCTGGTCCTCCCGGGGTTCCAGAAGCACGAGAAAGGGCAGATCCGTGTAGCTTTTGGCATAGGAACGGAAGTATTCGGTCTTCCGGTCGATGTAGAACTCTTTTACGACCAGATGGGTCATGGCCATGGCCAGAGCCCCGTCCGTGCCGGCCTTTGCCGGTAGCCAGGTGTCTGCAAACTTGACGTATTCGGCATAGTCGGGCGCGACGGCCGCGACCTTCGCGCCCCGGTACCGGGCCTCGGTAAAGAAGTGCGCGTCCGGGGTGCGGGTCATGGGCAGGTTGGTTCCCCAGACGATCATATAGGTGGATGCGAACCAGTCCGCGCTCTCGGGAACATCGGTCTGCTCCCCCCAGATCTGCGGAGAGGCCGGGGGAAGGTCGCAGTACCAGTCGTAGAAGCTGATCATAGAGGCTCCAATGAGGGAGAGGAAGCGGGCCCCGGAGATGTAGCAGACCATGGACATGGCCGGAATCGGGGTGAAGCCGAAGATCCGGTCCGGGCCGTAAGTCTTGATGGTGCGGATGAGGGCGGCCGCGATCAATGTGGCTGCCTCCTTCCAATCTACCCGGACCAATCCGCCTTTGCCCCGAGCCTTTTGAAAGCGGTCTCTTTTCTCCGGGTCCGACACGATCGCCTCCCACGCGGCCACCGGATCATTTCCCCGGGAGAGTTCTTCCCGCCACATCTCCAGCAGCGCCGAGCGGACCAGGGGATATTTGAGGCGCACCGGACTGTAGGTGTACCAGGAAAATGTCGCGCCCCGGGGGCAGCCCCGGGGCTCGTGGTTGGGATAGCCGACACCGCAGTCGGGATAGTCGGTCCGCTGCATCTCCCAGACGATGATGCCGTTTTTCACATAGACATCCCAGGAGCAGGAGCCGGTGCAGTTGACGCCGTGGGTGGAGCGGACCTTTTTGTCATACTGCCATCTTCGGCGGTAGAAATCCTCCCATTCCCGCTGGCCGGTCCGGACCTCAGCCAGCCCTTGGGAGATGGGCTCGGCCGGGGGCCGGATCTTTTCGAGTATTTGGCCGGACAGGGGGCGCAGATAACGGAAATGGGAGAGGAGCTTTTCCAGGGCCATAGGACCTCCGATCTGTTGGGGGCAATGGAAGGGGATGGGTAGAAATTCCCCGAATCGTTTATTTCAATTGTTTAGCAGTTGCTGCGGAGATCGGATATAAGGAATAGACCCTATTTTGCAGGGATCAGGACAGTAGAAGTGACGGTCTGTGACTGTCAGGAATGCGGAACGGTTCATCAGAAAACCGGACAGCACCCGGGATCGGCGGATGACCCCGGATGCAACGGAGTTCATCCGCAGGTTTCTGCAGCATGTGCTTCCGTCGGGGTTCATGAAGGTTCGGTATTATGGGTTCCTGAATCCGAATTCCGCGGTGAAGCCGGAGGCGGTTCGCTGCGCCGTCGGGTTGTGCCATGCTTTTGAAGTGCAGACGCCGGAACCTGTTGCTGAACCGCTCAGGCCGCTCTGTTGTCCCGACTGTGGCGGAGAACCGGAGTATCGCTGTTCGGTGCTGCCGTTTCAAATGCCGCCGGTGGCGGGATACCGGATAGCGTTTTTCGTTTGTCAAAGAGCAGGTTTTGAAGGGCGGTCGCTCAATACCCTGAAACTGAGCGGATTGGAAAACTGCGCCTTAATGCCCTTGCAGAGGCTGATGTCTTAAAAAAACAATGATCGTTTTCCTCAAAATAATGTCTCCGGAGGGTGTCATCTCGGATGTTTGTCATCAGATCCCTCCTGCCAGACGGACCTTCGTTGACATCCTCGTGTTCCTCCTTCA
>JAABSZ010000296.1:0-3385 GCA_011390135.1 Desulfobacteraceae bacterium | reverse complement strand
ATTGCCGCCGTCCCGCACCCCTTCGATGACGCCGTCCAGCAGGCGCCGGGGGTGGAGCCGGGGCTTGAGTTCGCCGCTGTAATCCCGGGGGCCCACGCAGTAGCCGTAGCCTCCCATAACCAGCTTCGAGCCCTTTCCCGTGCCGAGGGGGTCCCGATAGACCCCGACGATTCCGGTGATCGCGCCGCCATAGGCCTCCATATTCGAAGGGGAGTTGTGGGTCTCGCCGGTGATCACATAGTAGTGGTCATCATCGAACCTTCCGGCCCCGGCATTGTCCCATAGCACCGAAACCACCCAATCCTTCTTCTCCTTCAATTCGAGGGTGGGCTTCTGGATGCAGGTCTTGAAGAGGTTGTCGATGATCTCCTCGGGCCCATCCCTCCCCTCCCGGTATCGAAAGAGCCCCTGAAAGGTATTGTGGTTGCAGTGGTCGCTGCGGCCCTGGGAGATATACTCCAGCTCGATATCGGTCGGGTCCGAAAGCCCCACCTCCCCGCGTTCGGCTCTTACCTTCTCATCGTTGAAATAGCCCCGGATGGTCGGAATATCGTTCGGGTTGAGCGCGAGGTTCCGCTCATCGCTGATCCGCTGCAGGGTCTCGTCGCTGTCGATGGGAACCGTTGTCACCGTCGGCGTATGGTTCAGCATCACCTTGGGAATGATGATCCCCACCCCCTGTTTCGGGTCCCAATGATCCTTTTCGAATATCTTCCACTGCTGGATGATATCGTTGGCCATGAGTTCGCCCGCGATCATCTGCGCGTCGGCCTCGGTCAGACTCCGGCTCCGGATGCAGTATCGCCGGGAGGTGTAGATCGACTCTCCCCTGGCCAGCCTGATCCCGAGTACATCCTCTGCGGCCTCGACCGCGGTGGCCCCGGGATTGTCCCGGACCCCGGGCCGGTATCCGATCCAGATGGACCAGTCGAATTCCACCGGAAGCGGATCATAGGAGGAGACCTGGGTCACCGGGTTGGTAAAGACCTCGGTGCGGATCTTCTCCAGTTGTTCGTGGGAAAAATCCGCGTCGATGGTCAGAATATAGACCGTGCGGACCTCCTGGAGGTCGATGCCGAAATAGTCTCGGGCCTTGCGGCGGTAGGCTTCGCCCTCAGGATCGAAAAGGTCGGGTTTCAATGTGATTTCAAGTCGGTGCGCCATAATCCCTATAGCTAACAGAAGCGGGGGTTCATGTCAATTAAATCATCGCTTCACCAGTAGCGGGTTCAGCCAGTCCGCTCCGGCAGGGGGCGATCCGGAGGCCGCGCGGTGACAGCGATTGGGTGGACCGGGGCCGTTCGCGGGTCAATCCAGGTATTGGGCAATATCGTTGACGCTCAGTCCCTTATATGTAATGTCAAAATTTTGATAACGAGATGTCAGTTTTCGGGCTTTTCTTTTTAACGCCTCGATGGAAATCCTTTTGGGATTCACTTTGATTTCCGCCAGGAGCATCTTTTTTTTCAGATCATTGACCGCAACCAAATCGATTTCGTTTTGATGACCTTTTTCCCAATATGTTCCGATTCGATTGTATTCGCGGGTTTCCGCGATCAATTCGTGGAACAGTTTTTCAAGAAAGCGGCCGGAATAGGTGCTGAAATCTCTTTGAACAATCGCCATGATATAGTCAAAATTTTCCATTTCCACCGCCGGCTTGCACTTGTGGATGAATCTGAACCAGAAATTGAGGAAATTGTCTTTGATTAAATATTTCTGGACCCGTCCCGATGGTTTGGCGTCAAAGGGCTTTATCTTGGCGACCACGTCGTAAATCGATTCAAGACGGTCCAGATGGCCGCCGATGTTTTTTTCAAGAATGGATTCAATGGCGGACCTGTCGGTTTTGCCCGACGCGATCAGTTCCAGAATGGAAAAATAGGTTCCGTGTTTGTTGCCGAATTCTTCGATGAGCAGATTCTTGCCTTCATTTAAAAACGGAGAATCCTTTTGCAGGACAAAGTCAAAGACATCGTTTGCTCTGAACTTTCGGTTGTCCGACAAAATTTCGATATATCTTGGAATTCCGCCAGTGATGATGTAATGGACAAAAAAAATGTCTAAATTGAAAGCGTCGTAGTCCAAGAGGATATCTTTGATGATCTTCGGACGGAAGGGCTTGAGATGGATGAACCGGTCAGCCCGGCCAAAGAGCGGTTCTTTGGCGTTTTCGAAAATCTTCACCATCAGAGAGTAAACGGATCCGATGAGAACCAGATGCAGTTTGACGTTGTATTTATAGCGATCCCATAAATGTTGAATCTCGGAATACACCGCCGGATTGACGTTGTAAAATTCCTGGAATTCATCGATGATGAGCAGCAGTTTTTCCTGAGCCGCCAACTGAAGCGTCAATTCAAATACTTGGCTGAAGGTTTTGATCTCGCCGATGACCGGCGTCTTGAAATTGTCCTTGATCATTTTCAGAAATTCGTCACAGAGCAGTTGCTCATTTTTTTTGGAAACAAAAAAATAGAGCCGCCGCTTGTTTTCGGAAAATTTCAACGCCATCATCGTCTTGCCGACACGTCGCCTGCCGGTGATCACGGTCATTTTGCCGGATTCATCTGTTTGGCGGTCGATGGTTTCCAAGGCGTTCAGTTTAGCGGTTCTGTCGTAAAATTTCATTTTTTGCAACCTCCATTACAGTAATGGCTGTTACCATAATCGAGGGTGCGGGTCAACAGAAAAATGGCGTGGATATTGCCGGGCAAGCTATAGCTGCTAAGCGGCACCGCTGGCCATCGGACTGCCGAGAAAGCACTGGGCGGAAAACAAATCAGAGGTAAAGAGGTCGGAGGATTCGTTGGACTTGATCATAACATGGGCCAGATACCGGCCATCCGCTTTCTGCAGATCAAGGCAACAGGAACACCGGAAGCTGTGTGATTGGACAGGTCGTGTTTCAATGTGATTTCAAGTCGGCGTGCCATAATCTTTATTCGTAACAGAATCGGATGGATATGTCAATTAAATCATCATTTCATCAGCACCGGGTCCAGCCAATCCACATGATCGCTGGTTCCGCCGTCAACGGTTTCCAGAGCAACCAGGGCGAGCCGGGAGCCGGTAATGGGCAGGGAAATCTTCAGCGGCGGATCGGTAGTGGTGATCTCGCGGCTTTCATAGACGACCTTTCCGTCTCATCCCCTTTCAGCAGATGGCTCACCCCGATATGATACCATGCCTCCGGAAGCAGCGGATGCTCCGGATAGCGCCGGATCAATTCCGTATACCGCGCAATGGTTCCGTCGTACTCCTTTCTCTTATAATGGATCAGGGCAATACATGCAAGGGCCTGGGGCGCGCCCTCATATTCCGGGAAGTTTTCAACGATCTCCGTAAAGATCGGCAACGCCCGGATCAGCATGTCCTGATTGAA
>JAABSZ010000295.1:0-3403 GCA_011390135.1 Desulfobacteraceae bacterium | reverse complement strand
ATGGGGATGCTGTTTCTATTCCATCTGCTGATGGCCCAATACCTGATCTTCAGGCCTTTGGATGCGATCCGATCCGCTGCCATTGCCATTGCCGATAAAAAGGAGGCGCCGGGAACGCAGATCCCTCATCCCTACTGGCACGAATGGCAAACCGTAGTATCGGCCTTCAACCGGATGTCATCGACGGTCGGGGAGACCATAGACGGCCTGAACGGGGCTGTGGCCGACAAGACCGCAGAACTGCGCGAAACCAATCGACAATTGCAGGAGGAGATCATTGAGCGGGAGGAGACCGAGGCTGCCTATAAAGAGGCGCTGAAGCGCTTCCAGCTCGCGATCGAGTCCGGAAAGATCGCAGTCTGGGAATGGAGCATTCAGGACAATGTGCTGATCTGGGATGAGCGGATGTTCGAACTCTATGGCATCGTTCCAACGAAATTTTCGGACACTGTTCAAGCCTGGCATCAGGGACTTCATCCGGAGGACGCCCCTCGAGCCATCGAAGAATCTTATGCCGCTGTGCGGGGGGAAAAGAAATATGACACCGAATTCCGGATCATGCGGCCGGATGGAACGGTCAGGCATATCAAAGCCGATGCCATCATGATCCGGGATGATAATGGCGAGGCGCAGAAGATGATCGGCTTGAACCGGGATATTACCGAGCAGAAGCGGATGGAAAGGGAGCTGCGGGAAAGCCGGGCCATTCTGAAAGCCGCTCTGGATCAGAGCCAGGCCGGCATCGCGATCGCGGATGCGCCCGACGGCAGGCTCCGGTATGTCAACAGAGCCGGTTTGATGATTCGCGGCGCAATCGATGATCCCGAGGCCATAGAGGGCGTCGATGCCGATGCCTATGTCCCGAAATGGTGGATCTGCCATCTCGACGGGACCCCCTATGAAAAGGAAGAGGTTCCCTTAACCCGGGCCCTCCTCTACGGAGAGACGTGCAGCCGGGAGTTTCTCATCAAAAGGCCCGACGGCGATGACCGGATCGTTATTGCCGATGCGGCCCCCATCCGAGATGACGACGGAAAGATAACCGCAGCCATGGTGGTCTTTCTGGATGTCACCGAACAACGGCGGGCCCAAGCCGAAATCATCCATATTGAAAACCAACTGCGCCAGGCCCAGAAGATGGAGACCGTGGGGCAACTGGCCGGGGGCGTGGCTCACGATTTCAACAATCTCCTCTATGTGATCATGGGATATGCGGAGTTGGCCGCGATGCAGGTCGCAGAAGACGAACGGCTGCGGAAAAACATCGAGGCGGTCATCTCCGCAGCGGATCAGGCAGCCGCGCTGGTACGCCAGTTGCTCCTCTTCAGCCGTAAAGAGGCCATGCAGCCGAAGCTTCTGGATATGAATCGTCTGGTGGACGGACTGATGAAGATGCTCAACCGGGTGATCGGCGAACAAATCCTTCTGGAGTTCCATCCCGGATCAGATCTTAAAAGGGTACATGCTGATCCGGGACAGCTCGAACAGGTGCTGATGAATCTCTGCGTCAATGCCAGAGACGCGATGCCGGACGGGGGGCGGATCGTCATTGAAATCGAGAATGTGGCCGTGGATGATGAATTCTGCGAAAAGCATCCCTGGTCCAGGCCCGGAGAGTATGTCTGCCTGATCGTCTCCGACACCGGAACCGGCATGACCCCGGAGATCCAGGAGAAGGTCTTCGAGCCCTTCTTTACAACAAAGGAGGTGGGAAAGGGCACGGGACTGGGTTTATCTGCGGTCTATGGCATTGTCAAGGCGCACAGCGGGATGATCCATATCTACAGCGAGCCTGACCAGGGGAGTGTCTTTCGGGTCTATCTGCCGGCCCTTGCCGCTGCAAAAGAGGAGGACGAAATCGAGAAAGCCAACCCTCTTGAAATCTCCGAAATCAGCGGAGAGAAAACCATCCTTGTGGTAGAAGATGAACAGAAGGTGCGGGAGCTGGCCAATATAATTCTGACAAAAGCCGGATACCGGGTGATCCAGGCCCCGGACGGAGAAGCCGCTATAGAGATCATCGAAAAAAGAGGCGATGAGATCGATCTGGCCCTGTTGGATGTGATCATGCCCAAGGCCGGGGGGCATACGGTCTATGAAAAGATCGAAAACCTCCACCCGGATATGCCGGTGGTCTTCATGACCGGATACAGCCGGGGGCTGCTGCCGGACATCTTTACAAACCACTCTTATGAGATCCTTCAAAAGCCCTTCAACCGGACGCAGTTGCTGAACAAAGTTCAACAGAATCTCGCGTTGCGGAACGATATAAGGGAATAAGGCGATTTTCCGGAATCAAAATCCCCCCCTTAAAAAGGACGAAGCGGACAGAATGGAGGTTGAAACCCCAAGACCTTTGCCGGGATCTTCATTTCCAAAATTCACCTAACCTCTGCGTAAATGCCCCTGCCGTTCCCATTGCGGATATCCCCATCGGTCTTGAAAAAGGCGATCCCCTGTTCCAGCGCCTTGGCGCTCTTCGCATTCTCCCCCACCACCCGGTCGATGTCGGAGACGGACGCACCGATATCGTCGATGCCCCGGGCCTGCTCCTCGGAATATTCCGCGATATCCCCGATCAATGACTCGATCCGGTTGATGATTTGGGTCAGTTTTTCAAAGACCGTTGCGGTATTCTTCATCGATTCTGTTCCTTCATTGACCTTTTGAACGATTCCATCGATCTGCTCCTGGGTGCTTTTTGCGGCCTCGGCCGAGCGCATGGCCAGCTTCTTCACCTCCCCGGCCACCACAGCGAACCCTGCTCCGGCATCTCCGGCCCTGGCAGCCTCCACCGATGCATTGATCGCGAGGAGATTCGTCTGAAACGCGATTTCATCGATGGTTTTGATGATCTTCTGCGCGGCCACGCTCTTTTCCGAAAGACGCCCCAGGGATTCGGTCAAAATCCCTATCAGACCGTCGGCCTCCTCTACGATCTCCACAGCGTTTCGGGTGAGACCATTGGCCTCTTGGGCATGGGTCGCGGTTCCTTTGATGGTTGCGGTGATCCCCTCCAGTGCCGCGGCTGTCTGCCGGGTGGCGGCCGACTGCGCATCAGCACCTTCGGAAACCGTTCGGGAGGTATCGCCGATTCTTCGGATGCTCTCCCCCACATCCCTGCAGATCTGGTTGATCGCATGGATCAGTTGTCCGGTCTCATCGCGGGAGATTGCGGTGAGCCTTCCCGAGAAGTTCCCTTTTGCCATTCCCTCGGAGAAGGCCACCACAGATTTCATGGGCTTTGAAATGGAGCTGATCACCTTTGCCGCGATCGCGATGGCTGCAGCGGAAAAGAACAGGAAGACCCCGATCAGAATCTTCTGCACCAGAGAGAGCGCCCAGGCCGAAAGGTGCTGAACCCCCGTGGAAAACCGGCGGGAAAGCTTGTCCAGCTCCTGGT
>JAABSZ010000294.1:0-3414 GCA_011390135.1 Desulfobacteraceae bacterium | reverse complement strand
GACCTCCCGGCCGTCGATCTTCTTCACATGCTTGGTGAAGAACTCGGCAATGTCTTCGTATGCGGACCAGTTGACCGGAACACCCAGATCATACCCGTAGATCTCCTTGAACTGCTTCTGGAAATCCTCCCGGTTGAACCAGTCATACCGGAACCAGTAGAGGTTGGCAAACTGCTGGTCCGGCAACTGGTAGAGCTTGCCGTCGGGGCCGGTCGTAAAGGTTTTCCCCATGAAATCGTCGATGTCCAGGGTCGGAAGGGTTGCATCCTTGCCCTCACCCTCCATCCAGTCGGTCAGGTTGACCACATGGCCGTACCGATAATGGGTTCCGATGAGATCCGAGTCGTTGATGTAGGCATCAAAGACATTCTCGCCGGACTGCATCTGCACCTGGAGCTTTTCGATGACATCCCCCTCCTGGATCAGATCGTGGGTCACCTTGATGCCGGTGATCTCCTGGAAAGCCTGCGTCAGGGTCCTGGACTCATACTCGTGGGTGGGGATGGTCTCGGATACCACCCGGATCTCCATTCCCCGGAAGGGCTCTGCAGCCTTGATGAACCACTCCATCTCCTTTATCTGCTCTTCCTTGGAGAGGGTGGAGGGCTGGAACTCGCTGTCGATCCACTTCTGCGCCGCGGCCTTGTAATCGGCAGCCCCTGCGGATCCCGCAGCCAGAATCAACCCCAGGGCCAGAACCCATGCCAGGGCGGACAGGAACTTGGACCGATTTCTGATGGAACTCTGCATGTGTCTCCTCCTTTTTTTCCTGCGTTGATGATAAAAAAGCGCTTTAACCGAAGCGCATGACCAGCCCTATAAAACTGACATAGACCGGAAGGCTCAGGTAGAGATTCCAGTCGGTCAGCCCCATCCATGCAATCGCGATATAGCCGCTGCCGAGAAGGCCGATGAAGAGGCGGTCCCCCCGGGTCGTTGAGAGGGGCAGAATCCCGCGGCGCTCGATCGTCGGGGAGATGATCTCCCAGATCCCCATAGCCAAAAGAATGAGCGCGATTGTGATGAAAAAGATCGCAGTCGGCGGGGTCCAGGCCATCCATTCCAGATCCATGATATCTTTCCTTTCTTCCTTTTTTTACACCTGTTCTTAAACCCGGCCCAAAGCAAAGCCCTTTGCCAGATGGTTTCGGACAAACCAGATCACCAGAGCCCCCGGCACGATGGTCAAAATCCCGGCCGCAGCCAGCAGCCCCCAGTCCAGACCGCTGGCGCTGACGGTGCGGGTCATGGTGGCCGCGATGGGCTTGGCCTCGGTAGTGGTCAGGGTTCGGGCAAAGAGCAGCTCCACCCAGGAGAACATGAAGCAGAAAAAGGCCGTGACCCCCACCCCGGCACGGATCAGCGGGATGAAGATGGTGATGAAAAACCGCGGAAAGGTGTAGCCGTCCAGATACGCGGTCTCGTCGATCTCTCTGGGAATCCCCGACATGAAGCCCTCCAGGATCCAGACCGCAAGGGGCACGTTGAAAAGGCAGTGGGCCAGGGCCACCGCGATGTGGGTGTCGATGAGGTTGAAGGTGGAGTAGAGCTGGAAAAAGGGGAGCAGGAAGACCGCGGCCGGGGCCATCCGGTTGGTGAGCAGCCAGAAGAAGACATGCTTGTCGCCGATAAAGCGGTACCGGGAGAAGGCGTATGCGGCCGGCAGCGCTGTCAGCAGCGATATCGCGGTGTTCATGGAGACGTAGATCATGGAGTTGATATAGCCCGAGTACCAGGCCGGCTCGGTCAGGATCTTGATGTAGTTCTCCAAGGTCGGATGCTTGGGATAGAGGGCAAAGCCGCCGAGGATGTCGGCATTGGTCCGCAGCGACATGTTGAGCATCCAGTAGATGGGCAGCATCAGCAGGATGAAATATAGGATCAACAGTCCGGTCTTGACATGGTTTCGGTTCATCGTTCTTCTCCTTTCCCCACGTTCTGGAGGGCCTGATAGAAGAGCCAACTGAAGAGCAGGACAATGAGAAAGTAGATCAGGGAGAAGGCCGCGGCCGGCCCCAGATCGAACTGGCCCACGGCGACCTTCACCAGATAGATGGAGAGAAAGGTGGTGGAGTTGCCGGGCCCCCCTCCGGTGAGCACAAAGGGTTCTGCATAGATGAGAAAGCTGTCCATGAAGCGCAGCAGCAGTGCGATCGTTAGCACCCCCCGCATCTTGGGCAGTTGGATGTATCGAAAGGTTGCCCAGGCCGACGCTCCATCGATCCGGGCCGCCTGGTAGTAGGCTTCCGGAATGGCCATGAGACCGGCATAAGCCAGAAGCGCCACCAGCGGGGTCCAGTGCCAGACCTCCATGAACATCAGGGTGATCCAGGCGTGGAGGGGCGAGGCTGTATGGTCGAACGCGATCCCCGCTCCGTTGATGGCCGCACCAAAGAGGCCGATGTCGGGCCGGGTGAAGATGATCCAGATGGTGCCGATCACGTTCCAGGGGATGAGCAGGGGCAGCGCGATGGTCACGAGGCTTGCCGAGACCCCCCACCCCTTTTTGGGCATGAGCAGCGCGATGCCGATGCCGAGCGGCATCTCGATGAGCAGCACCAGCCCCGAGAAGAGGAACTGGCGCCAGAGCGCGTCATGGAGCCGGGAGTCGTTGAGGACCTCCTTGAACCATTCCGCACCCACAAAGTAGCGCTGTCCGGGGCCGAAGATGTCCTGCACCGAATAGTTGACCACCGTCATCAGGGGTATGATGGCGCTGAAGGCCACGACGATAAAGACCGGCAGCACCAGAAACCATGCTTTGTTGTCTTCCCATTTGTTCATTTCGGCTCCTTTTTCAGACGATCCCTGTATTCATGGATCTGCTAACCTCCACTTTGTCCATTGGGTCCACTCGGTCCACTTTTCTGTCTCTTTAAAAGGACAAAATGACCTAAACGACCCAAAGGACATAAAGGACAAATGACCAAAAAGACGGGCCGCAGCCGATTTTTCGTCCTTTTCAAGGGGGATTTTGATCCCGGAAAATTGCTTCATCCCACCAGTCGGTCGTTTGCGAAAAGTTTGGTTTGGTCCGCTGGAAAAGTTACCCATGCCCGTTCCCCGGGCAGAGAATGCTCTTCAGGCAGCCGGGCCTGGAGGGTATGGTTCTCCAACTGGAGGGTGAGGATCTTGAAACTCCCCTGATCCTGCACCAGCTTCACTGTCACCGGAATTCCGCCCTCCACCGATTCCCCATGCACCTTCAAGAACATGGGCCGGATCCCCAGCTCCAGGTTTCCGGATGCAGATGCGGCTGCATCTGCGGTCTTCTGGTCCAGGGGGATGGAAAAGCCGTTGACCCGGGCCTCATTTCCCGAAAGGGTGCAGGGGATAAAGTTCATGCCGGGGCTGCCGATGAAGTATCCCACGAACTTGTGCTTCGGAGTCTCGAACAGCTCCTGGGGAGTTCCG
>JAABSZ010000029.1:0-26573 GCA_011390135.1 Desulfobacteraceae bacterium | reverse complement strand
ATTGGTGGCGCAGAAGGATATCGTCAATCTGCTGATTGCGGCCCGGCGCCCCTATGCCGAGGAGGTGGCCGGTGCATTCGGAATCGGGGATGACTTTGAAGGACGCTATCAGCCTTCGGATCGGCTGACCCTCCGGCGGGACTGGGGCGGATGGATGGGGCTGTCGGCCGCGGTTGTGCTGGCGGGGCTGTTTTTTGTCTTCCGGTATCGGCAGAAAATGAGCAGAAAAGCGAGCAGATCCTTATAAAAGAGAATTTCTCCTATTTTCAATCCTGGTCCGGTCCTTTCCTGGTCCAGTCCTTTGGTCCTTTATGTCGTTTTTGTCCTTTTGGTCCTTTGGCGCTTGTTATAGCGGTATCCGTGGAAAACAAAAAGGACAAAAAGACCCAAACGACATAAACGACATAAAGGACCGTAAAACGACAAAAACGACCTTATCGATACCGTCTCATGAAAAGGGGCGGTTTTTTCAGGAATCAGGAATTTCATGAAGCTGAAAGATATCGGATTTCCATTCATCGTCCAGTCCTTTGGTCCTTTATGTCGTTTTTGTCCTTTTGGTCCTTTGGTGCTTGTTATAGCGGTATCCGTGGAAAACAAAAAGGACAAAAAGACCCAAACGACATAAACGACAAAAAGGACTGAATGACCAAAATCTCCCCTTGGGGATGATTTCCGCTATCCTGGCTTCTGAGAAAGTCGGGATTACGCGTCAACCCACTACTGTTTCGCGCTAGCACATATACGCAATGGACCTTATATTCTTCTCTTTTCCGATAGACTATACTGTTCCGCAACGACAGGATCTGGCCATACATAAAAGATTCGGCCTGTGATCCATAGAATCCTCAATGGAAAAATGGAAAGGAGGTAGATCCGGAATGGCAGAAAAATGCTGCATTTGCGGAATGGATACCGATAAGCAGCCGACCCTCACCAAAGACGAGAAGTGCATCGGCTGCGGTAAGAAACTGAAGATGGATGAAGAAAAAAAGAAGTAACAGGATCGACATTCGGCGGCCCGGAACTGTTTCCGGAGCCGCCATTTTTTTGGGTTGAAATCCGATTTCAAGGAGAAATGAGGATGTTTAATCATATACTCATGCCGCTGGACGGCTCCAGTCTGGCCGAAGCGTCAATATCCTGCACCCTGGCCTTTGCCCGGGCATTTAACACCCGGGTCACTCTCTTGCGGGTTATGGAAAAATCGGAACAGGTCGATTGCCTGCAGCCGATCGATCCCCTGGACTGGAGCATGTGCAAGATGGAAGCCGGAACCTATCTCGAGGAACTCCATTCCCGGTTTGCGGCCGAAGGGATCGAGACGGAATCGGTTCTGAAGGAGGGGGAGCCGGCCCAGCGGATTCTGGAGACCCTTCAGGAAAGGAATATCGATCTTATCGTGGTGAGCAGCCACGGTCGAAGCGGCCCCAGCGGATGGCATGCCGGCAGCGTGGCGCGGAAAATCGCATCGCGGGCCCGCACCTCTTTGATGATTCTCCGCTCCTTTCGACAGGAGGCTCCTTCTCAGGACGACGCATCGGATAATAACGGGGGTCATCCATCGGGCCGATTCCGTTTCAAAAAGATCCTGGTTCCCCTGGATGGCTCCAGAAGATCGGAATATGTATTGGCCCCGGCCACTACCCTGACGCAGTTCCATGATGCGGAACTGGTTTTTGCCCATGTGGCGGCAAGGCCCGAGATGCCCCGCTGGACCCAGCCCACGCCTGAGGATATGGAACTTTCGGACCGGATCGTGAAACGGAACCTCGAAGAGATGCAGCAGCATCTGGATGCGATCCTCTCCCGGCTCTCGGTCCGGGCCCGGATTCGGCTGGAAAGCGCAGATGATGCGGCCATCCGGCTCCATGAACTGGAACGGGAGGAGAATCCGGATCTGGTGATCATCAGCGCACACGGCTATTCCGGAAGTTCTAAATGGACCTGCGGCAGCGTGGCCAACACCTTTGTCGAGTATGGCGCGGCTCCGCTGCTCATGGTGCAGGATTTTCCGGGGGAGAGAATCGAAACCACCGAGGCCGAATCCGCAACGGCCGAGAAAAAGGGACATTGAAGATGGCAAAATCCGCTCTCATGTACCGGCCCGGCAATCACAGATGGATGGACCGCCGCCTGAAAACCCAGGAAGAGATCCTGGGAGAAGCCCACCGCCACTTTACCAAAGAGGCCGAAGCGGAGTTCCCCTATTCCTATGTATCGGAATGGCTTCTGGACAATTACCACATCATCCGGGAGACCTGGCGGCAGATCCGGGAGAGCATGCCCAAAAGTTTTTACCGCCAGCTCCCCAAAAGAACCGCACATCCCCTCAAAGGGATGCCCCGCATCTATGGGATTGCCCTGGATGCTTTAGGAGAGGCCCAAGGGGAGCTGAAGATCGATTCCCTGAAAGAATTTATCGAAAGGCATCCGGAGGGTGCGGAACTGGAGACCGGGGAGATATGGGCCCTTCCGGTGATGCTGCGGCTGGGGGCTCTGGAGAATCTGACCCGGGCCGTGGGCCTGATCCGGGGGGAGGAAGATCCCGAAAGCCCTGTCCCGGACCCGGACATGGAAAAGGGCCGGACCACATCGGACGAGGCGATGGTCTCCCATTCGATCCTCACCCTGCGGGCCATCGAAGCCCATGACTGGAAAGCCTTTTTTGAAGCGGTCTCTCCCGTGGAGAAGATTCTGGGGGAAGATCCTGCCGGGGTATATAACCGGATGGATTTCAATACCCGGGACATGTACCGGAAGGCGGTGGAGACCCTGGCCCGGGGAAGCCGTAAGGGGGAGACCCAGGCGGCCCGGGAGGCTGTCCGGCTTGCGGAGGATGCTTCAGCGGAAAATTCCCGCGGCGCCCGCACCTTCCATGTGGGATACTACCTTATGGATCAGGGCCGAAAAGAGCTTGAAACCCGGCTCGATTTTCGGCCCTCTTTGAAGCTTCGGATCAGGCGGATGTTCCTCAGCCGTCCCACCCCCCTTTATCTGGGAAGCATGTGGGCTTTGGGGCTGATCCTTCTTACGGCGCTGATCTGTTTCGGATATAAACAGGGGGCATCGTGGCTTCAGCTCTTTATGATCCTGATCCTGGTGCTGATACCGGCCGGAACGGCCGCCACCACCATTGCCAACTGGCTCTTTACAAGAATCCTCTCTCCCCGGATGCTGCCCAAGCTCGACTTTCAGGAGGCCATTCCGGAAGATTGCCGATCCATTGTGGTGATCCCGGGATTGCTGAGCGATGCCGAAGAGATCGAGGGACTGCTCCGCCAGTTGGAACTCCATTATCTGGGCAACGGAGATCCCAATCTCCACTTTGCCCTGCTGACCGATCTCGATGACGCCCCTGAAAAGGAGATGCCCCAAGACCGGGAGCGGATCGCACAGGCGATTGCAGGCATCGAAAGCCTCAACCGGAAGTATGGGAAATCATTGGACAGAAACCGAAAACATCTCCCCTTTTACCTCTTCCATCGGGAAAGGCTCTGGAACAGGGCTGAGAGGAAATGGATGGGATGGGAGCGGAAAAGGGGAAAACTGGAGGAGTTCAACCGGATGGCGACCCGCTCCGGCAAGACATCCTATGGGGTGCGGATCGGGGATACGGCCCCGCTTTCGAATATCCGGTATGTCATCACCCTCGATTCGGATACGGTGCTGCCCCGGGAGACGGTCCACCGGCTCATCGGAACATTGGCCCATCCCCTGAATCAGGCGGAATTCGACCCCCGGACCGGTGAAGTGGTCTCGGGGTACACGATCCTCCAGCCGAGAACGGAGATCCGGCCCGTGAGCGCAAACCGATCCCTTTTCACGAGGATCTTTTCCGGAAACAGCGGCCTGGATCTTTACTCCTTTGCGGTCTCGGATGTTTACCAGGATCTCTTTGGCGAGGGGATCTACACCGGCAAGGGGATCTATGATCTCAAAGCCTTTGAAAGGGTCATGGGCGGGCGGGTACCTGAAAATACCCTGTTGAGCCATGATCTCTTCGAAGGGCTTTACACCCGGGTGGGACTGGCATCTGACATCTTTCTTCTGGAGGAGTATCCGCCCGGCTATCCGGCCTATGTGAAGCGGCTCCACCGGTGGGTCCGCGGAGACTGGCAACTGCTGCCCTGGCTCCTCCTTCAAAGGCCCGACGCAGATTCGGGTACAGACTCGGGTTCAGATTCGAATGCACATTCAGTCAGAAGAGCCTGCCGGCTGTCGCTGATCGGCTGGTGGAAGATCTTCGACAATCTTATCCGCAGCCTCTTCCAGCCGGGGCTGCTGGCCCTGCTGACGGGCACATGGCTTCTGTTTCCGGGATCGATGATTCTCTGGACACTCCTTCTCCTGCTGATGTCGGCCGCACCCCTTGCCCTTCAGGCCGCAACTGGTCTTCCGGAAGAATTTCTCAAGGTCTTCCGGCCTCAAAAGGAGGGCCAGGGCCGGATCTCCCTTGGGGAGAGGGCCGCCTCGTTTCGGGTTCCCGCGTCCCGTTGGCTGCTGCTGCTTGCCTTTCTGCCCTATGAGACCCTGGTGACGCTGGACGCGGTCATCAGAACCCTCTACCGGATCTTCATCTCCCGCAGAAACCTGCTGGAGTGGACCACATCTGCCCATATCAACCGAAACTTTGCCCAGGATGGAGACCTTCTCCGGTTCTGGCGGCAGATGTGGATCGGGCCTGTTGCCGCACTCGGCCTTGGATTTTCCCTGGCCGTCTTTCATCCCGGCGCACTCTTCTCCGCACTGCCGCTGCTCTCTGCATGGTTTCTTTCCCCCCATATCGCCCACTGGATCAGCCGGCCCCAGGAGGCAGAGCCGGTAGCCCTGGATACGGGGCAGCGGTATCAGATCCGGCGGATTGCCCGGCGCACCTGGTTCTTTTTCGAGCGGTTTGCAGGCCCTGAAGATTCCTGGCTCCCGCCCGATCATTTTCAGGAATCGCCTCTGGGGCTGCCGGCCCACCGCACCTCCCCAACCAATATCGGTCTGATGCTGCTTTCAACCCTGGGCGCATATGATCTCGGATATATCGGCCTTCCCCTGCTCTCCATCCGCCTGAAAAACACCTTTGATGCGCTGGAGAGGATGGAGCAGTATCGGGGCCATTTCCTCAACTGGTACGATACACGGAACCTGAGCCCGCTGCCTCCCCGGTATGTCTCCACCGTGGACAGCGGGAATCTGGCCGGATCGCTTCTGGCCCTTCGGCAGGGATGTCTGGCGCTGGAGAAAACCCCGATACTGCGCTGGGAGCGCTGGCAGGGGCTTCTCGACACCATCGACGTGCTGGACGAGATCGAAACACGGCTCACAGGAGAAGCAATTGAGGCGGCCCGTCCTCTGCAGGAGCAGTGGGTCCATATCCGGGAGCATGTGCTTTCGGTTCAAAATGATCCGAACGGGTGGCCCTCTCTGCTGATCGATATGGAGGCCAGGGATCTCCCGGAGCTGATCGGCCGGCTCCAGGTCCTCATCGACGGTCAGGGGAGCAAACTGAACCGGGCAGATATGAACAGCCTGCGGATCTGGACCGAACGGATTCATTACCAGTTGCGCACGGCCCGGCGGGAGATCGAGCGGCTTGCCCCCTGGGTCTGGATGCTCGACGATGTTCCGGAGATCTTCCGATCCGAACCGACTGCGGCCCGGCACTGGCAGGGGCTCAAAGGCTCCCTGCCGCTCATGCCCCATCTCCGGGATGTGGAATCGATCTGCGATTCAGGGATCGGCCGGCTCCGTCCCCTGGTAAACGGCCTGAAGGAGCTGCCGGAATCGGAGGAACGGGACCAGGGGCTGGCCTGGTGCGAAAAGCTGCATCAGGGATTTGTCGGGGCCCGGTCCAATACCCGGGATCTTCTGGAGGATCTGGCCTACATCGCCGGCCAATCCGAAAAACTGGTAGAAGCCATGGACTTTACCTTTCTCTACAATCCGCGGCGGCACATCTTCCGGATCGGCTGCAATGTGGATGCAGGGGTGTCCGACAGCAATCATTATGATCTCCTCGCATCCGAGGCCCGGATCGCAAGCCTTGTCGCCATTGCCAAGGGAGATGTCTCCCACCGCCACTGGCTCCACCTCTCCCGCCCCTTGACGCAGATCGACGGCATCCGGGGGCTGCTCTCCTGGAGCGGAAGCATGTTCGAATACCTGATGCCGATTATGATGATGCGGGAAGAGCATAACACTCTGCTGGGGCAGAGCAACAGAGCTGCGGTGGATCGCCAGATTGCATATGGTAAACAGATGAAAAAGGCCTGGGGGATCTCCGAATCGGCCTATTACCAGTTCGATGCTGGGATGCATTACCAGTACCGCGCATTTGGTGTGCCGGGTCTGGGGTACAAGCGGGGGCTGGAGACCGATCTGGTGATCGCCCCCTATGCCTCGATGCTGGCACTGCCGATCCGGCCCAAGGCCGTGATGGAGAACGTGGCTGCCCTGATAAGAGAAGGCGCGCTCGGCGACTACGGCTTCTACGAGTCCACGGACCACACCCCCTCACGGATGGCACTGGGAGAAGAGCAGGCCCTGATCCGCTCCTTCTACAGCCATCATCAGGGGATGATCTTTCTCTCCATCGTCAATTACCTCACGGCAGACGAAAGCGGAAGCGGAAAGATGGTGAACCGGTTCCACAGCGACCCACGGATTCAGAGCGTGGAGATGCTCCTGCAGGAGAGAGTGCCGAACCGGGCTCCTCTGGAGAGAATGGAGGAGGAGGCCGGCCTTCGGGAGATCGAATCCGGGTCCAAAATCACGCTCAACTCGTGGCCGGCACCTGTTACGGCTCTCTTTCCCCAGGTTCATCTGCTCTCCAATGGGCGCTACAGCCTCTTTATCACCAGTGCGGGGGCCGGCTACAGCATCTGGAAGGATATGGCCCTGACCCGCTGGCGGGGGGATACCACCCTGGAGGAGTGGGGAATTTGGATCTATGTCCGGGACGAGGATAGCGGCAGAGTCTGCTCAGCCACATACCAGCCCGCGGCCCGGACCGGAACCAAGACCGAAGCCCATTTTTCCCCGCACAAGGCCGACTTTCGGACCCGGTTCGACGATATAGTCCTCCACACGGAGATCACAGTGCCGCCCGAAGATAGTGTCGAGATCAGGCGGATCACCATCACCAACCAGAGCGACCGGAACCGGAAGCTTTTCATCGCAAGCTATGCAGAGGCGGTGCTGGCCCCGGCCGACGGGGACCGGCGCCACCCGGCCTTCAACAAACTCTTTATCGAAAGCCGATATCTGGAACAGGCCAACGGGCTTCTTTTCCGGCGGAGGCCCCGGTCCGCAGAGGAGCCTCCCATCTTTATGCTCCACGGGCTGACGCCGCCCCCGGAGATGCCGGCGACCCGTGCATTTGAAAGCGACCGGTTCCGCTTCATCGGGCGGGGCCGGACCCTCCATGACCCTCTGGCCCTTCAAAAGGATGGGCCCGGGCTGACCCGCAGAGACGGAGCAACTTTGGACCCGGTGATGTCATTGGGTCAAATGATCGAGCTGGAGCCGAACCAGATGATCCGGATGGCCTTTTTCACCCTGGCTGGTGATGATGCCGAAGCCGCGGCCCGGGACGGGGAAAGGTACCAGTCATGGGCTGCAATAGACCGGGCATTTGAGGAGGCCGGGTCCCAGAGTCGGATAGAACTGCGGCAACTGGAGCTGGAGAGCACCGATCTATCCTCCTTTCAGAAGCTGCTTTCGCCGCTGCTCTATCCTCATCCCGCGTTCCGGGCCGATCCCGGAATCCTGTCGGCCAATACCCTGGGGCAGCCCGGACTTTGGCCATACGCGATTTCGGGGGATTACCCGATTCTGCTGGTCCGGATCGGCAACGAAGAGGATATCTCCCTGATCCATCAGGTGCTGAAGGCTCACACCTACTGGCGCAACCGGAACCTCAAGATCGACCTGGTCATCCTGAACCTGAAGGAGACCGGCTATTCCCAGGAGATCCAGGGGCAGATCCACCGGCTGCTGACCCGCACCGGCAGCGAAGGATGGCTCAACCGCCGGGGAGGGATCTTTCTGCTGCGCTGGGATCAGATGGGGGAGGCGGAACAGATCCTTCTCCAGACCTCTGCCCGGGTCGTGCTGGACGGGGAAAAGGGAACTCTGGACGAGCAACTGGCCGGCGGTACAAGAGAGCCGAATCCGCTGCCGACCTTTCATCCGGCCCAGGGCCCGATGCCGGAACCCGCGCCGCCCCTCCTACGGCCCGATAACCTCCGGTTCGACAACGGCCTGGGCGGCTTCACCCCGGATGGCCGGGAGTATCTTATCCATCTCGATCCGGGGGAGAGCACCCCTGCCCCCTGGATCAACGTGATCGCAAATCCTGATTTCGGCTTTCTGGTCTCTGAAAGCGGAAGCGGCAGCACATGGGCCATCAACAGCGGCGAGAACCGGCTCACCCCGTGGGGGAATGATCCGGTCTCGGATCCGCCGGGAGAGGCCCTCTATCTGCGGGACGAGGAGACGGCCGATATCTGGTCTCCCACCCCCCTGCCGGCCGGAGCATCCGAACCCTATCAGATCCGGCACGGCGCGGGATACACCATCTTCAAACATCAGAGCCGCGGCCTTCTGCAGGAGGTCTGCCTCTTTGTGCCCCCGCAAGACCCGGTCAAGATCATCCGGCTTCGCCTGGAGAACACCGGAAACCATCCCCGGCGGATCACGGCCACCTATTATGCCGAGTGGGTTCTGGGGCCTGACCGGGAGGTCATGGGGCCTTTCATCCTGTCAGAGTATGCGGAAGAGGTCCAGGCACTCTTTGCACGCAACCCCTACAACACAGAATTCGGGGAGCGGGTCGCGTTTCTATCCGCGGACCGGAAGCTTCACAGCCTCACCGCGAGCCGCGAGGAATTTCTGGGGCGGATGGGAAGCCGGAACAGACCCGCAGCCCTGGAGCGGATCGGTCTGGGGAACACCACCCATGCAGGAGTCGATCCGTGTGCCGCAGTGCAAATCCACATCAACCTGCCCCCGGGCGGTGTCGAAGAGGTGAGCTTTCTGCTGGGACAGGGGGCGGACCGCGCCGATGCAGAAAGAGTGGTGCGGACCTATCAGGCCCCGGAACGGATCGATGAAGCCTTAAAGGCCGCGACAGCCTTATGGGATGAAGTGCTGGGTGCGGTTACGGTCCGAACCCCGGATGCGGCTATGGATATCCTGCTGAACCGGTGGCTGGTCTACCAGAACCTCTCCTGCCGCATATGGGGGCGCTCTGCCCTGTACCAGTCGAGCGGCGCGTTCGGGTTTCGGGATCAGCTCCAGGATGTGATGGCGATCCTCAACCACCGGCCCGATCTCGCGCGGGAGCATATCCTGCGCGCGGCCCGTCACCAGTTCGAGGAGGGGGATGTGCTACACTGGTGGCATCCGCCGTCGGGCCGGGGGGTGCGCACGCGGATCTCGGACGATCTCCTCTGGCTCCCCTATGTGACCGCAAAATATGCGGAGACCACCGGCGACCTTTCGATTCTGTCGGAAGAGATCCCCTTTCTCCGGGGAAAGCCTCTGGAGGCCGAAGAGGAGGAGCGGTACGGCCAGTATGATGTGACCAAAGAGAGCTTTTCCCTCTACGAGCACTGCCGCCGCGCGATCCGCAAAGGCGCAACCCGGGGCTCCCACGGCATGCCGCTCATCGGTGGGGGAGACTGGAACGACGGTATGAACCGGGTGGGGATCGAGGGGAAAGGGGAAAGCGTATGGCTCGGATGGTTTCTCCATGCGGTGCTGACCGATTTTTCCGAGGTCAGCCGGAACATGGATCGAGAAGAGGATGCAGAAGATTTCCTTCAAGATGCGCAAGCGATGCGCCAGAGCCTGGAGGAATCAGGATGGGATGGGAACTGGTACCTGCGGGGCTTCTACGACGACGGAACACCCTTGGGATCATCCGGTTCCGAAGAGTGCCGAATCGACGCGATCGCCCAGTCCTGGGCAGTGCTTTCAGGCGCGGGCGATCCCTCCCGCGCGGCCCAGGCCATGAATGCGGTGACAGAACAGCTCGTGAAACAGGAAGATCAACTGATAAAACTCTTCACCCCGCCCTTTGACAAGACATCCCGGGACCCCGGCTATATCAAGGGGTATCCTCCCGGCATCCGGGAAAACGGGGGCCAGTACACCCACGCGGCAACATGGACGGTCTGGGCACTGGCACAACTGGGACAGGGGGATCAGGCACACCAGCTCTTCCGGATGCTCAACCCGATCGGCCACGGGGATACGCGGGAAAATGTCCGGCAGTATCAGGTGGAGCCATATGTGATCGCGGCAGATGTTTACGGAATCGAGCCCCATGTGGGCCGGGGCGGATGGACATGGTATACCGGCTCCGGCGGATGGATGTACCGCTTGGGGCTGGAGGCGATTCTGGGGCTGCGCCGGGAGGGGGACCGGCTGCGGATCTTTCCTTCCATTCCAAGAGATTGGGGGGAGTTCTCCATCGACTACCGGTATGGGCAGGCTGTTTACCATATCCATGTCATCAATCCGGAGGGTCTCAATGTGGGCGTAAAGGAGATCCGGCTGAACAACGAGGTGCTGCCCCAAAAAGATATCCCGCTTCTGGATGAAGAGCGGCAGTATGAAGTGGAGGTGCGCATGGGATGAGGCCATTTTCAGGTACCAAAAAGACCCAAAAGACAAAAAGGACATAAAAGACCGGACAGGCCGGGCCGGAGGATTGGAAATGGCCCCGGGAACCTTCAAAAAATTGAGGGGCCGGGGCTTTTTTTTGGGAAAGGGGTTTTGTGCTGCCTTTTACTTCTTTTTTCCGTTTTTGCGGAAGACGTATCGGCCCAGGGCGTGCAGGGTGACGCCGCCGAGGGTGCCGAGGATCAGGAGCCATCCCGCGATGTCCAGCAACTGGAAGCGGTCCCGGCCCGGCATGTAGAAGCCGCTCAGTTGGGCCAGCCGGCCTTCTCTGGCGTGGCACGCTTCACAGGAGAGGGCCTCTTCCCTTGGGGCCACCATGTGGGTGGTGGGGAAGACGTAATCGGTTTTGACAAAGTCGTATTTGCCGCTGTAGGGCAGATTCAGAGCTTCTGCGCCGAGGACGAATGCGCTCTGCCAGTCAAAAGTGGTCCAATAGCCATAGGGACCCGAAAGGAGCGGCGTGAGCAGGGCGTTCTGCTCGGTGTCGTAGGGCTGGATTCCCTTGTGAATCTTGAAGGGGTAAATTCTGGCATCCGGATCATCCTGGCTTCCTGATGGCCAGGCCACCTGCACCGGCCTTTTCGGGTCGATCTTCTCCGCAGCCGTTACGGTCTTGAGGCTGCCGTTGTACCAGAGATATTCCGGAACCACATCCTTGGCCCACTTCATCTCGCCCTTGATGCTCATGTACTCCTCTTTGCCCAATGGGCCCTCTACGCTGTAGGGCTTTCCATCCTTGAGCTTTCCGGCCTTGGACCAGTCCCACCACATCTTGGTGGGCAGCTTTCGGGCAAATGCCGGGATGTGGCAGCTCTGGCAGGCCACCTTGTCGGTATGATCATTGAGCTTCTCATCGGCCTTGTGGGGCTGCGAGGTGTGGCAGGATTCGCACATGATCTTCCCCATGAGGTCGTCTTCGATGAGGCTTTTGCGATCCTCTGCGGCCGGGGTTCCGTAAACCCGTCCCGCGATCTGATGATTTCTTGTGGTGTGGCACCGGGTACACTGAAAGTCCTGACCGTCCACGCCCATGTGGACATCCAGAGCCTTGTCCGGTCTGCTCAGGGAGCTGTCAAGATCCCCGTGCTTGACGCCATCACCGCCGCCGCCGTAGAAGTGGCACGCGCCGCAATTGTCCCGGGTGGGAAGGCCCACCTTCTGTGCGGCACCCGCGATCCCCTCCTGGATATCGGACATGATCATCTCTGCGTCCTCATCCCCGGATTCTGCGAAGTATTTGAGATCGGCAAAGGCTTCGGTGAAGTTGAACTTCTCCTGTCCGTGGCAGGTGAGGCAGTTGACCTTCTCCTCCTTGCCGTTCCATCCCACATGACAGGTCGAACACTTCTTGTCCTTCATGGCATTGGCTGAAATGCAGAAGTTGTTCACGGAATATCCGGCCTTTCCCTTGGGATACTCCGGGTTTGATGCGGGATCGAGCCATGTCCAGTGAAGGGTTTTGTGAACCTGATCATCGGCCTCGGAGTGGCAGGAGATGCAGGCCTCGGTGATCTCCTCTCCGGTGGCGAATTTCTTCTTGAGCGGTTGGAAGGTGGAATGATCTGCGGTGGTCCAATTTGCGGCCATTCCCTGCTGCGCCTGTCGGGCCATCTCCAGGCCTGGCGCGTCCGGGGCCTTTTCCGCGTAGACCGAGAAGGCCGCACCGATCAGGCAGAGGGCCAGCAGGCCGGAAAATAGCCTTTTTTTGAATTGTTTTTCATTCTTCATGGGTGGTTTGCCTCCCGTCATTGACTCGCCGCGGGTGTCGGGGCGATGAAATGGAGAAGGCGCGGGGTCTCTTCTGTCGAATCAGAGCCCCGCGCCGCGGGCAGAAGGAATATGGCTATGGCCTATTTGCACTTGGCCGGAGAGGGTGAGTCTGCGGCATGGTCGTGGAGATAGGCGTAGATGTCGGCCAGGTCATCCTGGGAAAGGGCTTTCCACTCCTCCTCACAGCCGAAGGTCCCGGAAAAATCGCTCTTCTCGAATATCCGGGTCCACTGGGACTGGGTCTTATCGTCCGGGTTGACGGCCGGCTTCGCGGACTCGATCGCGCCCCGGTCGTTACATGCCTGGTAAACTTTGCGGTAGGTGTATTTGCCCTTGCGCTCGTTGCCTTTTTCAAAGGCGAATGCGGGGGCAACGGATACGATGGCAAAAAGGGCGGCGACGATGATCAGGATCAGTTTACGCATAATGGTTTCTCCTTTTGGGTCTTTATGGTTTAAGGGGTTGAGGCTATTCATTGTCGTTCTATTCTGCATGGCTTGATTTTTCCCTAAAAACGTACTGTTGCGGAAAGGTATCCGAGCCAGACCTTGTCCACGATGCCGTTGAACGCGTCGAACGCTGTCGCTTCGGAAATCTTCACCGGCTCGCCCAGGGGGTTTCCGCTGCCGGTGTATTCATAGTCGTAGTACTGGCCTCCGAGGGTGAAGAAGAAGTTCTTGCCGAAGACCGGCTGGTGGTAATATCCCTCAAAGACGTGGCCCCGAACCGCGAGCTTGCTGCCCACCAGGGAGTCCTCCGCGCCCGTGAAGTTGAACCAGTATTTGGAGCCGTAGTTGTACTCCAGACCGAACCGGGCGTCGTAGGGCATGGGGAAGATTGCGCCGGCATAGAGGCTGTAGCCGTCCCGGTCCTCGAGGTCCCCGTTGGAGCTGAGCAGGCCCTGTCCCATCATCTCGTAGAAGGGATTTTTCGAGACCTGTGAGGGGCTGGTGTGGCTCCAGGAGGTGGAGAGGAAGAAGTCGATGTCTTTGTCGAACTGCTCGATGAAGTTGTGGCGGAGGAGCAGGGTGGCCGCATCCCAGTCCCCGATGTTGGTGGAGGGCTCCATCCGGCTGATGAAGCCGCCCGAGTTGGGCTGGAAATAGTATTCGGGCTCCCCGTTCATGTCCATGTCGGCCTTGGAGACGATGAATGGCATCACGGTGAGGCCCGCAAAACCGTCGGTGACATCCCACGCATGGGCATAGCTGAACCGGAGATTGGTGAGGCCGTTGTCATAGAGATTGGAGATGACGCCGAAGAGATGAACGTCTTCCACCTCAGCCTGATTGACGCTCAGGGAGTAGCTGTTGCCCCAGTCTCCCTCGAAGCCGACGCCGTAGCAGAGTTTGAAGGTGGCGCCGGGAACGGATGTGACGTCTTCCAGGCCGAAGTTGAGGGATGCGCCGTCGAACTGCCAGTTGATGATGCTGGCCAGGGGTGATCCGCTTTCGGTGCTGAAGTTGCGGTACTCCATGGGTGCGCCTTCGGTGGAAGGTCTGCGGCCCAGCGAGAAGCTAATGGGAACGCTGCCGAGGTCTTTGCTGAAATTGAAAAAGGCTCTTTCCACCCGCAGGGTGTCGCCGTGGGGGAGGCTTGCGGTGTTGCCGTCAAAGGTGACGTCGCCGAGAGCTCCGCGGTTGAACTTGACTTCGGTGCTGTCGCCGAAGACTTTGTATGCGGCCAGCCTGCCCCCGAAGCTGAGCTGGTCGTTGAGCTTGGAGCTGAGGTTGAGGCGGAACCGGTTGGTGTAGATGATGTCGTTGTCCACGTCGGCCTCGGCCGGGGGTGGGATCATGTTGTTTTTGGCCATCTGGGCCATGCCCTGCTGGATCTGGGCCCGGGTGGCGCCGTTGAAGCCGCCGGCCGCGGGGGGCGAGAAGAAGCCGCCCATGAGGGCCGGGGGTGCGGCCAGCATGTTCTCATAGTGGATCGACTGGGCCTCGGTGCGCAGCTCTACGCCCAGGGCGACCTTGTCGGTCGCGGCGTGGAACGCGGCCTTGTCGAGGCGCTCGTTCATGTACTCCAGGTCATCTTCCTTTTCGGTTGATTTCTTCTCCATCTCCTCGAGCTTCTTCTGAACCGACTGCATCTGGTCGTTGAGCTGTCGGAGCTGCTCTTTGAGGTCATCCACCTCGTCTGCGGCCGCTGCTGGGTGCGGGGCAATGAGGAAAAGAGAGAGGAGAAGGAGGCCCATCAAGGGCACCATTAAAGGGAGGATGGCCGGGCGGTTCGGCCGGCGGCTTTGTTTCACCTGATTGTTTTTCACCGTTTTCTCCTTCCAGAGTCTGTTAAGGGTTCTCTTTGAGAACGGGTTTTTTTTACTTTGGCCATATGGAATGCAATGGTTGTGCCAGTGTGGAAGGAGGAATTGTTTTTTTGGGGTAAGGGGTTGATTGAGTTGGGTTTTTTGATGAAAAAAGGGGGAATTGGGTGCGGCGGGTGGGTGTTGCCCTGGTGTTAAGGGGTGTTAAGGGTAAAGGGGTGCTGGGTTAACGGTTTGATGGATAGAATGGACAAAGGACAAGGACCCAAAAGACAAAAAGGACATAAAGGACCGGCAAAGGACCAAATGGACCTCAGGGGGAGAAGGTCTTTTGTCCTTTTTTTGCGTTAAAAGAAACGGCTCTTCTTCTTACTGCTTCTTACTGCTTCTTCTTGCTTTTTCCTGCCGTCCTTTATGTCTTTTATGTCCTTTGGGTCGTTTGTCCTTTTTTTGCTTTAAAAGAAACGGCTCTTCTTCAAGGCTTTCGTTTGTCCTTTTTTGCTTTAAAAGAAACGGCTCTTCTTCAGGGCTTTCTTTTGTCCTTTAAAATGTTGTTTGAAATAACGATCCTTTGAATCTCGGAGGTCCCTTCATAGATGGTAAAAACCCGCGCGTCCCGGTAGAATCGCTCCACCGGATAATCAGCGGTAAAGCCATATCCGCCATGAAGTTGCAGCGCCTTTCCCGTAATCCGGTTGACCATCTCCGAAGCAAAGAGCTTGGCCATGGAAGCCTGCTGGGTATATTTCTCCCCGCGGTCCTTCATGGCCGCGGCCGAAAACATGAGCTGCTTTGCGGCCTCCAGCTCGGTGGCCATATCCGCGACGATCCACCGCAGCCCCTGAAACTTCGATATCTTCTGCCCGAACTGGTCCCTTCCCTTAACATACTTCACAGCCGCGTCCAGCGCGGCCTGTGCCACCCCCACCGACTGGGCCGCAATCCCGATCCGGCCGCCGTCCAGGCCCGTCATGGCGATCTTGAAGCCCTGCCCCTCCTTGCCCAGCATATTCTTTGCCGGAACCCGGCAGTCTTCGAAGATCAGGTCCGTCGTGTCCGAGGCCCGAAGCCCCATCTTGTCTTCCACATGGCCCACCTTCAGCCCCGGGGTTCCCTGCTCCACGATAAAGGCGCTGATCCCCTTATGGCCTGCCGCCTCATCGGTCTTCGCTGTCACGATCACCAGTCCGCAGTTTTTGCCGGTCGTGATGAACCGTTTGGTTCCGTTGATCACATAATGATCCCCGTCTTTCACCGCTGTAGTGATCTGCGCGGACGGATCGGACCCGGCATGGGGCTCTGTCAGGGCAAATGCCCCGATGATCCCGGCCTCGGTCAGCCGGGGCAGAAACCGCTTCTTCAGCTCTTGGCTCCCGAACTTGGTGATGCTCTCGCAGACAATGGAGTTGTGTACTGACATCACCACCGCGGTCGACGCGCAGGAATAGGCGATCTCCGACAGGGCCAGCACATAGCTGACCGTATCCGCGCCCTCGCCGCCGAACTCCGTGGGAACCATCATCCCCATGAGCCCGAGTTCGCCCATCTGCTTCAGGTTTTCCGCGGGGAACTCCTTGGTCTTGTCCCGTTCGGCAGCGGTCGCGGCCACCACCTTGCGGGAGAACTCCCGGACCATGCTCTGGATCATCAGTTGTTCATCGGTCAGTTTGAAAAACATCGATCCTCCTTTACGGTCCGTAGATGACGACGATCAGTTCCGCGGTCTTGTCGCCCACGTTCTTCAACTGGTGTCTGATCCCGGAATTGAAGTGGAGAGAGTCGCCTGCCGTCAGACGATTCACGTGATCCCCGACCACCACTTCCACGGTTCCGGAAAGCACATAGTTGAACTCCTCCCCCTCGTGCTGGTATCCGACGCCCTCATGGGCCTCCATCGGTTCGATGTTGACCCGGAAAGCCTTCAGGTGCTTGTTCTCCGCACCCGGGGTCAGAATCTCATACGCGTAGTTGTCCGCACGCTTGGAGTACTGCGTTACCCGGTCCTGCATCGCGTTCTCCTGCTCTTTCAGAAAGAATCCGGAGTCGATCTGCAGGGCCCGGGAGATCTGCAGAAGTGCGCCCACGGGCGGCATGATATTTCCGGCCTCGATATCCTTCAGGTATTCCACCGCGTGGCCTGTCTCGTTGGCCATCTGCTCCAGGGTCATCTTCTTGTCTATCCGAATCTTCTTGATCCGCTTTCCCACGGAATCGGTGGTTCCGCTCTTTTTGGCTGCCATCTCCCCCTCCTTACTATTTATATTCGTAGAAACCCTTGCCCGTCTTTCTGCCGAGCCATCCGGCCTCGACATAACGCCGCAGCAGGGGGCAGGGTCTGTATTTGGAATCCTTGAATCCGGCATAAAGGGTCTCCATGATCGCCAGACAGGTATCCAGCCCGATGAGATCGGCCAGCGCCAGAGGCCCCATGGGATGGTTCATCCCGAGCTTCATCACCGTGTCGATGTCTTCAGAGGTTCCCACGCTCTGGTAGAGGCAGAAGACGGCCTCGTTGATCATCGGCATCAGAATCCGGTTGGCGATGAATCCGGGGTAGTCGTTGGCCTCGGCCGGGGTCTTGCCGAACTTTTCGGAAAGCTCCCATGTGGTCTTGAAGGTCTCGTCCGCAGTCGCGATGCCCCGGATCACCTCGACGAGCTTCATCACCGGGACCGGGTTCATGAAGTGCATCCCGATCACCTTTTCGGGCCGCTTTGTCTGGGCTGCGATCCGGCCGATGGGGATGGAGGAGGTGTTGGTGGAAAGGATCACATCGGGTTTGCAGATCCCGTCCAGATCCCGGAATATCTTGAATTTAAGATCCTCTCTTTCGACCGCGGCCTCGACCACGAAGTCCGCTTCGGCCATATCCTCGATGTCGGTGCTGGTGCGGATGCGGCCTAATGTCGCATCTTTCTCTTCTGCCGACAGCTTTCCCTTGTCCACGGCCTTTGTGAGGAGTTTTGTGATGTTGTCGATTCCCCGCTGGACAAACTCATCTTTGATGTCGTTCATGATAACATTCAGACCGCTCATCGAGGCCACCTGTGCGATGCCGTTGCCCATCTGGCCGGCTCCGATCACGCCGAAGGTTTTGATCTCCATTACGCTTCTCCTTATAATTTTTAAATCTTTATCGATCTTGATCTTTTATCGTTTGACGATCATTGCAACGGCCTCGCCGCCGCCGAGGCACAACGAGGCCAGGCCGGTCTTTCTGTCCTGTCGGATCATCTCATGCAGCAGCGTCACCAGCAGCCGGCACCCGGATGCGCCGATGGGATGGCCCAAGGCCACAGAGCCGCCGTTGACGTTGACCTTGTTTGCATCCAGCTCCAGCTCTTTTAAGATCGCAACGGTCGAGCCGGAAAAGGCTTCGTTGATCTCGTACAGATCCACATCCTCTTTGGTGATCCCCTCTTTCTCCAGACACTTGGGAACGGCCCAGATGGGCGCGACCAGCACATACTTCATGTCGATGCCGTAGGATGCCTGCGCGCCGATGGTCGCGAGGATCTTGCAATTAAGCGCTTCTGCCTTCTCCCGGGACATGACCACCACGGCAGATCCGCCGTCAGAGATGATGGAGGCGTTTCCGGCCGTGCCCACGCCGTCCGATTTGAATGCAGGCTTCATCTTGGCCATGGACTCATAGGAGGTCTCCCGCGCGCATTCGTCGGTGTTGAAGATGAGCGCGCCGCCCTTCCGCTGGGGGATTTCGATTGGCAGGATCTCCTTTTTGAACTTCTCGGTGTTGATGGCCTCCACGGCCCTGCGGTAGGACTCGGCCGCGTACCGGTCCTGATCCTCCCGGGTTACGTTGTACTTTTCCGAGCAGAGTTCGTTGGACATCCCCATGTGAAAGTCGTTGACGATATCCCAGAGGCCGTCGTGGATCATGTGATCCTGTATCGTTCCGGGGCCCATCCGGTAGCCGAACCGGGCCTTTTCCAGATAGTAGGGCGCAGCCGACATGTTCTCCATCCCGCCGGCCACCACCACCTCGGCATCGCCCAGTTGAATTGCCTGCGCGGCCAGCATCACGGCCTTGAGCGAAGATCCGCAGACCTTGTTCACGGTGATGCACTCGGCCTCCCAGGGCAGACCGGCCTTGACCGCTGCCTGCTTGGCCGGATTCTGGCCGTAGCCGCACGGGAGGACCTGCCCCATGATCACCTCATTTACGTCCTTGCCGTCGATGCCTGCCCGCTCCACCGCGGCCGCGATCACTTTTCCGCCCAGATCGGTTGCGCCGATGCCGGCCAAGGTCCCGTTGAAGCTTCCCAGCGGCGTTCTTACCGCACTGACGATCACTGCTTCTTTCATATCGTTATCTCCTTATAGGATACTGTTTCGTTTTTACCGGAAAACCGCCTTACATATTCCGCCGGTACTGCCCGCCCACATCATAAAGCGCCTGGGTGATCTGGCCCATGCTGCAGTGCTTGACGGTCTCCATCAGCTCGGCAAAGATGTTCTCCCCTGAAAGTGCCACCTTCTGAAGCCGCTCCAACGCGGCCCCCGCTTCATCCTTGTTCCGCTCCTTGAAAGACTCGAGCCGGTCGAGCTGGGACTGCTTCTCCTCTTCGGTGGCCCGGGAAAGCTCCACCGCGGAATCGCTCAGATCCATGTCGTCCGCGTCCGGGTCCCTGAAGGTGTTGACGCCGATAAGGGGCAGATCCCCGGTGTGCTTCAGGGTCTCGTAGTAGATCGACTCCTCCTGAATCTTGCCCCGCTGGAATCCGGTCTCCATTGCGCCCAGCACCCCGCCCCGCTCTGCGATCCGGTCGAACTCCAGCAGCACCGCCTCTTCCACCAGATCCGTCAGCTCGTCCACGATGAAGCTGCCCTGGAGCGGGTTCTCGTTCTTGGACAGGCCCCACTCCCGGTTGATGATGAGCTGGATGGCAAGCGCCCTTCTCACCGACTCGCCGCTGGGGGTGGTGATCGCCTCGTCAAAGGCATTGGTGTGGAGGCTGTTGCAGTTGTCATAGATCGCGCACAACCCCTGGAGCGTGGTCCGGATATCGTTGAACTGGATGTCCTGGCTGTGGAGGGATCTTCCCGAGGTCTGGATATGGTATTTGAGCATCTGGGATCTCGAGGATGCGCCGTACTTGTCCCGCATGGCCACGGCCCAGATCCTTCTGGCCACCCGGCCGATCACCGTATATTCCGGGTCCATGCCGTTGGAGAAGAAGAAGGAGAGGTTGGGGCCGAAGCTGTCGATATCCATCCCCCGGGACAGATAGTACTCCACATATGTGAAGCCGTTGGACAAGGTCAGCGCCAACTGGGTGATCGGGTTGGCCCCGGCCTCTGCGATGTGGTATCCGGAGATGGAGACCGAATAGAAGTTTCTCACACTGTTCTCGATAAAGAACTGCTGGATGTCGCCCATCATCTTCAGCGCGAACTCGATGGAGAAGATGCAGGTGTTCTGGCCCTGATCCTCCTTCAGGATATCGGCCTGAACCGTTCCCCGGAGATTTTCGAAGACCATGTTCCGGATCTCGTCATACTCCTCGGGACGGGGCGCGCGGCCGTTCTTCTCCTGGAAGGCTTCCACCTGCTGGTCCATGGCCGTGTTGAAGAACATGGCCAGCATGATGGGGGCCGGGCCGTTGATGGTCATGGAGACCGATGTGCCGGGCGCGCAGAGTTCGAATCCGCCGTAGAGCACCTTGACATCCTCCAGGGTGCAGACGCTGACGCCTGATGTGCCGACCTTGCCGTAGATGTCTGGCCGGATATCCGGATCATAGCCGTAGAGCGTCACCGAGTCGAACGCTGTAGATAGGCGCTTGGCCTCGGAATCGGCCGAAAGGAGCTTGAAGCGCCGGTTGGTCCGGGCCGGATCTCCTTCGCCCGCAAACATCCGGGTCGGGTCCTCGCCCACCCGCTTCAGGGGGAAGACGCCCGCGGTATAGGGGAAGTATCCGGGCAGGTTCTCCCTTCTAAGCCACCGGAAGGTCTCGCCCGGGTCCTTGAATTTGGGCAGCGCGATCTTGGGGATCTTCTTGTGGGACAAAGACTCCCGGTAGAGCGGAACCCGGATCTCCTTTCCCCGCACCTCATAGACCAGCTCGTCGCCGGAATAGTCGGCCCGGGTCTTCTCCCAGCCCGCCATCAGCTTTCTCGTCTCCTCCTTCAGATCCTCTTCAGCCTTCTCGACTGCGCTTTTGAGCCGATCCAGCAGATCCTGCCCATCCCCCTCCAGATCCTCGCCCAGCGCGGCCGCGCTCTCCTTTAGATGCCAGACCCGGCGAATCCGGTCCGCCTCCTCATCGGTCTGCTGGTGGTACTTCCGGACCGCCTCGGAGATCTCGGCCAGATACCGCACCCGCTCCGGCGGGATGATGATGGTCTTGGAGGAGGAGATTCGGCTTTCGGGTCGGGGCAGGCTCGACTCGAACCGGACCCCGGTCTTCTCTTCGATGGTCTCGATCAGGCCGTGGTAGAGGGCAGTGACGCCGTCGTCATTGAACTTGGAGGCAATGGTTCCGAAGACCGGCATCTGATCCGGGCTCTTGTCCCAGAGCTGACGGTTCCGCTGGACCTGCTTCCGGACATCCCGGACCGCATCCTCGCCGCCCCGCTTTTCATACTTGTTGACCACGATCAGGTCCGCGAAGTCGAGCATGTCGATCTTCTCGAGCTGGGAGGCCGCGCCGAACTCGCTGGTCATGACGTACATGGAAAGATCGACAAAATCGACGATATGCGAATCCCCCTGGCCGATGCCCGCGGTCTCCGAGATGATCAGGTCGAAGCCCGCGGCCTTGAGCACCTCCACGGTCTCGCTCATCGATTCCGGGATCTCGGTGTGGGATCTCCGGGTGGCCACGGAGCGCATATAGACCCGGGGGCTGTCGATGGCGTTCATCCGAATCCGGTCCCCCAGAAGGGCCCCGCCGGTCTTTCTCCGGGAGGGGTCCGCGCTCACGATGCCGATCCGGATATCCTTCAGGTCATGGAGCAGCCGGAGGATCAATTCATCGGTAAGGGAGGACTTTCCCGCGCCGCCGGTTCCGGTGATGCCGAGTACCGGGACCTTCCGGTCTCCGATCTTCCCCTGGATCTGTTCCCTCAGCTTTTCCGGATAGCCGTTACCGCTGGTCTTGGCCCGCTCCACCGCGGTGATGAGATTGGCCACCAGCAGCTTGTTGTCCGGGTTCAGTTCCGACAGATCCGGGGTCCCATCCTTCACGGTAGAGAAATCCATCCGCTCCATCATATGGTTGATAATCCCCTGCAGCCCCATGCGCGCGCCGTCCTCCGGGGAGTAGATCTTGGTCACACCATATTTTTCCAGATCCCGGATCTCCTCGGAGACGATCACGCCGCCGCCGCCGCCGAAGATCTTGATATGATCGGCATTCTGCTCTCTCAGCAGGTCCACCATGTATTTGAAGAACTCGACATGGCCCCCCTGGTAGCTGGAAATCGCGATGCCTTGTGCATCCTCCTCCACTGCCGCGTCCACGATCTCGGCCACGGAACGGTTGTGGCCCAGGTGGATCACCTCCGCGCCCGTGTCCTGGAGGATGCGGCGCATGATGTTGATGGAGGCGTCATGCCCGTCAAAAAGCGATGTGGCAGTGACCACCCGAACCGGATTTTTCGGCTTGTATACCTCGACTTGAGCCGTCATTTTCCCTCTCCTTGCGATGGTAAATTATCGTTTGTAAACAAGATATTATTTATCGAAACCCAATTTTTCCGATCTTATGCTTTTTCATCTGTTCATCTGTTCATCTGTTCCGCTATTCTTCATCTTCTTCCTCGAACCGGCCCGCACCGTTCCCCCGCATCTGCCCCAGAATTACCTCGGTCTGGAGCCGGATATATTCGTCGATGCTGTAGTGCCTGGCCAGAAACCAGCGCCGGAAGGTCCACATGTGGCCCAGTACCGAGATGTTGTGGGCCATCAGCTCGACGGAGCGGCTGCTCATCTGGGGAAGATCCCCGGTTCCGGACAGCCTGGCCAGTATCCCCACGAAGATCCCGGTCATCCGGATCTCGTTCTCCAGCACCTTTTTGCGCCACTGCTCCGGCAGGGACTGGGTCTCCTGGTAGATCAGCAGGATATGGTCGGCCATCCGGTGGCAGACGTGGAAATACTCCCGGATCACCTCGGCCAGCGCATCCCGGCCCTCGTTCACCCGGGAGAGGGCCTCCTCCACCCCCAGCTCCATCTCCTCATGGATCGCGTCGCAGACCAGATACAAAATGTCCTCCTTGGAGGCCACATACTCGTACAGAGACCCGATGGAGAAGCCCGCGGCCTTTGCGATCTGGCGGGTGGTGGTCTTGTGGAACCCCTTTTCGATGAAGAGCTGGACCGCGGCATCCACGATCTGCCGGCGGCGCCGCTCCACCAGATCCGGGTTCTTGATCTGGGTCGGGATCTCTTTGGCGTTTGAAGAATGGTGGCTCATAAATTTATCGGGTGATCCGTCTCTTTTTAAAATGGTCGTCTCTTTTGTCCGGTCCAAACCCGCGGGAGGGCCCTGCACCGCCGGCCCTGGAAGGGCTTGAAATCGACAACCCATTGGTTTTCATATATTTCATTCAATAATTCCACAGGGTCTGCATATTGAACGAGCGCTCAATCAATTTTTGGTTTACCATCCCCCGCCCTGATTTGTCAACTCTTTTCCAATCTTTTAAGTGAAAGTTAATTTTCTACTTGACCAATGTGCGAATATCTACTATTGAAAGCATAAGTTGAATGACATTCAGTTATTCAATAAAACTGTATGCAGCTAGAATTATGGAACATATTGAAAATAAAGAAGATGTTCACCCCTATTGACCGACCGGACGGTAGATTGCAGATAACCATACCGCAGCCCGATCTCCCGAGGCCCAAAGTATGACCTCTCACCCCCGAGGCAGTGACAGCTTCTGATGGTTCCGGACAGAATCAAAGCCGTCTTCATGAAGACCGATCCCTTCGAGCTGCTGCCCGATGATAAGCTCGAAGAACTGAGCCGCAAGGCCGAAGTGAAGACCTACCCCGAAGGGACTTACATCTTCCGCCAGGATGATCCGAGCCTCGATGTCCTCTTTGTCATCGCGTCGGGCCTGGCCGAGATCACCGTGACCAACGAGCGGGGGTTGGAATCGGTGGTGGGGGTCCGCCGTCCCTATGATTTCTTCGGGGAGACCGTGGTCTTGAGTCGGCAGCGGTATCCCGGCTCGGTACGGGCCCGGGAGGCGCTGGTCTGCTGCCTGGTCAAAAGGACAGATCTGGAAGCGCTGATCTACAACAATCGCGACTTCTCCGGGTTTTTCAATGCGCTGCTGGCCGAACGGATGCGGCTGCTCTACACCGAAATCGTTGCGGAGCAGTCCTACGAGACCTATGCCTGTGTTCCCTCCCCCCGGTTTCACCAGCGGGTCAGCGAGGTGATGTCCCGGCCAGTGATCACCTGCAGGACATCCGATCCCGTGGTCCAAGCGGCCCGAAAAATGGCTGAAAAGGGAATCAGTGCGCTGCTGGTTCTGGGCCCGGACCACGCGCCGAGGGGAATCCTGACGGAAAAGGGCATCGCGCACCGGCTGGTTGCCCAGCAGCGCTATCCCATCGACACCTGTCGGGTCGAACAGGTCATGAACAGCAACCTGGCAGAGATCCCGCCCCAGGCCTTTTTGGGCCAGGGGCTGGCCACCATGATGCGCGAGGGGACCAAATACCTGATCGTTACCGAGCGGGAAGCGGTCATGGGAATCCTTACCCTTTTCGACCTGATCAAGACCCCGGAGACCGGAACCCTGCTGCTGGCCCAGGAGATCGAATCCCGCCAGCGGATCGAGGATCTGGCCCAAATCGGCCGGCAGGTGGACCCTCTGCTCAGCTCACTGCTTGCGGAACGGGCATCGGTGCGGGAGATCCTGGAGATCATGTCGGAGATCCACGAGCGGATGACCCGCGCGGTGATCCGCCTCTCTGAAGAGCGGATGAAGCGCGAGGTGGGCCCGCCGCCGACCGACTACTGCTGGATCAATATGGGCAGCGCCGCGCGCCACGAACAGACCCTGCGCACCGATCAGGACAACGCAATCATCTATGAAGATCCCCCCCAAGAGGAGAAAGAATCTGTAGATCAGTATTTTGAGCAGCTTGCGGAATATGCGGTGGAAGGGCTCTTTGCCTGCGGATTTGCCAAATGCCGGGGCGATGTCATGGCCACCAACCCGAAATGGCGCCGGTCTCTGAGTGCCTGGGTCGAAGCTATACAAACCTGGACCCGTTCCTATGATCCCGAAGACACCCGCAACCTGACCATCCTCCTCGACTTCCGGCCCGTCTGGGGCAATATGACCCTGGCCACACGCTTCTGGGAGGAGATATTCTCGGCTTTTCAGGCATCACCCAGCGCGCGCCACATGCTGACCAAAGACGACCTCCAGTACAAGCTGCCGTTGAGCTTTCTCGGCTCCTTTGTAACCGAAAAGAACGAGCCCCACAAAAACGAGATCGATCTGAAGAAGTCGGGCAGCGCGCACATCGTCAACGGGGTCCGGATATTCGCGCTGGAGAACCGGATCACCGAGCCCTCGACTCTGGGCCGGCTGGACCAACTGGCCGGGATAGGCGCGATGGAGGCCGAGGATGCCGAACTCTTCGGCGCGAGCTTCGAGGCCATTATGATGCTCCGGATTCGGGAGAACATGAAGAAGTTCGCCAACGACAGACCGGCTGACAATTATGTCGCACCGGACCGGTTGAGCAAGCGGGAAAAGATGATTTTAAAGGATGCGATCTCCAGCGTGGGCCAGCTCCAGAAGCTGATTGAAAAGGAGTTCTCGGTCCCCTGGCTGCAGCATTATGTGTAAACCGATAATTGTGTAAACCAATAATATTCAAGAATTTCAAAAAGAAAGGAGTCTAAAAACCAAGATGGATCTGACAACCCCCAACATGACCGACTACGAAAAGGAGTATGAAGCCTTTAAGTGGGAGGTTCCGGAATATTTCAACTTTGCCGGGGACATCATGGACAAGTGGGCACAGGACCCGGAAAAGCTTGCCATGTGGTGGGTGGATGACGACGGCAACGAGGTGAAGAAGACCTTTGCCGATGTCTGCAAAGCCTCCCGGCAACTTGCCAACGTGCTCAAATCGAGCGGGGTGCAGCAAAACGATGTTGTGATGGTGGTTCTGCCCCGGAATTACGAGTGGTGGGAGATTTTCACCGCCTGCATCCGGATGGGCGCGCTCATCACCCCCGGCACCACCCAGCTCACGGCAAAGGATCTGGAGTATAGGGCCAACAGCGCAAAGGCCGCGGCCATCATAACGAATCCGGAGATCGCTGCCAAATTCGATGAGGTCGCGGGCCGGTGTGCAACCGTCAAGACCAAGATCGTCATCGCAGAACCCCGGGACGGTTGGCTCCACTACACCGAAGCGGTGGAAAAGGCATCGGACGATTTTGAGACAGCAAAGACCAAGGCCGACGACAACTGCCTGGTCTATTTCACCTCCGGCACGGTCGGAATGCCGAAGATGGCCCTCCACACCCACGCCTCCTACCCCATCGGCCACAAGGTGACGGGAAAATACTGGCTCGACCTCAAGCCTGGGGATCTCCACTGGAATATCTCGGACACGGGCTGGGCCAAGGCTGCATGGAGTTCCTACTTCGGCCCCTGGAACCAGGGCGCTGCCCAGTTCATCCACCATACAAACCGGTTCGATCCGATCAAAACCCTGGAACTGCTGGCCAAATATCCGGTGACGGTGATGTGCGGCGCGCCCACCATCTACCGGATGCTGGTGCTTCAGGATCTGAGCCGCTTCAAGTTCCCCAGCCTCCGCCACTGCGTGGGCGCGGGAGAGCCA
>JAABSZ010000293.1:0-3443 GCA_011390135.1 Desulfobacteraceae bacterium | reverse complement strand
GGTGAGAAGAATCACCCAGACCACCGGCAGAAAAGGTCCGGCAGAAAGCCATTTCAAATAGAAGAGGACAACAGCGCTCTCCCCGGCCAGAATGGATAGAATCGCGGCCAGGGGAAAGACCCGCTTCAGATACAGCCCGAAGATCACGGTCGGAAAGAGCACTGCAAGCCCCGTAAAGGTCTGGGTCGCGATCTGCAGGATGGTGTCGGGCGGCTTGTATGCCAGCGCCAGCCCCGCAATGCTCAAAAAGAGGACGAAGATCCTGCCGGTGATGCTGTTTTCGCTCTTCTTCTTTCGGAAAATCGGCACGATGTCCCGGCTGAAGATGGAACTCAGGGTCAGCAGTTGGGAATCCATCGTGGACATGAGCGCAGCCAGCCCTGCCGCCATCACCAGCGCAGCCATTGCATCGCCCGAGATCTGAGTCAGCACCATCGGCAGGATTTTGTCCGCGGCCTTCCCCGCAAGATCGGGAAAGGAGAGCCGGCCCAGCACCCCCACGCAGATCGGCATGAAGAAGACCACTGTGCAGACAAGGGGATAGAAGAGCATGATCCGGGAGATATTCCGCTCGCTCTTTGCCGCGAAAAAGCGCTGGAAGAGCTGCGGGAACATCGGGTCGCAGAAGAACCACAAGAAGATATAGCTGAACCAGATCCCGATGGTGTACCGCCCCGATCCCCCGGGCCGGGAGAAGAGTTCCGGCATGGCCTCCATCACCTTCCCGTTGGCTTCAACAAATCCGCCGTAGTGGCGGGCCGCCAGAACCAGAGAGACCAGCAGCAGGACGAACATCAACGTCCCCTGGAAAAGATCGGTCCAGGCCACGGCCCTCATGCCGCCCCGGAGGGTGTAGAGTACGATGATCCCAGTTACCAGCAGGCATCCGTAGAAATAGTCGAGCCCCACCAGCTCTTCGAGAACATAGCCCGCGGCCATGGGCTGCAGCGCGAGATAGGGAATGGTGAAGAGGATCATCACCAGCGCAAAGAGAGAGGATAGCACCGGGCTTTTGTAGATCACGCCGACCAGCTCCGGCGGCGTCACCACCCCTTTATCCCGGCCCACCTGCCAAATCTTCCGGCCGATGATCCAGAAGGTCAAGGCCATGAAGCCGGTGCCGAATCCCATGATCGGAAAGAAGGCATACCCGTCCCGGTATCCCGCGCCCGAAGTGCCGAAGACGGTGAAGGCCGAAAAGTTGGTCGCGACCATGGTTCCCAGCAGCACCAATGTCCCGAGCTTCCGATCCGCGAGAAAGTAGGTCTCCGGCGAGGACTTCCACCGGGTCCGGGCGATCAATCCGATGAGCAGCACCGTCAGAAAATAGCCGATCAATACCGAAACCTTTACCACCATTGTCCTTTTTCCTCCTTTTTCCTGTTTTTACAATCCTTTGAACGCAAAAAAGCCATCCCGAAAGGTCGGGATGGCTTTTGCCTGGCATAACCTCTAAACTACAGTCAAATTGTATGGAAACGGGCCTTCAGGAATTCTTCCGGAAGCCCGAAATTCGAAAAACTATTGGGTCGCCTCCAGCATCTTCATGAGCATCTCCTGCACCCGGGGCTCTGCAAAGAGATCCATATCCTTCAATCCAACCACTTTGGCCCGGAAGGCATCCAGATCCGGATTGAATTCGATCTTCATCCCCTTCTCCACAAGCATCTCCAGCCGGGCAGCGTCCTTGTCCCGGTTGTCCTTCCGCTGGAAGAGGGCCGCGTCATAGATGGTGGTCTGAATCATCTCCCGGCTCTTCTCGTCGAGGCCATTCCACCAGTTGAGGGAGGCCACGTCGATATGGGGCGAATAGACATGCCGGGTCATGGTGAGATACTTCTGGATCTCATGGAAGTTATAGACCTCCAGCACCCAGAGCGGGTTCTCCTGTCCGTCGATGACCCCCTGCTCCAGCTCCGTATAGATGGGCCACGGCATGGGCGTCGGATTGGCCCCCAGAGTCTGCCAGATGGACTTGTGCAGGGCCGAGGCCATCACCCGGATCTTCAATCCCTTCACATCCTCGGGGGTTTTTACGGGCCGCTTGCTGTTGGTGAGGTTCCGGAATCCGTTTTCGGAAAAGCAGAGCCCCTTGAATCCGGAACTTTCAAGACTCTTTAAAATCTCCTGTCCCAGGGGGCCGTCCAGGATCTTGTCGGCCTGGTCATTGTCTTTGAAGAGGAAGGGGTAGTTGATGACCCGGACGATGGGATCAAAGGTGTCAAAAGGCCCGCCGGTGATGATCCCCATCTGCACCGTGTTCATCTGGATCTGCTGCAGGATCTCGGTCTCGTTGCCCAGAGAGGCCGAGTGAAAGATATGCACCGTGATCTCGCCTTTGGAGCGTTCTTCGAGCAGCTCCTTGAATTTATCGGCCACGATGTTCTGGGCCGATCCCGGCTTCGTGACCACCGCGAGCTTGATATTGAGTTCGGCTTGAGCCGAAGAAGCGGTAAAGAGCATCGCGGTAAAAAGAATGGCCATGCAAAACATGAGCTTAGTTCTGTACATCTTAGCACTCCTCCATGAATTCGTTCATAACCGTCGGATGGCTCCTTCATTCTTCGGCCTGCGGCGTCTCCTCCTCCATACTCAACAGTTCCTGGATGATTTCAAGCATGTCGGGCTTGACGGGACGCCATCTCGGATTGACCGCCATCCCCTCCTGCCAATCGAAATCGATCCGTTCGTTCTTCTCAGGTATCACATATTCGCTTTTCACGCCATAGTGTTTTGCCGGATAATGTTCGATCCAGACCATTCGATCCGGATCGATGTCGAAATCCCGGGTCACGCCCGTCGCGATATTCCCCGCGCAGCTCTTCACCGTCATCCGGCCTTCGGGGGTATCCGAGACCACGATGATATAGGGTCTCAAAACGGAAAAGCCCGGATCATCTCCCTTTCTCAGGTCGAAGATTCGAAGACGGCAAGAGCCGCTTGCAAGCTTGAGTTTCCCGCCCCACCCTTTCCATTCGTAGATGTCATCATGGATCAGCATGGATATTCCTTTCGTATAATCGAGGTCAAAATCTACCTCAATTATCCCTCAAACCCGATACCCATTGCAAGATAAAGATCGCCTCCTTCATGTCGATGGCGCTGTTGCCGTCGACCTCTGCGGCCATTTCAACGGGTTTGTACAGTGGGATATCGGCAAGGATCTTTAGCGCAGTTATGGCATCTTCGAGATCGATCACATCGTTTTTGACGATGTCGCCCTTCATGACGGGTGCAGTTGTGTCTATGGTAAAGGTTGAATCGGCACTTCCGGAATTTCCTGCGGCATCCGTATGAGAGACGGCAACCGTATAGGAGCCGTTTCCCAATTCATCCAGAGCATCTCCACTGTTTTTGCTTACGGTAACATCGTCAACCTTTACAGTGGTCGTTCCGGTTCCCAAATTCTCTTCGGTCACTTGAAAGGAGAGAAGCGGTGTGGT
>JAABSZ010000292.1:0-3451 GCA_011390135.1 Desulfobacteraceae bacterium | reverse complement strand
GCGATCGGGTGGCCTATGCCAGCCCGCCGTCGGGCGCGTATGCCGAAATCCGGCGGATGCCGGCCCACCGGCTGGTGAAGCTGCCCCTGTCCGTCACCACCCGGCAGGCCGCGGCCATGATGCTCCAGGGGATGACTGCCCGGTATCTGCTCAAAGGGTGCTATCCGGTAAAGAAAGGGGATACGATCCTCATCCATGCCGCGGCCGGCGGGGTCGGCTCCATTGTCTGCCAGTGGGCCGCACATCTGGGCGCGACCGTTATCGGCACGGTCGGCTCCGACGAGAAGGCCGAAATCGCGAAAAGCCACAACTGCCACCATCCCATCCTGTATCGGGAGGAGGATTTCGAGGAAAAGGTGAAGGAGATCACCGATGGCCGCGGGGTGGATGTGGTCTATGACTCGGTGGGGCAGACCACCTTTGACAAATCCCTCAACTGCCTCCGGCCCAGGGGGATGATGGTCTCCTTTGGCCAGTCTTCGGGCAAGGTTCCGCTCTTTGATATAGGCCGGCTTTCGGCAAAGGGCTCCCTCTTTCTGACCCGGCCCTCCCTCATGGCCTATACCGCAGACCCGGAGGAACTCCTTCAGCATGCAACGGATCTTTTCGAGGTGATCTCCAAAAATATCGTCACCGTGGAGATCCGCCAGACCTATCCCCTTTCCGAGGCCGCACAGGCCCATCGTGATCTCGAAGATCGCAAAACCACCGGCTCCACCATTTTTCTCCCTCAATAATCCTCGCGAAAAACACTTTTCTCTTCCGCCTCTTTCCCGAAAGTCGGGTAAAGTGGCGGAATCGCTTTTTATTTCCTACTGATGAGAAAAACATTTGTCATTTTCCCGCAGATGATTAGCTTATGGGGAAAAATGATGGGAGACATCTCTATAAAAGAGATCGATTATCTGGCAATTTGCCCGTGAAGCGGAAATGCTTGCTTTTTGATGAAAATGGTTTTTCATGAAAAGGAGAGAAAAGATGATTGAATATATATCGGAATGGATTTTCGCCCCCTTTGCAGCACTTTCCTACTTTTATCTGATGTTCCACCTCGACAAGCAGTTCCGGGAAAACCGGAAGATCAGCGATGAGGAGTTTCTGATGATGCTGGCCAGAAAGAACCAGTGCAGCGAATACGACCTCTTTCACCGGTCCGCGGCCCAATGGAACATCTCGAACAAGATCATTATCGAGAAGGACTTCAAAGGGTATCTCACCGAAGGAGATATGCCCTACTATGTGAAGGACTTTGTGCGTAAGGAGAGAGTCGCCGCTTCTGTATAATCCTGAAAAGGGCATCTCTCCCAAAGAAGATTCAGGGGGTTTGACAGTGCCGCCTCTGTGAATGGATCAGGTATCCAGTCCGAACGCGGTATGGAGAATCCGAACCGCCAGCTCCGCATATTTCTCCTCGATCCCGCAGGAGACCCGGATATCCGAGGTGGTGATGAGGATGATGTTGATGTTTTCCGCGGCCAGAACCGCAAACATTTTCCCGGCCACGCCGGTGGCATTTTTCATCCCGATGCCGGTGATGGAGACCTTCGCGACGTTCTCGTCGCCGATGACGGCCGCCGCGCCGATCTTTTCGGCCACCTTTCTTTGGATCTGCAGAGCGGTCTTATAGTCACCCTTGGCCACGGTGAAGGTGACATCGGTTTTCTCATCGGCCCTGGCATTCTGGATGATCATGTCCACGACGATGCCGGCCTCCCCCAGCGGAGTGAAGATCGCGGATGCGATCCCGGGCCTGTCCGGAACCTTCTTCAATGTGATCCGGGCCTCGTTCTTCTTGCAGGTAACGCCCGAGACGATCAGGTTTTCGTGAGATTCGGACTCGTCCACCAGCAGAGTCCCCTCATCACCGGAGAAAGATGAGCGGACATGAACCGGCACATTGTACTTCTTGGCAAACTCCACAGAGCGGATCTGCAGCACTTTTGCCCCCAGTCCCGACATCTCCAGCATCTCATCATAGGTGATCCGGCTCAGTTTTCTCGCGCAGCGGCAGATATTGGGATCGGCCGTATAGACGCCGTCCACATCGGTGTAGATCTCGCAGACATCCGCGCGAAGGGCCGACGCGATGGCAACGGCCGAGGTGTCCGATCCCCCCCGTCCCAGGGTGGTGATGTTGCCCTGAGAGTCCGCGCCCTGAAATCCGGCCACCACCACGATATTCTTCTCATCCAGAAGCTTTGTGATCCGCTCGGCCCCGATGTCCGCGATCCGGGCGTTGCCGTAGGCATTGTCGGTGCGAACCTCCACCTGATACCCCAGCAGGGATTGGGCAGGATATCCCATCTCGATCAGCATCATGGAGAGCAGCGCAACTGTGGTCTGCTCTCCGGTGGCCAGCAGCACGTCCATCTCCCGCCGGTCCGGGCTTTCCGAGATGGAATCGGCCAGCCCGATGAGCTTGTCCGTGACGCCGGCCATGGCCGACAGAATCACCACCATCCGGTTTCCCGCGTCGCAGGCATTTGCCACCCGCCGGGCCACGTTCCGAATCCGTTCGATATCGGCCACTGATGTGCCGCCGTATTTCTGTACGATCAGTCCCATTGTCTCTTCTTCAATTCCTTTTCCAGTCTGTCCAACTGTTCAATCGCGTCGGCATCCGCGGCGACAATCCGAATCTGCCGAAGGGTCTCCTCCGGCATGGCCGCCATATAAAGGGTTACATGTCCCGGCGGCAGGGGCTCCTCCAGCCGGTCGGCCCACTCGATGGCTGTCACGCCGTCCCCATACAGGATCTCCAGCAGACCGATCTCCTCCAGGTCCGCGCCGCGCTCCAGCCGGTAGAGATCCACATGAAAGAGGGTGTGTCTTCCGGGATATTCGTTGATCAGGGTATAGCTGGGGCTGGTGATATAATATTCATCGGGCACGGAAAGCCCCTTTGCCAGTCCCTGCACCAGATGGGTCTTGCCGGCCCCCAGGTCCCCGATGAGGGCAATCGCTGCGCCGGGTCCCAAAGACGCGCCGATCGCCTCCCCTAATTCCCGGGTCTTTTCCGGGGATCGGGTCGTGATGGTGATCTCCTTTGCCCTCATCGGGAAGTTGCAAACATCCGTTTGATCTCCGCGGGGACGCTTTCCATCACATCTCCGGCGATATACCCGAAGGGGCCCATTGCATCGGAAAGGAAGTCTGCTGCGGCCCCGTGGAGATAGACGCCGATATGCGCCGCATCTTCAGGCGCGTAGCCCTGTGCCAGAAATCCCGCGATCAATCCGGTGAGGACATCTCCCATGCCCCCCGAGGCCATGCCCGGGTTGCCCGTGGGATTGATAAAGAGCCTTCCGTCCGGATGCGCGATCACGGTTTTGGCCCCCTTGAGCACCAGATGGACGTTATACTGCTCGGCAAACTCCCTTGCGGTTCCGATCCGATCCTTCTGGATCTCTTCCACGCTTTTTCCGTTCAGGCGGGACATTTCACCGGGATG
>JAABSZ010000291.1:0-3510 GCA_011390135.1 Desulfobacteraceae bacterium | reverse complement strand
TTCATCCCTTCCACCATCTTCTTCACGGCAGCGGGCGCGATATTCGACATCACCGAGATCACCCCGGCCGCGCCGATATCCGGGTCCGTCATCATCTCGAAGGTTTTGTTGTCATCTCCGGAGAGGATGGTAAAATCCTTTCCGCAGCACTCCCGGGTGCGGCGCATGTTCTGTGCATCCCCGGTCGCCTCTTTGACGGTCTTCACATTTTTATAATCCCGGTTTAAAATCGCGAGATCCTCGGGCATCAACTGGGTTCCGGTTCTTCCCGGGATGACGTAGGGAATGATATCGATCTTTGGAAATGCCTTTGCCACGGGCTCGATATACTCCTTCCGGATCTCCATCGAGCTGGGGCCGTTGTAATAGGGGTCCACCAGCAGCACTGCATCCGCACCCAGATCGGCCGCATGTTTCGTGGCCGCCAATGCCTCACTGGTATTGTTGCTGCCGGTTCCCGCGATGCAGACGCACTTGCCCTTCGCTGCCTGTGCCACGCCCTCGATGACCTGGTTGTGCTCCTCCCAGGAGAGGGTGGGGCTTTCCCCGGTTGTGCCCACGGCCAGCATGCCGGTGACGCCGCTTTCGATCTGAAAATCGATGAGGCGCTCAAGCCCCGCTTCATCCACCCGGCCATCTCCGGTAAAGGGCGTTACCAGAGCGGTAAAACATCCTTTGATCATAAATCCCCCTTTTTTTACAGATCCGGTCTTGAAAAAGAATCGTTTCTGCTTTACATATACATCTCTTGTCTAAATTGATTTTTATAAATCGAATCCAAACTTTTTGCAACCGATAAAAGAGGAAATCATGACCGACATTCCCAAAACAGTGGACGAATATATCTGGAACCAGCGCCAGGCCGTCGCGGCCAATCCCGACTGCGGAACCTCCCATTACAACCTTGCCCTGGGGCTTCTTGGGCAGCGGAAGTTCGAAGAGGCCGAAGAGGCGCTTCACCGGGCCACCGAGTGCAGCCCCACACTGGCCGAGGCCTATGTCCAGCTCGGCGGGATCTCTCTGCAGCGGGGGGATCTGGACGGCTGCCTCCATTACAACAAGCTGGCCACCAAGGTACGGCCCGGATTTGCCGAGGGGTTCGGCAACATCGGATTCGTGCATCTCCAGCGGGGGGAGGCCGAGGAGGCCATTCCAGCGCTCCTGAAGGCGATCCGGTACAATACCCAGTTCATCCAGGCCATGGCGACCCTGGCCAATGCCTATCTCATGACGGGTCAGTATGACGAGAGCATCGAGATGAACAAAAAGGCCCTCGATATCCAGCCCGACTTTCCGGTGGTCCACTACAACCTGGCTCTGGCCTACCTGGAGCGGGGGGACAATGCGCTGGCCGTGGAGCACTGCGATCGGGCAAGGGAGCTGGGATACGACGTTCCCGAGGATATCGCAAAAGAGATCGACACTCTTAGATAGGCAGAGATTTTACCGATGCCGACCTTCTCTTTCCATCTCTATGGCCGTTTTGTGGGGCCTGAAACCCAAGCCGATGCGGGGGGAAATCTTTTCGATTTCCATCTTCCCGCGAACCGGGATTATGCCCCGGATGCGCCGCAGCCGGAAGGGGATATTACTTTTGGCGAGTATTACGGGGCGGCCCGAGCCTTTCTGGAAGCCGATGAGTGCCGATTTATTGAGGATGCTGTTGAAGCGCGGACCGGGGCGCGGCCAGAGAAGATCGAAGAGATCACCATCGACCTGCTGAAGCACGGCGCATTCTATCATCCGGCCTGTGTGACGGTATCCGCGGACAGGAAGAATTACCCCTTTGTACTCAACCTGGCCGCTTCGGATAGGGGGATCGAGGGAATCGAGAAGGAGGTGGGGCTTTTACACTTTCTTAACGAACGGTATGCGCTGCCCTATATCCCAAAGGTTTACGGATGCGGAAAGGATTCCTGCACAGGGGGCCAGCCCGTTGCCATGTTCATCGGAGACTGGTTCGAAGGGTATCAGGAATTTCACCTCTCGGGCCAGGGCCCAGGAAACCGGATCATGGTCTGGGATGAAGAGAAAGGGGGATTTCCCCTTGCCCCGGATCAGGCCGAAGAGGTCTACCGGCAGATCGCCTATATCCTGACGAGCTACTATGATCCTGAAGCCTTCCGGGAAATTTTTCCCTGGCACCACGGCGCGGGGGATTTCATCGTCCGGATCGACCCGAAAAATCCTTCAAAGATCGACGTTCGCCTGGTGACGGTTCGGGGGTATGGTTCTCCGTTTATGAAGGGCCCTGCGGAGGACCCCGGGGCCTTGCTTCAGGGGCTGTTGATCTTTCTGACGCATCTGTCGATCCGGAACCGGCTGGACCGGCTCGACGGCGTCGGGGAGGTCGGCTGGATCGACGAGCGGATCGTGGCTCCCACAGTGGACGGTTTTCTTGCGGCGCTCGCCCTGAAAGAGACGCCGAAAGGGTTTCCCGACAGCCTTCTTTCCTGCTTTATCGACGTTCTCCATACCCAGGGCGCAAAGGAGATTGACGAACTCTGCACCGCATTGGCCGGGGCCTACCCGGATGCCGCGCCCGAAACCCAGGTGATCCGGAAGAACCTGAAAGCCCATGCAAAGCGCCTTTACAAGTCGATCCGGCATCGAGTGTCTGCCGAGTAAATCATCCGGCCTTTTTTCAGGTCCCGTTCATTTTCTTTCTGCCGCTTTACCGAACGATCCTTAAAAACCGTCCCGTGGAATCTGACCCGATGCGGGGTCTTTCTGGTGAAACCGGACATAGACGCCGATAATGGTCCCCATCGGCAGAAATCCGGTGAAGGGCATCGCGCAGTAGAGGCCGGCGATGATACACCCTTTGATGCGCTTGTCCCTCGGCAGCCCGTACTGCTTTCCGATCCAGTATCCGGCCGCACCGCCGGCAATCATGCCGAAGGCCAGTCCTACGGGCCCCAACGTCAGCAGATCGACCAGGTCGATGAAAAGGCCCGGGAGAATGGGGCCCAGGGAATGGCGCAGACGCTGGAACAAGGAAAGCTCCTCTTCTGCTGTGCTGACCTTTTGAATTTTGGATATTTCTCGGGATGTGGTCATCGTTTCACCTCTTCCAAACAATACTGACTATATGCAACTATTTGTAATGATACCGACAACTGATCACCGAAATCTTTCCATGCATCTTCTGTAAACTGGAGTTTCATATATCATCTATCGGGTAATCTACCATTCTGCCCTCTTCTGCCTGTTTCAATGATCGTTCAAGATGGGCTCTATTTGCTGGCGTATTGAGCAGATAAGCAGTTTCTTCCAGGGCATGGTAATCTTCAATGGAAATCAGCACTGCCTGCTCTTTGGTCCGGCTGCTGACAATGATTGTCGGTTCCGAATCTTTGCATACCTGATGGATCAATGCTCTCAGGTTTTTTTTGGCTTCCGTGTATGTGATGGCTTTCATGGCATCCTCATTGTAAAATGGGCTTATCCCCCTGTATAAAATTGTCTTTGATCCGAGTTTATCGAAATGCTTCCTGTTTTAAAAGAAAA
>JAABSZ010000290.1:0-3549 GCA_011390135.1 Desulfobacteraceae bacterium | reverse complement strand
AAAGTCGACAGAATGCTTCTCTCATTCGTTGCCCCTGTAACATCACAAAATCCAACTCTCGGTTCAACTGCAACAGCCTTCCCGATTTCAGTTTTGCATACAAAAACTCTCGGTTGAAGCACCTTTTCAGAAACAGGAATATTCTCCCAAATCGCTTTGCGTCCTTCTCCATGCAGGTAACGCTTCTGAGAATGGTCAAACAGGTGAACCATCCGGCCTTCATAGAGTGCGGTATAGAACTCGCCCGGAAAAATCCGCTGAAAATCCTTTTTGGCATCAAACTTCTTACTCTTTTCGAAATCCAGATCATCCGGATGAATAAAGAAAGTTTTCTCTTCACCTTCAATCGGCGTTGTCCTCTCGGTATAACCCCGCTGTCGATAAAAATTTTCATCTGCCGAAACCCAATATTCTCCTCCATCAGGCAGCTTTTCCGGCAGATTTACAGTTGCAGGGCCATTTTTTTCTTGTTTCCAAATACCATCTTTCAATACGGGCATCACACGGGTAAAACCTCTTTCTCCCATCCATTCCCGGGTTTTGAAAAGCCATGAATCTGCCGTCATATGCAAATCTGTCCGGTACACTGTGTTCCATTCGCTTTCATTGGAACCGAGTGTCGGATGAGTTTTATGAATTTTCCCGATGAATTGCGCTTCCCCGTGGGATTTGTTGTCGATCAGCGCAAGGGAGGAGGGGCTGACCGCTTTGACGTAATCTGCCGTCAGCCGAATGACTCGCTCTTTCATTCGCCCTTCGAGCACCTGCGTATCCCGCAGCATAAAGGCCGCTGGAAAGGAATGATTTTTTTTGGGCGGCTGATTGGAAAAGACAAAAGCGGTGAATTTAAAGCTGGAATGGATGGCAAACGCCCATTTTCGATAGTTCTCGAAGGTATAGATGCTGTGCAGGGTACACTTCTCAAAAAGGAGTTCTCGAAGGGCGGTGCAGCTCTGCCCCTGCCACAGAGTGCAGGGAACCAGAAACCCCACGCGCCCTCCCGAACCCGCGCACTGACTCGCCCGTTCCGTAAAATACCGAAACAGATCCGGATCTCCCCCCGTCTTCTTGCCATCCACCTCTGTTACCTGATGCTGGTATGCATTGCACTCGCTCAGAAAGGTCGTCAAATCATAGTTCATCTTCTCATATTTTTCCCAGCCTTGGGCCAGTTCCGGTATCTCCTTTTCCAGATCCGCGATCAATGCATTCAGGGAGGTCCCCTGCCGGTTTGCCACTTCCTCGTCAAAGGGCCCGTAAAAATCCCGCTTTGCCGGCTTGATCTTGTCCCACGGCGGATTTCCGACCACAGCATCGAAGCCGAAGGTCTCCTTCATCTCCCCTTCGGGCGTAAAGGCCGTCTCGGGAAATTCCAACTGCCAGTGGAAAAAGCGCAAGGGCCGGGGGCCATACCCTTCGTTGCGCTCTTTTTCGATCTTTTTGATGAACGGATGGTTCATCAGCTTTTCCAAAGATTCCTCTTTTGCAGAGGTCTCCATAAGACCGCACGCCTTTTTCACCCGCACATAAAGACCGTTCACCCCCTCATAGACGGAAATTCCCTCCTTGTCCGGCTCGGCCATAAACCACTGGGCGCACCACAAATCGCAGAGGATTCGATGGATTTTGAGCTTCTGCTCCACCAGATTCTCATACTCCAGGCGCTTCGATTTGATATCCTTCGGGGTCCGGCTGGGCCTTTGCAGGATTTTGGTTACACTTTCAAGGATGCCGAAAAAGAGATCCGTATTGATGTCAAAGGGCAGCTCAAGCTGTTTGCTGGCACGCTTCCTGCCCTTTTTCTCCTTTGGGATATCCTCCCGCTCCGGGGGCCGGGGAACCCATACGGTTCCGCTCTTCAGGGACTTGCTCATCAGCCCCGGACGGGCCACATCCCGCAGATCCGCGCCCACCAGGCTGTTGCCGAACTTCAGATGATGATTCAAAAAGGAGAGCGGCTTTCTCATGCTTGCGGTATGCAGCCAGAGAGAGACCTTCGCCAGTTCAACCGCCATTGGATTGACATCCACGCCAAAGACGCAGTTTTCCACCACCAGCCGCTTCCAATAGGCATACTCGTTTGGTCCGTTGTCATCGGGAACATTTTTGTCAATGGGGGCACAGTTGAGGGTAAGATGCCATGCCATGACATCGACCACCTTTACCAGAAAGTGGCCGCTGCCCATTGCCGGGTCCACCACTTTCAGGGAGAGGATTTTATGAGGATCGGCCTTGCAGGATTCCAGCAGGGGCCCGAGGGTCTTCCGAACCAGATGCTCCACAAGGGAATCGGGCGTGAAATAGGAGCCGCTGGCTTTCCGCTCTCCTTTTTTGTTGCGGAGGGTGAGCCGGTATCCGTCACCGACCTTTTCCTGAACCAGCCGCTGCTCCAAAAGCCCCTCATAGATATCTCCGAAGTCCCGCACATCCAGATCCGCATAGGGAACCGGCTCGTTGGCATCCAGATAGATCAGTCGCTGTAGAATCTTGAAGACCACATCATCGTTGAGGCGCAGATTCTCCAGCTCCTCATGGGCTTCCGGATCGAAAAGCCCGCCGTTGTAGGCCGGAACATCATAGGTTTTGTTGCCTTCGTTGACCATTCGGAACAACTTTTTCAACTGGCTGAATCCGTTGTCAATGGCTGCAAGCGTCGCTTCCGAACGATCTTTCATCGACTGAAAAATCGACCATGTCGAAGCATCTTTCGCATATGTGGTCTTTGCGCCGGTCTCATCCCGCATCGGCAGCAGCCCCTGGGCTTCGGCTTTCAGAATAAAGAGCAGGCGGTAGAGAAAGGTGAGGGCAAGTTCCCGCAGATGATCGAGTTGGGACTGGGAGACCTTTTCCGGATACCCATTGTCCAGATGCTTCCAGAACCCTTCGGCGATCATCTGCACGGAAATGTGAGCGTTTTCCCGCAGAATATCACTGACCCGGCGGGTGTTGGCCTCCCCCTCCCGGTAGAGTTCATCCAGATATCCGCCGCCAACGGCCGGAGGGCCGAAAAGATAGTAGAAGAGGGCAAAGGTTTCAAGGTCTTCATCCGTGAAATCAGAGGGTTTTCTCCTGCTGTTCCGGCGCAGATCTTCCAGAAAGGATACAAGATCGAAACGGAGATGCGCCTGTTTTTTTCCGGCCCGCATCAGCCGCCATGAGCGGCCGTTGCTCAGAACGCCCCAGGTTTTTCCGCATCCGCGCAGGTATCGTTCCACCTGATCGATATCTTCGGCCGCGCTGGTGTCCCTGTTCTTTTTGCCCTTTCCCTTTGCGTCGGTCTCTTTTTCCTCATCTGCGCCCACCCCTTTGGAAAATCGTTTGGCATCCAGGATGAAATCCGCATCCCGGCAAAAGGCAGTCGCGCGGATATTCGTCTTCTCCTTTTCCGCCGCTTTTCTGGCCTCTTTCAGGGATCGGGCCTCCCGAAACAGAATGCAGTCAGGCCGCCGGTTCTTATTGGCCTTCTGCTCATCTGCGGCCAGACCATCCAGCGCCAGAGAGGTTTGCGGCGTACAGACATATCCCAGCACATCTTCGAGAACCCGTTTG
>JAABSZ010000289.1:0-3578 GCA_011390135.1 Desulfobacteraceae bacterium | reverse complement strand
GGTCTTCATCCATTCCCCTTCCCGCACCATCCCGATATTCTCGATCATTTCAACCGCGGCATCCCGCCGCTGCAGCGCCGAATCCCCGGCCCCGTTCTTTGCCGCAGCCGAGACCAGCGAGGTCAAAGGCGTGACATTTGCGGCCCCCGGATCATCACCGGGCCCGTAATCGGCCCGCAGGGTCCCGGAAAAGGGCGCATCCGCAACCGTTCCCCCCGAGACCTCGATCGAATACCCCGCTTCGGCATCGGATTTGAGCACCGTCACCGCATAATACCCCTCCGCATCCGTCACCCCGGCCCCCAGCAGCCGGCCCGACAGATTCTTCACCATCACATCCGCGCCTGCAACCGGATCATCCACAGCCTGCCCCGAGACCGTCAGGGTCTGGGCCGGCCCCGGCGACGGCTCCGCAACGGGCCCGCCATTGTCGTCATCACTGCTGTCACACCCCGCAACGACCAGAGCCGTCAGCACCATCAGCCAAAACAACTTCAACCACAACCTCTTACGCATGAACCTCTCCTTTCTCCTTCAAACGTGGCTATAAACAAAAAAACGCCTCCGGCCTATCTGCCAAAGACGTTTCCCAAAAAGCGATCCGGCAGCCCGGCTGTCATGGCAAAACCCATTGCTTTGCTTTAGACCCGTGGCTTTGCGCGGCAGCCTTTCGGCAGCGTTGCCCTTGTCCGATAGAAAACTCCGCATCTTAGCCTTACCTATTTACTTTGGGCTGGAAAGTCAAGCATAAAGAACCCGGATGCATGTGATTTATCTGATTACCACTGATGGGGCCTCCTGCTCCGAAACAGCCTCTTCTCCGATATACCGGACATGATGAAGAAAAAAGGCCCATCACAGCCCATCATATCCATCCCATTCATCCGGGTTCCGGCATTGACCGGGAGACGCTTATCCACTATCATGAGCAGAGAATGAACAGGCAGATCATTGTTTGAAAGGAGAACCGATATGGAGCCGCAGGAAAAAGAACTCGATGCGCAGGAAATCTGGAGATTGCTTGTCGATATCCAAACGCGGTTCAACGAGTTCGACAGGAGATTGCAAAGACTCGAAGAACGGTTGAATGAAGATGACAACAGGGGAAATGAGACATTCCGGGAAAGGAATCGTCTGTCCGGGGAATCGAAGTGGTCAACCGAAAAGATACTCGACGAATTGATCGGAAGAGATGCCCGTTTTCGAGAAGAACGGCTGGTGCCGTCCCTTGAATGGTTATTTCAGGAATGGGGAATTCGGGTAAACAAAACTTTTCAAAATTTTCGTCGGCATGGCCGGCTTCGAATGGATGATGATGCTTTTGAAATCGACCTCCTTGCGACAAACGGTGAATATGCCGTGCTGATCGTGACCAGAACCGCATTGGATACCGAAGATGTACAGGAGCATCTCCAACGGATGGAGAAGTTCAGGCGATTTTTCCCGGAATTTTCGGACCGGAAAGCCGTCGGCGCGGTTGCCGGCATCGTGATCGAAGATGATGCAGACCGCTTCGCCTGTAAAAACGGCCTTTTTGTGATCGCACAGAGCGGAGAGACAGTGAAACTGCTGAATGATGAGAAATTCTCGCCGAAAGTCTGGTAAAAAGAGGCAGAACCCGGATGAATGGGATGGATATGATGACCACTGATAGCCCCTCCTGCTTCAAACCGCGCCTTATCCGATACAACCGAAACCGATGAAGGCAGAATGCCCATCACAGCCCATCATACCCATCCCATTCATCCGGGTTCTGACATTGACGCCCTCAAAAAAACGATTTATAATCGACCGGAAAATACAGAAGGGATCTTTCAATCCCTTTTTGAACCCGAAAATATGAAAGGAGACCATGTCAGAGCGGGATACATACGACAGCCCCTGGAAAGGTATTCTGAGCACCTATTTCGAAGAGTTCACAGCGTTCTTCTTCCCGGAGATCCATCAGAAGATCGACTGGTCCCGATCCTATGAGCGCCTGGACAAGGAACTTCGGCAGATCACCCGGGAATCCGCGATCGGCTCCCGTTATGCGGATCAGTTGATGAAGGTGTGGGAAAAAGACGGAACCGAGGCATGGGTCCTGGTCCATGCGGAGGTCCAGGGGGAGCCCGACAGCGATTTCGGGCACCGGGTCTATGTCTATAATTACCGGACTCATGATCTGTACAAGCGGCCGACGGTGAGCCTGGCAGTGCTTGCAGACGAGAGTCCGGGATGGTATGTGGACAGATATGAGCAGGAAAAGTGGGGATGCAAAATCTCGTTCCGGTTTCCTTCGGTGAAGATTCTGGCCTTCAAAGGGAAATGGGAGATGCCGGAATCATCCGGCAATCCCTTTGCCGTAGTCGTAATGGCCCATCTTCGGACCCGGGAAACCCGGAGTGAAAAAGATGAAGAGCGGCTGCAGTTCAAGCTCTCCCTGACCAAAGCGCTTTACCGGGGCGGATGGACAAAACAGCAGATCATCGACCTGTACCGGTTCATCGACTGGATCATGAGACTTCCGGCTGACCTGGAGAAGGCGTATCATAATGAACTGTCGAAATATGAGGAGGAGATCAAAATGCAATATGTAACAACAGCCGAGCGGATCGGAATAGAGAAAGGAAAGGCGGAAGGAAGAATGGAAGAAAAACGGGAAACCGCAAAAAAACTGCTGAAGCTGGATGTTTTGCCCGAAGAACAGATCGCCCTTGTCACGGACTTGAGTGTTGAAGAAATCCGGCAGTTGCGTCAGGAACTTGAAGATTCATAGGATTGATCCCGACGAACCGGGACAGCCCGTCACAGCTTATCCCATTCATCCGATTCATGATGGCCGCTGATGCGCCGTTACCGCTTCCACCGCGTCTTCTCTGACACAACCGAAGCCTTGAACTCCGGAGGCCCATCACAGCCCATCATATAAATCCCATTCATCCGGGTTCTGACCATTTACCGGGACAGAAAGATTTTGGTTAAAAATGCCGGGTCGTTCTACGCCAGCGAAAACAGAACCGGAACCAGCAGCTTCTCGTCGATAAAGGGCGCGGTTTCGGGGCTGATCAGGGGCGTGTCGATCAGGCGGATGCCCATCTCGTGCAGGCGGGCCGGATCGACTTCGCCTTCATAGTTTCCGTTTTTCCGATCCACAAGCACGAAGTTGAGTACATCCTCCGGCGAGATACTCTCCGGGGCCTCCCCCCGCAGTTGCGCCGTAAGCCGGTCGATCGATTCCTCGAGGCTGAGGCCGACCATCTCCGGGTCCGGCGCGGTGTTGGGGATGAAGACTTTGGGGCAGGGGTTTTCCGCAACGGCTTTTCCCACGCCGCCGGGGAGGAGGTTTGCCATGATGCTGGAGTAGAAGCTTCCCATGGGGTAGCAGATCATGTCCGCACTTTTGATGAGATCTTTGATCTTTTTGCGGATATTGACCTTAATCGGAGCGGCCTTTTTCCGGCTGCCGCTCAGATAGACCTTTGCCACGGGAGAGGTGATCGCGGAAACCTCTTTTCCGGTCAGCAGGTGCTGGCCGATGAGGACCGTTCCGTCCTCGAGTTCCGAAACCAGGTGGAGGTCCCGGTTGATGAGGGGCC
>JAABSZ010000288.1:0-3586 GCA_011390135.1 Desulfobacteraceae bacterium | reverse complement strand
CCCCTCCGGATCGACCCGCTTGTCGATGTTCAGGGCAAAGAGGAGGCGGCTCATCAGGTCGATCTCGTCCGGCTGCCGGGAGACCGAATCCCAGAACCGGTGGAAGCTCTCTCCGGGCGAAGGGGTCGCGCCGGGGCGGCTGGCCGTCACCAGTAGATCCGCGTCGGCCGCGATGGTGGCAAGGGTCATGTCCCGGGCTCTGCGGTTGGGATCATCCACGCCCGGGGTGTCGATCCATCGCAGGTGCGCAGAGCCTCCGGCAAACGCGGTGTGAATCCGGCAGCGCTTTGCGGCCGCAACCCGCGCCATCCGATCCCCCCGCGCCTTTTCATCTGCGGTCTCTTCCATGGTCTGCGGGTAGGAGACCCATTCCCGCATCTCGGAAAGGGGCTGCCGTTCCAGCGGCACATGGCCCAGATATTTGAGGCATTCGCCAAAGCTGTTCTTCAGCCGGTGCAGATCCTTGAGCAGCTTATGTGCGGTGGTCCCGCCCGGCAGCGTCTCGGGCGGGGGCAGGCTCATGGAAGAAAACCCTGCGGCCGTACCCGGAACCGAAAAACCTCGCTGCTGATCCCCGGGAAGCGCACTCTGCACCGTCTCGATCAGGGGCCGAAGCACCCGGTCCGTAAACTCGGCTTCGGTATAGAACTCCAGATCGAAATCCTCCCGGCCTTGGGCATACCGGATCTCGCAGAGGACTGCGGTACAGCGCTCATCAAAGGTCGGCAGGGCTTCGATGCCGGTGAGAGACCGGAGAAAGGTGGTCTTCCCGGCCTTTTCCAGCCCCGCGACCGCAACAGTGATGAGCCCGGAGCTGAACCGGTCGTGCCTAAGTGCTGCCCTTTTCCCAAGCGCTTCCAGGGCTTCCTGTATCCCCCGGATCTTCTCATTGGCCTCCCGCATCCGATGCGCGTCGATCTCATCCAGCGATATCATCGCAGAGACCACATCTTCAAGCTTTTCGCTCAACTCTTTGCATCCGTCGATGATCCGCTGCAGCCGGGGAGCCTTCTCCCTGCGGCTTTCGATGATCTCCCGGCTCAGTGCTGATGCTGCCATGTCTCCCTACCTCGTGAAAATGCAGTTATTCAGTCGATGCGGAGTGATGCTCTGCGCGTTTATTCGATCGGCTGGTCAGGCGCTGCGTAGAGCGGGTTATATCCAAAAGTGAGCGCAGGGCTTCATTGACAGAAGCCGAATCGTGGAAAACCTTTGCAATATCCGGCTCAAGAACAACGACATTCGCCCCTTCTTCTAAAAGCCTTTTATAATATTTTCCACGAACAGCTTTTGAATAGTCAAAATCATACTCCGGGCGCAGTTCATCCGGCATATTTTTATCCCTCATGTCTTTTCCTTTCATGGGCGGTTGCGGAACGTGCGCTGATGATTCTCATCCCTCTTTCTGTCTCCGTATGGAAGACAACCAGCAATCGGTTTCGAGAGGAAAAACCAATGGTCACATAACGGAACTCGCCGAAGGAATGATCCGGGTCATCGAAAGTAGCTGCCAAGGGATCATAGAAGATTGTCACCGCTTCTTCGAAAGACACCTTGTGCTTTCTCAAATTCAGATCCGCTTTTTCGGTATCCCATTCAAATTTCAAGATATCATCCGCCGTATTTTACAAAGGTATGGTCTATTCTCTTCCTGCCTGAATTGTATAGGATAATTATATGAGAAGACAAGGGTTTTGAAAATTTTCTTTTGACCCGAACGGATGATAACGGCTAAAATGGGCAGGATCGCGCCGGAAAACATCGGCCAAATGCAAACCCTTACAAAGCTTCAAGGAGACATCAAATGGTAAAAGAGATGGCGGAAAAGATCGTATGGCTCGGGCACGACTGCTTTCGGATCGATGCATCCAAAAGGATCTACATCGACCCGTACCAGATCGAGCCGGGACCTGAAGCCGATATCATCCTGATCACCCATGACCATTTCGACCACTGCTCCCCCGAGGATGTGGAGAAGATCCAGGGCAAAAACACCGTCATCGTGACGGAGAAGGACTCGGCAAAAAAGCTCTCCGGAAATGTAAAGGTCGTTGCGCCGGGCGAGTCCGCAACCCTCGAGGGTGTAAAGATCGACGCGGTTCCGGCCTATAACACGGACAAGGATTTCCACCCAAAAGAAAACGGCTGGGTCGGGTTCGTGGTCGAGATCGACGGGGTTCGGATCTACCATGCCGGGGATACCGATTTAATCCCGGAGATGAAGGATATCGATGCCGATATCGCGCTGCTGCCGGTCTCGGGAACCTATGTGATGACAGCGGATCAGGCCGTGGATGCAGCGCTTGCCGTGGATCCAAAGATCGTCATTCCCATGCACTACGGAACGGTTGTCGGTTCGGCCGAGGATGCGGACAAGTTCAAGGAGGCGCTGAAGGATAAGATGGAGGTGGTGATCAAAACTGCCTGAACCCGGATGCATATGATGGATCTGATGGCCACTGATGGGGCATTGATGCGATGACGGCTTGAAATCTGCCTAAAGTGATGGGTTGTGATAAAGCGTCACGGCCCATCATTTCCATCAGATGCATCGGGGGCCGTGACAAAATGGATCTTACCTGCCGATCTCCAGTACGGCCTTCAACCCTTTCCCCTCTCTCTCCTCCAGAAAGACCCTGCCCCCATGCAGCATTGCCACCTCTCTAACGAAGTTCAACCCCAGCCCCGTACTCTTCTCCCCGGTATCGGGCCGCTGGAGGGAGAAGAACTTCTCGAAGACCTTCTCTTTGGCATATTCGGGAATGCCGGGGCCCTCGTCTGCAATGATGAGGCGCAGCATCAGCTCTTCTGTTTGTGCAGAAATCGCGATGGCTCCTCCCCGGGGGCTGAAGTCGATGCTGTTTTGAATTAAATTTGCAACGGCCTGGTGAAGCAGGAAGCCATCCCCGCCGATCTGGAGGTCCTCCGGCAGATCCATCTGGATTTGGATTTCTTTTTCAGAGAGTTGAATTTGATTGCTCTCCAGCACCGTCTTGACGATCGTATTTAAAGATACCGATTCGATCTTCCGGAGCTTTTTCTGATTTTCCAGGGCAGCAAGCTCCAGCATCCGGTCGATGATCCGCTGAATCCTTCGGGCTTCATTTCGAATATTTGCCGTAAATTTTGCCCTTCTTTCCTCGTCCATTCCGGGCTCGGCCATCAATTCGGCAGCGCCCCGGATCGCGGAAAGGGGGCTTTTGATCTCATGGGTCAGATTCTGGACATACTGCTCCACATACCGCTTCCCCTCCAGGGCCTCCTGCATCCCCTCGAAGGCTTTGCCCATCTCGCCGATCTCGCTCTTGTCCAGCCGGGGGAATTCGGGCCTTTTGCCCTCCCGGATCTCCTCGGCATATTTTGTCAGCCGCTTGATCGGCAGCGTCAGCCACAGGGAGACGAGAAAGCTCAGCAGAATTGCCGCCAGCAGATAGAGCAGACCGATCCCTAAGATCTGGGGCCTTGCATTCTTCAGGAAATACTTGATGTTGGTGGTCGGCTTTGCAACGGTCAGAACCCCTGCGATCTCGCCATTGACCCGGATGGGCGCGGCCACATAGAGCACCGACGAGGTGGAATCGTCTTC
>JAABSZ010000287.1:0-3593 GCA_011390135.1 Desulfobacteraceae bacterium | reverse complement strand
CGATTCTCAGCAGGGCCTGGCGCTTGCCGTCGGCTGTGATTTTGTCTTCTTCCCGCTCGAAAAGATCCCGGACTTCGGCCATGTCTCCCAGCCGGATCTCGCCGCCTTCGGGGCCGGCCAGGATGGTGAGGTTTTCCAGGTCCCGGGGGGTGCGCCGCTGATCGACCAGGCGCAGCAGGATGTCGCGCTCCCGGGTTTCAATGGTTCCCAGGGGCAGATCCTTGTTCAGGGCCGCGATGCGCTCGGCCACCTGCGCCGCGCTGAGCCCGAAGCGGCGCAGTGCCCCCTCCCGCAGAACCACACGCAGTTGATGATCTGAAAAGCCGTCGATTTCGATCAGGGCGATGCCGGCCTCCTGCATGCGCTCCTTTAGATCCTCGGCATAAGCCTTCAGGTCCGGCGCGCTCATCGGGCCTGCGGCCATCACCGAGACCACCGGATCGGTCCGGCCGAGTTCGGTAATGATCGGGTCTTCCACTTCCCGCGGGAAATCGTCGATGCTGTCGACCGCGGTTTCAATGTCGCTCAGAAAACGCAGGATATCACCGCCCGAATCCATCTCAACCACGATGGCGGCCACCCCTTCCCGGGCGTCGGCCCGCACCTCGACCAGGAAATCGATCCCGTCGACAGCGTCTTCCACCCGTCGGCAGACCACTTCCTCCACCTCCCGGGCCGTGGCCCCGGGGTACGGGATCCGGACTTCCACCTCCCGGGGCGCGAAGTCGGGCTGAGTCTCACGGATGATAAGGCGCGCGGAGATGGCTCCGGCCACCAGAAACAGGATCATGAGCAGGTTGGCCGCGGTGGGATGTCGGATGAGAAATCGGATCATCGCAGCCTCGATTCCTCTCCGCCCGGGGTCAGCAGGCGTTGCAGCAGGTCATGGTCCGTCACCGGCGCTGTTTTCATGCCGATGATGGCCGGCGATGGGTCGGAGACCACGATCTGCTCGCCGCCGGACAAGCCGGACCCGATGACCACCAGATCCTCCTGGGCGAAATCGACCGTGATCCGGACCCGCTGCAACCGATGGTCCTGATCGACGACGAATACCGCGTCGCCGTGCAGGGCGGATCTGGGGATCACCACGGTGTCTGGCCGGGCCGGGGCCGACAGCGTTACCCGGCAGAACATGCCTTGGGTCAACGGGGGCCGCTCGCCGGGCCGGGCTTTTTCATAAGGGCGGTCCACGGCCGCCACCACCTTCATCTCCCGGGTCCGGGCGTCGACCGTCTCGCGCAAGCGGTCGATGCGGCCCTCCCACTGGGCGGACCAGTCGCCGCTTTCCAGGCTGACCAGAACGGACACATCCCCGAAAATCCGCTGGAAAGTCCCGGTTTCCATCCCCGGCTGGAATCGGTCGGACTTGTGCTCGTCCACAAGTCGCCGCAGGGCCTCCACCCGGAACCGGGTTTCGATTTCGGTCACGTCGATGGCGTGAGCCGTGAAAAGCGCTTCGCCGGTGTGCAGGAACTGGCCGGCCTCCATGAGCACCTCGGTCAGGCGGCAATCGAAAGGGGCGGCGATGCGGGTTTTGTCCAGATCCATCCGGGCCTGCCGGAGATGGGATTGCTGCACGGAAAGGGCCGCGTCCAGGGCTTTGCGGCGGGACGGCATCAAGTCGAGGGCGTTCTGGTGTTGTCGCAGTTGCTGCTGCTGTTGAAGCACATTTCTTTCTTCCCGGTCAACCTCGTCAAGGGAAATGGCCCTGCGTTCCTGAGCGGTGCGCTTGCGCTCCAGGGACTGTCGGGCCAGATTCAGGGAGCGCTGCTCGATATCCAGCAGCAGGCGGATGTTGGCCTTTTCCGCATCCAGTTGCCGGATGTTGGCCTGGATTTCGTCGATGCCGGCTTCCAGCCGGGCGACGACCAGCTCATATTCAGCCGCATCGATGCGGACCAGCAGGCTGCCGGCTTGGATAAGTTCCCCGGATTTCAGGCGGGGATGGATGGCCTCGACCGTCCCGGAGACTTCCGCGACCGCTTCCCATACAGCGCCGGGCGAGGCGACCCCGTATCCCACGGCCCGGGGGACGAAGTCCACCACCGGCGCGGCGATGACCCGCAAGGTCCGGACGGCTTCCATGTCCCGCCGTTGGGTGGGACCGGGCTTGTTTGCCATCAGATAGGCCACCGCCAGCGCCGCCGCCGCTATTGGCAGCAGCGTCAATAATCCTATAAGCGCTTTTTTCAAGATCCGGCGCTTTTCCATGACGACCCTCCTGTCGGTTTATCGATCCAGGCCCCCATTGTATCAGGCCCGATTACGGTGGAAAAGGTAAAAATGGCTTCCTTGTCGTCCGTCGGCGCCATGACCATTTCCTCCTTCTCGTTCAACCTATGCTGAAGAACATCCGGCGTCATTGACTTGAGTCAAGGTTCAAAAAAAATAATGGGAGATTCATCATGATCTGCCGGCCGTGCGCGGATTTCACCAGAATTCAGGATAGCGCCGGTTTTGTGGAATGTTGTTGACCAGCAGGGCGATGATCAGCATGACGACGGCGCCCAGCCCGGCCGGGACGAGCACATAGAGGTAACCCAACTGATGCACGGCATCGCCGCCGATCACCGCGATCAGAGCCGTGGCCCCGCCCGGCGGATGCAGGGTTTTTGTCAGGTGCATGGTGGTCTTCTTTGGTTTCGTTTTCGCTTTTCCACCATATCCGGTTTTGCGGGGGGAGATCAAGATTAATCTCCATCCATTCCGAAAAGATCCCTCCTTGTTATTGATTTTTTTCCCGATCCGATGTAAAGGCTTTAGGCCATGGGATTTTCCCCAAACCGACAGGACGCAGCTCTTCCAGGACTAATCTGATAAAATCTCTAAGCATCTGAAAACCGGATCCGAAAAGGCAATACAAAATATATTTAATTTATTTAACGGTTTATAGGCATTCTAAACGATGGAGGTATGAATGACGGGAATTGATTATCCGAAAAGAGATTCAATAGAAGGGGTGGAGGTCCGGGGAGAGGTCATTTTAGGGTTTCTCCAGGGAATGGGGGTTTTCAAGCAGACAGCCTTGAAGATTTTGAGTGAACACGGGATATCAGATCCGAAAGCAGGCCGGTGGTATCCTCTGGAGCCGCTGCTGCTTGTCTTTAAAAAGATGGAAGATGAAGGAAAATCCAGCACCTTGAAACTGATCGGAGCCGCGGTGATCAACACGGCCAAATGGCCCGAGATCAATTCGCTGGGGCAATCGCTCTATTCCCTGGATATCTCCTATCATATGAACCACAGGCGGGATGGAAAAGAGTGTTTCGACCCCGGAACCGGCAAGGTTATTGAATCAAAGCTCGGACACTGCATTCTCGTTCCGCCCAATCGTAACGGCGGGAACAGAGCAATTTTGATCAACGCCTCATTTTATTCCTGTGAGTTCACTTTGGGCATGGTTGAAGCCCTCGCCCAGAAGTTCAAGCCCAAAGAGTGCAGCCACTACGCAAATGTGAGGCATGACCCGGTTGAGTGCAGAAGAAAGGGAAAGGAGAGCTGTCACTACATCATCGAATGGTAGGCAGAAAAATTCCGACTGACCCGCAGCCTGCAACCAACATCCTGTTCATCTGCAGCCGCAACCAGTG
>JAABSZ010000286.1:0-3635 GCA_011390135.1 Desulfobacteraceae bacterium | reverse complement strand
GATTCTGCCCTTTGCCGTCAGCTTCCGGCGCTGCCCTCTGAAGAGAAGCTCCGAGAGTTCTTCGGGATCACCTGCTTCTTCAAATTTCTTTTCCCGCGTCATACAGAGAAGGATCTCGTCCGGGTGGCGCAGCAGCGCATTGATAACCGCATTGACGCAGTCACGATCATATAGTACGCCGAAGTTTCGCCGCAGCCGGCCTATGGCCGCGCAGATATCCTCCCGTTGGCAGGCAGCGCCCGCATCTGAAACGATCAGCCGGTTTTCCGGTGAAGCCAATATTTTCTCTGCCTTCTTTTCCGGTTTTCCCATTCCCTCTACGGTGAAGGGAGTCGCAATCTCCGGCCTTTTTCGTAAAATGTTCACAAATGCATCGATCAGATGATGATCGAACAGCGTTCCCGCATGGGTCCGCAGTTGTGCGATGGCGGCCGGGATTGCCATCGGATCGCTGTGGGGCCGCTCGGATATCATGGCATCGAAAGCGTCGCAGATCGCTATGATCCTTGCACCGACTGGAATGGCCTTCCTCTTTTTCCGCTCCGGATATCCAGAGCCATCGATTCGCTCATGGTGATCCCGCACCAGGGGCGCGATGGTTTCATAGAAGCGAAACTGTCCTAAAATATTGCTTCCCAGAAGCGGATGGCGTTTGAATAGAAGAAACTCCTCCCGATTCAGGTTTCCCAGCCGCTGCAGTAGCTTTCGGCTGAGGCCGATCTTGCCGATATCATGGAGAAGCCCTCCGTAGTAGAGCGCTGCTATCTCGGCTTCAAAGAGGCCGACCCCCTCCCCCAGAATGGCCGCGTATTGGGCCACCTTCAGGCTGTGGCCGTAGAGATGGATATCCTTTTGAGCCATTGCGTCCATCATCGCGCCGGTAACGGCGCGGAAACCGATCACGGTTGTCCGGTCGCCTCCCGGCGGAAAACGGAGTCTCGATCGGATATGGGCAGGGGCGGGCGGCATCAGCGTCATTCAGGTCTCTTTCCGTTCTCTTTCTTATTCAAAGGTACTTGAAAAAGATTGGAGAGGAGAGATTCAGCCGGATAATCCCGGCTGAATCTTCAATCTTCAATCATTGAACCCAAGGGTAACGATCAGGGGGTAACGATCAAGCGGTCTCGATGCCTGCATCCTCTTCCCGCTGCAATTCCTTGGTGGCCTGCTCCCGAAGCTTGTACTTCTGGATCTTTCCGCTCGCGGTGGTCGGATACTCATCCACAAAGAGGAAGAAGGCCGGGATCTTATGGAAGGCGATCTTCTCCTTGCAGTACTCCCGCATCTCCTCGTTCGTGGCGCTCTCCCCCTCCTTGATCTGGACAAAGGCCGCGACCTCCTCGCCGTACTTCCGGCTCGGCACGCCCACCACCTGAACATCCTTGATCTTGGGATGGGTATAGAGGAACTCCTCGATCTCTCTGGGGTAGATGTTCTCGCCGCCCCGGATGATCATGTCCTTGATCCGGCCCGTGATCTTGCAGTAGCCGTCCTCATCCATGATGGCCAGATCCCCGGTATGGAGCCACTCCTCCTTGTCGATCGCGGCATCGGTGGCCTCGGGCATCTTGTAATACCCCTTCATGACATGATATCCCCGGGTGCAGAGTTCGCCCTGGGTTCCTCTGGGGACCTCCTCGCCGGTCTCGGGGGAGACGATCTTCACCTCTACCTCCGGGAGGGCCTTTCCGACCGTGGAGACCCGCCGCTCCAGAGAGTCGGATGTCCGGGTCATGGTGATCCCCGGAGAGGCCTCGGTCTGTCCGTAGGTGATGCACATTTCGCTCGCGCCCATGTCGTTGACCACCTGCTTCATCACCTCGATGGGGCAGGGGGAGCCGGCCATGATCCCGGTGCGGAGATGGGAGGTGTCATATTTTTTCTTCTTCATCTCCTCGAGTTCCGCGATGAACATGGTGGGCACGCCGTGGAGCGCGGTGCATTTTGAGGCTTCCACGGTCTCCAGTACATCCTCGGGCTTGAAGGCCACCACCGGGGCCATCGCGGCCGCGGAAACCACGCAGGTGAGGGTCCCAAGCACACAGCCGAAGCAGTGGAAGAAGGGGACCGGGATGCACATGGTATCTTTTTCCGAAAGGTTCATGCACTCCCCGAGGCTCTTGGCGTTGCCGATCAGGTTGGTATGGGTGAGCATAACGCCTTTGGGAAATCCGGTGGTTCCCGAGGTGTACTGCATGTTGATTACATCGTCCGGGTCCAGGCTCTTCTGGCGCTTGGCAAGTTCCGCATCGCTCACCTTGTCGGCCATGGCCATGATGTCGTCCCAGGTGAACATGCCGGGATGTCGCTCTTTTCCCAGAAAGATCACATTTTTCAGATTGGGGAGCTTTTTCGATTCCAGCTTGCCGGGCTCGGCATCCTTCAGCTCGGGGCAGACATCGTAGACCACCTTCAGGTACTCGTCCGGCTCCCGGACCCCGCCGATGAGCAGCAGGGTGCCGGAATCGGACTGCTTCATCAGATATTCCAGCTCAAAGGAGCGGTAGTTGGTATTTACCGTCACCAGCACCGCGCCCATCTTACCGGTGCCGAACTGGGTCAGCACCCATTCGGGCACATTGTTTGCCCACATGGCCATATGTCCGCCCTTGTCGATGCCAAGAGCCATGAACCCCCTGGCCACCTGATTGCAGACGTCCCGGAACTCTCTGTAGTTATAGCTGATCCCCTGCTTGTGGTACTCCAGGGCCTTGCTGTCGCCGAACTGCTCTGCGACCAGGTCCACAAGCTGACCAATGGTGGTTTTGCCGACTTCATACTGTGGCAGATTCATAAGATTATTCTCCTTTATGGTTCTCAGAAAAAAGGTCTGCCGGACGATTGGAAAATCGCCCGGCAGAAGATTCCTGTTATTTACTTCAATATCACGCTTCGGGTCTGAGGTCGAGGGAGTACTTCTTGATGGTCTCGTCGCTGCACGGTTTTGTGATCAGACTCAGGAAGATGAAGAAGAAGAATCCCACGAATACCCAGTAGAACTGGTGCGGCGTGACGATGTTCTTGTTCAGAAAGAAGAGATGGGCCGATCCGTGGACCGTGTTGGCATACATCCAGGAGAAACAGGAGAGGAAGGTCATCACCAGGATGTTGATCATCGCGGCAGCCTTGGTGGCCCGCTCCCACCAGATGCCCAGCACCAGCGGAGGCCCGCAGGAGCAGAGGATCACGATGAAGGCCGCGCCCGAGATGTCGAGTACCAGCGCCGGCGGTTTGAAGGCAAAGAGCATGCAGATCACTATGATGATGACGGTCATGATCCGGGTGATGAGCACCGGCTTCTCCTCGGGGAGGGAGCTGCCGAAGACCTTGCCCATGAGATCCCGTCCCAGCAGGACGTTCAGGACCATGGTCCAGCCGGCCGCGGTCGCCATTGCGATGGCAAGACCACCGGCCGCGAGAATCGCCAGCAGGAAGGGCCGTTGAAATGCCTCGATGGCCGCGATCATGGAATAATCTGTCACCGATGCCCCGGCCACGCCGTATTCGGTCTTCATGTGTGAGAGGACGCCGAGGGCGCTGTCGATGGTATCCATCTGCATGAGCGGGTGGAGGGTCTCGATGAGCACCCGCGCGCCGCTGCCGATGATGACCAGACCCGCGTACATCGCGCCGCC
>JAABSZ010000285.1:0-3642 GCA_011390135.1 Desulfobacteraceae bacterium | reverse complement strand
TTTTGTTGTACTGGATCACCAGGGGGACTTTGAAGATGCTCATGCCGTACTCCTTCAGGTTCTGGTGAAGATCCTTGAGAGAGAGCATGTTCTTTTCCCGGCGCACTTTCAATGAATCGGCAACAAAGACCAGTCCGTCCACCTCCCGCAGAACCATCTTCCGGGTTGCGCTGTATTTGACCTGACCCGGAACCGTATAGAGGGCCAGACGGATGTCATACCCCTTGATCTTGCCGATCCCCATGGGAAGAAAATCGAAAAAGAGGGTCCGATCCCCTTCGGTATCGGTCGATACCAAGTCGCCGGTAACCTGCTTTCCGAAGTTTTTGAAGATGTATTCTAGGTTGGTCGTCTTTCCGCATCTTCCAGGTCCGTAATAGACGATCTTGCACTCGACTTCCCGCTTTTTCAGGTTGATATTTGCCATCGAATCCCTGGAATCCCCCCCCATTTTTATGCTGTGCTATTTAATGCTTTTGATCTCGATATCCAGACTGTAGTCCCCCTGTTTGGGGCCCGATTCGATCTTCGATTTGGAGAAGACGATCCCCTCTCCGTTGAACATTGCCATAGGGGAATAGAAGTGGACCTTTTTCAGCTCCAGGCCCGTCTTCAGGGTTTCGATCAAATCTTTGTCGGAGCTGGAGACCAGAAGGTTGATCACCCGTCCCGACTGGAAGCTTACATCGTACTCCACGGTCTGTCCCTTCTGAGGGCCCTCGTCGAGGGTGATCTCCACAGAGCTGATGTCTATGATGTCCTCCTCCTGAATCTCGTCTTCCATCACCTCGCCTTCGACATATTCCGGCTCGATGATCTCCCCGTCAATCACCTCCTGATGGTCATACAGCGCAGATGGATTCTCCGCAGGAATCGTCTCCACCTCTTTGTGCGGAAGGGTTTTACCGATGTTCTTCTTGTCGAGGATGCTCTGTAGAAAGACCCGCAGCCGGTTGATCTGCTCCGGCGTAAAGGTATCACTGTCATACCATTCCTGATACTGGTTGATCGCGTCATCGATCGAATCGAGGGTGATATGACATCGTATGATGTTCTTTGCAGAATCGACCTTTACATTCTCCTGCTGCATGAGATCCCGGAATTCACGCAGCGCCCGCTCATACTGGCCGAATTTGGCCAGTGCGATGGCCCCCTCCAGGGCCCGGGCATCCCCCTCCTCTCCGTAGGCGAACTTCTCCTTGATGATGTTTTGAACCGATTCGGAAACCTCTTTTGTATCCGGTTCACTGTCGATCCGTTCGATCTCCGCCTTCAATGTGCGGATCTTCTGGATGACCGTATTCAACAGCTTCCTGTTTTTGGCGAGTTGTTCGTCCTTCCGGATCAGATTGCCGGCCCGTTTGTATTTTTCCAGCGCTTCATTGAGAAGACCCTGTGTTTTATAGAGTTCCGCCTCCTGCAGATTGTTTTTGACTTGACTTTTGGTATCCATCATCGCCTCGTAAGATTTTGGCAGCATCAGACCAGCGTCCCCAACTCTTTTGGATATGCCAATAATGTAAATATCTACTCTATTTACATTCCTTCTGTCAACAACGGATAGAAATATGGGCCATAAATCCCTTTGGGAATAGATAAAAAAGCGTATAAGGAGGTGATTGCCGGAAAAACCGGGAACAGGAAAGAGAGATGGAATAAAACGATTGACAACCGCAGGATTTATGCTATCAATTATAACTTTGTGCTGAAGCCGGATTTCAGGGTTCAGAGAAGATATCTGCATTTTCTGCTTTATTTACCCATATATAGAATAAGGAGGAGTTTATGGACAAGAAGGTAACCGTTATTGGTGCAGGAAACGTCGGTGCAACGGCCGCCCAGCGGCTGTGTGAAAAAGAACTCTGCGATGTGGTGCTCATCGACATCGTGGAAGGGGTCCCCCAGGGAAAGGCATTGGACCTGACCGAGGCCGCGCCCGTGGAAAAACATGATGCAAAGCTCACCGGCAGCAACGACTATGCTCCCTCCGAGGGCTCCGACATCGTGATCATCACGGCCGGCATCCCCCGCAAACCCGGCATGAGCCGTGATGATCTGATCAACACCAACGCGGGGATCGTGAAGAATGTCACCGAGCAGGTGGTCAAATACTCCCCGGATGCGACCCTGATCATCGTCAGCAACCCCCTCGACGCGATGTGCCATGTGGCCTACGCGGCCAGCGGTCTGCCCAAGAACAAGGTGATCGGAATGGCCGGCGTTCTCGATTCGGCCCGCTTCAGAGCCTTCATCGCGATGGAACTCGATGTCTCGGTGGAGAACACCCACGCGTTCGTGCTGGGCGGACACGGAGACACCATGGTCCCGCTGCCGAGATACTCCACCGTGGCCGGCATCCCCATCACCGAGCTGATGTCCCAGGAGCGGATCGATGCGCTGGTGAAGCGGACCGCGAATGGCGGCGCGGAGATCGTCAGCCTTCTGAAGACCGGCTCGGCCTACTATGCCCCGGCATCCTCGGCCGTGGAGATGGCCGAATCGATTTTAAAGGACAAGAAGAAGATCCTGCCGTGCGCCGCGCTGCTCCAGGGCGAGTACGGCTTCAATGATCTCTTCATCGGCGTCCCTGTCAAGCTCGGAAAGGATGGCATCGAGGAGATCATCGAGATCAAGCTGACCGATGCGGAGAAGACCGCTCTGCAGAAATCGGCAGATTCCGTGGAAGAGCTGAAGAAGACCCTGAAGGGGCTGGGATACTAAACTGGTCTCCCCAAAACGCTTCTCTGACCGGTTTCTGACAACCGGATGAATGATTCGATGAATGATTCGGAGGCGGAAGATCATCTTTCCGCCTCCGAATCATTTCTCCCAATCATTTCTCCAAATGATCATTCCGGGCTCAGGTCCAGATGATGCTTCACTGCATCGGCCGCGGCCCGGGTCATTCCCGGAACCTCGCGGATCTCTTCTGCTGTCGCCTCCCGGATCTTCTCCACAGTTTTGAAATGGCGCAGCAGCGCCGCCTTCCGTTTTTTTCCGATACCGGGGATCACATCCAAAGCCGATCGGAGGGAGGCTGTATTTCGCCGCTTCCGATGAAAGCTTATGGCAAACCGGTGGGCCTCGTCCCTGATCCGCTGGAGGAAGAAGAGCAGATCTCCGTCCCTCCCCAGGGGCACGGGGTTGGACTGCCCCGGTTTGAAGATCTTGTCCGCGGTCTCCCCCTTCTTCTCATCTTTTTTCGCGATCCCGATGACCTCGAAGGCGCCTCCAATCCCCAGCTCCCTGACCACGGAAATCGCGATATTGAGCTGCCCCTTGCCGCCGTCCACCATCAGAAGGTCCGGAAAGGGATCGGACTTCTCCCCTTTGCCGTAGCGCCGTTTCAGGGCCTCGGCCATGAACGCGTAGTCATCTGACACCTGGGAGACGCTTCGAATCCTGAATTTCCGATAGGCTGATTTGTCCGGCTTTCCATGATCGAAGACCACCATTGCAGAGACCGGCTCAGATCCTGAAATGTTGGAGTTGTCAAAGCATTCGATCCGGCGGGGAAGAACCGAGAGGCGCAGCCGGTTCTTGAGCCGGGTCAGCATCTCGGTCTCGGAGAAGATGGCCTCCACCTGCTTTTTCAATTCCCCGGCCCCATTCTGACGGGCCATTTCCAGCAGCTTTGCCTTC
>JAABSZ010000284.1:0-3689 GCA_011390135.1 Desulfobacteraceae bacterium | reverse complement strand
GCCATGGCCAGCTCCCGCATTGGATATGCCCCGGTCTTCAGGGTGACTCTTTTTGCCCCCAGCTTCCGGACCCGGTCCACCTCCTTCATAAAGGCATCCTGCTCCAGAAATCCGACCCGGGAATGGCGCTCGAACTCTTTGATGGAGCCGTCCTTGTAGGCCGCGATATTCGACTCCTCATTCGGGTCCGGGGTGACGATGTATCCCCGCCGGCTCAATTCCTGTGCCCGCTCCAGGGTAAAGACCTTGATCTCGCCGCCGATCGACTTGGCCCCTTGGCCCCATTTCAGCTCGATGGTCTCCACCCCCAGCTCATCGATGACGTATTCCGCGACCCCCAGCCGGGTATCCTCCACATTGAGCTGCACCAGAATGTCGCCGTACCCTTCATGATAGCGCCGGTAGGTCTCGATCCTGCGCTCCATCTCCGGGGATTTGACCACCCTCCCGTCTCTGGTCTCCAGCTCCGGGTCCACGCCGCAGACGTTCTCGCCGCAGACCAGGCTGATGCCGGTGATGGCCGCGCCGATGGAGAAGTGCTCCCAGTTATTCCGGGCCACGTCGGTGCTGCCAAGCGCGCCCGTGAAGATCGGAATCTTCATCTTCACCTTCTCGGTCGCGCCGAACCAGGTCTCGGTATTGACCTTGGGGAAGGTGGCGTGATCCGGGTCCGCCTCGATCCCCTCCGCGCCGATCGCGTATCCCATGATCTGCAGGTGGGAATAATCGACCGGATAATCCTTGTCCGCGCCCGCGGTGATCTCGCCAAAGGGAGAGGGATATAACAGCTCACGGCCCCGGAATGTGGCCTTGAACATGTCGCAGTTGCCTTTGCATCCGTCCATGCACCGGCTGCAGATGCCGGACTGGGGCGCGACGCTCCGGGAGCGGTTTTTGGTCTGCAGGGCTTCATTTGCATTGGGTCTGTTCAGGTTCATCGGTTCTTTCTCCTTATTACTCCTTATTATCTTCTTTTTCCTTCTACAAAACCTTTTTCCGAAAAATATGTCAAAGCGAAGCCCTTTTATCCCCTTCCCACACCTCTTGTCAAGTTTTAATTATACTTTCACCCCTCTTTAAGTTATTATAATAACCGGTTTTTATTTCCGCTTGACTTTTAGCGCTACTAATACTATGGATTTTTTGTGAGTTTTACAGAATCGAAAAAAGGAGGCGAAGATGAAAAAGATCGAAGCGGTGATTCAGCCCGCCAAACTGACAGATGTGAAAGATGCCCTGATCGACATCGGGGTGGAGGGGATGACCCTCTCCGAGGCCAAAGGTTACGGCCGGCAGAAGGGGCACAAGGAGGTCTACCGGGGCGCGGAATATGTGGTCGATTTCGTTCCCAAGTTGAAGATCGAGGTGGTAGTGGACGACAAGGTTGCGGACATGGCCGTGAAAAAGATCCAGGAGGTGGCCAACACAGGCCGGCTGGGGGATGGCAAGATATTCGTCTTTTCGGTTGAGGATGCGGTCCGGATAAGAACCGGGGAGCGGGGATTGTCGGCAGTGGGATCGGCCGGTGTGGGAGAGTACTCCTGACGGATGCGGATGGAACCCGCGGAAAAGCTCTTTTCCGGAACCGGATCTCCGTAAACCAGACACTTTTCATATTGCACCTACGGCGGTTGCGGGTTATAGTGGCTGAAAAAAAGTGCCGTGACGACCATAAGCATCATGCTGAATCCGATGTCGGCAAATAAATATAGATAATCTATTCAAGTACTTGAAGTTTATATATGGCAAAAAAACCATCCAAAGCCAAGCCCAAAAGAGGTGTACCCATGTCAGCACCGAGAAGCCGCGCGACATCCGGGGTTCCGCAACTGGACAAGATCCTGGACGGGCTTTTCATCGGCGACAACGTGATCTGGTATGATGACGCCGGGAGCCTCGCGCCGGTCTTCTACAAGAATTTCATCGCCACCTCCCTGGCAGATAACAAACCGGTCATCTACGTCAGCTTCGACCGCTCCCCCAACAATCTGCTGGAGAAGCTCGGGGGGCTTGCCAACCACTCGAACCTGACCATCCTCGACTGCTTCACCTACGGCAAGGGCGCGGGCTCCAATATCTTTCTCCGCTTCTACGAGGCGGAGCCGGAGAAGGAGCGGCTCTGTCAGATCCTGCTGGTCGATTCCCCGGGCGACATGGAGAAGGTGATGGAGGTCTTCTACGGCATCCATGAAAAGCTCGAAGGCGATGTCCGCTTTGTCTTCGAGAGCCTCACCGGGATGCAGGATCTCTGGAACGGCGAGGAGAGCATTTTAAAATTCTACACCCACTCCTGCCCCCGCCTATATGAGCTTAACACCATCGCCTACTGGATTGCGGAAAAAGAGGCGCACACGAGCCGGCTCAAGGCCCACATCAACCAGGTGGCCCAGGTGGTCATCGACCTCTCGGTAAAGCGGGGAAAGACGAGCCTGTCTGTGGTAAAGGCCGAGAACCGGAACCTCCAGACCCTGGACCAGCCCTTTCCCTACTGGACAAAGCTCCAGGCCGAGGGGATCCACAAGGTCTTTTTCGAATCGGAAAAGGGCTCATCTGGCCGAATCGATCTGGGGCAGCGACTCAAGGATCTCAGAACCCGCCGGGGCCTCTCCCAGACCGAGCTGGCGAGATTGGTGGGCGTCACCCCCAGCAACATCTCCCAGGTGGAGAGCAACCTCATCTACCCTTCTCTTCCCGCACTGATCAAGATCGCGGAGATCCTCGGTGTGGAGATGAGCGCGTTTTTCCATGATGCGGACGATATCCGCCACCCCATCATCTTTCCGGCAGAGGAGAACTTCGAGATCCAACTGTCGGATCTGCCCAGGGATTCGGTGAGGGCACGGCGCCTGACCCCCATCGACTTCGAGGTCAAGGCCGAGCCGTGCATCATCGAGATCCCTCCCGGAACAAAGCTCAACGCCCATTTTTTCATCTTCAAAGGCGAAGAGATGGGGTATCTCCTCTCCGGAGAGCTGAAGATCAAGACCGACAGCAGCCTGCAGACAATCCGGCCCGGGGATCTGATCTATCTGACTTCGGAGATGCCGGCCGGCTGGGTAAATTCCGGAGAGGAACCGGCAAAGCTGCTCTGGATCAAGATCCGGTGAATCCGTCACCAGACAGCCCCCTGATCCGGTATCCGATCGACGCGAGGAATCTGACCTATAAAGTGGGCCTTCGAAAGAAGATTCTGGAGAACATCTCGGTGGTGATCGAAAAGGGGGAGTTTGTGGGGCTCATCGGCGGCAGCGGCTCCGGAAAGACGACGCTGCTCACCTGCCTCAACGGATTCCGGCAGCCGACCGAGGGCCAGGTGCGGATCAACGGGATTCCCGGGGAGAAGAAGGAGAAGATCCGCCACCTCATCGGGTATGTGCCCCAGGACGACATCGTCCACAGAACCCTGACTGTGGAAAGGGCGCTTCATTACGCCTGTCTGCTGAGACTGGACCAGGAGACGCCGGATGAGAAGATCGAGTACCGGGTGGGAAAGATCCTCTACCAGTTGGATCTGAGGGATCACAAGGAGAAGAAGGTCGCATCGCTTTCCGGGGGCCAGCGGAAGCGGGTCAACATCGGCATCGAGCTTCTTCATTCTCCCCGGCTCTTTTTTCTGGACGAGCCCACGGCCGGCCTGGACCCGGGTCTGGAGCGGCAGTTGATGCGCCTTCTCCACTCTTTGGCCAAAG
>JAABSZ010000028.1:0-27140 GCA_011390135.1 Desulfobacteraceae bacterium | reverse complement strand
TCTGGCATATAATAAAGACAGCGACTCGGTTTTGGTCATTCCATACCTTCTAATGGCTACAAAAAAAACTTATCGGCCTTATCAACAATCTTAGAAGTACCCCCCCCTCATCTTTAGTTTCAAACCGCTGAAAAACCCTTACCAGAACCGAGTCGCCTCTCTTTTTAAATCCTGAAGACATCCTTTGAAGGCAGGGGATTACAGAGGTGTCGTTCCTTTTGGCGGGGATGGTTGATCGACAGGAGGATCTTCTTTCAGGGGTCTCCCGTCTTCCCGCTCTATAAGAGACTTACTTTGCCAGACAATCGGGCCCAACGGCTGCGATCTTTTCGGGGGATCCCAGCAGATAGATCACATCATCGGCAAGCAGATGCGTATCCCCCTGGGGATTGGGCCGGGTCTTTCCGGCTCTGCGGACCGCTATGGCCGTAACCCCATATCTCTGGCGCAGGCCGATCTCGGCAAGGCTCTTCCCATCCATTTCCGATCCCGCGCAAATTCGAAATGTCCGGATATCCACATCCGGCAGGGGAAGCAGGGTACTTTCACCTGGGGGGAGCGGCTCCGGTGAAATGCTTCTCAGCATCTCATAGCCGGATGCGCGGATCTGATCCACCATCCGCGCGATCTCGTCGGCCGGGATCAGATACTCCCGCAATACCCGCACAAAGATCTCGACCGATGTCTCGAACTCTTCAGGGATCACCTCGTTGGCCCCAAGCTCCACAAGGGGAGCCATCTCGTTGACGAACCGGGTCCGGGCGATGATGTGGATGCCCGGATTGAGGCGGCGCAGGGTCTCCACGATGTTTCTCACCGCGGCCGCGTCATTGATCGCCACCACCGCCACCCGGGCCTGGGCCACATGAAGATGCTCCAGCACCGGATCATGGACCGCATCTCCGAAGTAGATCGGCTCTCCCTTTTTCCGCTCCTTTTTCACGGTCTCCGGATTCATCTCTGTGATCACATACGGAATCCCCGCCTTTTTTGCGGCCTGGGAGAGATTTCTGCCGTTGAGCCCGAAGCCGATGATCACCAGATGGTTGTGAAGAGGCTTCTCCCCATCCGGTGCAAAATCCTTTGTCTGCCCGGTCAGGAGCCGCTGAGGCAGGGGAAGCCGCATGAAGAGATCGGCCATCCGGGGGGCCCCGGCCATCAGAAAGGGAGACGAGGCCATCGAGATCACCGCGATGGAGAGAAAGAGGGGGTATTCATCGGCCAGAAGGCCATACTCCAGACCGGTTTTGGAGAGGACAAAGGAGAACTCTCCCACCTGACACAGGGTAAGCCCCGCGATTACCGCTGTCCGGATCGGCAGCCCCAGCACCAGGGTCACGCCGCAGATGATGAAGCCCTTGAGCCCCATGATGATAAGGGTCCAGGCAAAGATCGTTCCGGGGTCGGCCAGCAGGACACGGATGTCGAGGAGCATCCCGATGGAGACGAAAAAGAAGCTGGTGAAGACGTCCCGGAACGGGAGGATGTTGCTGATGGCCTGATGACTGTACTCCGACTCGGAGATGATGAGCCCGGCCATAAAGGCCCCCAGCGCAAGGGAGAGCCCCGCGCCTGCGGTGAGCCAGGCCGCGGCAAAGCAGATGGTCACGACACAGAGGAGAAACAGCTCCCGGCTCCGGGTTCTGGCCACCTGGTATAGAAGCTGGGGAACGATCCAGCGCGCGGAGACGATCACCAGCAGAATGATCCCGATCCCCTTGGCCAGCAGAATCAGCAGAAATGTGCCGGCATTCTCGGTAGCCCCGGCCAGCAGCGGGACGATCAGCATCATCGGCACGATGACGATGTCTTGAAAGATCAGAATTCCGAGCGCGGTCTTTCCGTGGGGGGTGTCGATCTGGGCCTTCTCCTGCAGCAGTCGCAGCACGATTGCCGTACTGCTCAGGCTGATGAGAAAGCCCATGAGCATCGCCTCCCCGAAGCCGAAGCCGATCCACCGCATCATCCCGAAGATGGCCCCGATGGTCAGCAGCACCTGGAGGGAACCCCCCAGAAGAACCGATTTTTTGATGATGAGCAGGTTTTTCAAGGAGAACTCGATGCCGATGGTGAAGAGCAGCAGCACCACCCCGACCTCGGCCATCACCTCCACCTCGTGAACCCCGTGGACCAGCCCGAACCCGTAGGGGCCCGCCAGAACCCCGGTGATCAGATATCCGACAATGGCCGGAATCCTGATCCGATGGCAGATAAAGAGAACCCCTACCGAGAGGGAGAAGATGATAAGGACATCATTCAGGGTCTGCAAGGTCTCCTCCTTGAAAAAGGATTATTCATTAGACATTAGATTCAAAAGAGTTGGGCAGCGCTTCATGGAGCCCAGAGGATGTCTTCGAAACCGTGGATATGGTTGCAGTGCCTGGCCAGAACAAAGAGGTAGTCGGAGAGGCGGTTGAGATAGATGAGGATGTTCTCGTAGGAGGGGGGGGAATCCTCCGGCAGTTCCATCATCACCTCCACCATCCGGCGCTCGGCTCTGCGGCAGATGGTTCGGGCCAGATGGGCCGCGGCCGCGGAAGGGTGCCCTCCGGGAAGAATGAAATGCTTGAGCGGGAAAAGATCGGTCTCCAGACGGTCGATGATCTTCTCCAGCTCGGTTGTGGAATCGGTGGGGAACGGGGGCAGGGATTGGGCAGATGATGATCCGGGCGTCGCGGCGAGCCATGCCCCGGCCGCCATCAGATGGGTCTGGATGTCGATCAACCGGTGGGAGGCGCCGGACCCTGTCTTGCCGATGGCCGCGGTGATCATCCCGATGGCCGAATTGAGTTCGTCCAGATCTCCGTATGTCTCCACCTGCGGATGATTCTTCAGCACACGCTCTCCGGAAAAGAGGCTCGTCTTTCCCTTGTCGCCCTCCCGGGTGTAGATTTTCATGAGTTCTTTCCTTTATTTTCCGATGCGGAAGGGCTCGTAATCCCCGGGCCAGTACCGTTGATCATGGGGCGTATCCATCAGCCCCTGAAGCTTTGCCCTGTCCATATAGTTGAGTACCAGGTCCATGAACTCCGGGCCTCTGATGCATCCCAGTGCTCCGCCTGCGGTATCCACTTCATTGAATAATTCCACCCGGTCCCGGCGGATGCCGGGGCCGCAGAAGGTGAGAGGGACCGGCTCTCCGGAGTGAATCAGCGGACCCTTGCTGGGGGTGGAATGGTCGGCTGTCACTGCAAGCAGAACATCCGGGGATTCCAGCAGCGGCCCGATAGCCTGACCGATCCCGGCATCCAGCGCTTCGATCACCCGCATTTTGGCCTCGGGATCTTTGGTGTGCGCGGCCTGGTCGGGCCGTTTGGTGTGGACATGGATGAAATCGTACCGGCCGAGAAAATCAACGGCCTTCTCCAGCCGGGCCGCGATATCCTCTCCGCAATTGTCAGTATCCTCTACCTTATGGAAATCGAGCCCCACATAGGAGCATATGCCCCGGTAGATGTTCCCCGAAGCAATGGAGATCCCGGAAAAGCCGTACCGCTCCCGGAAAAAGGGGACGGTCATGAGCTGACCTGCCCGCTGGGTCACGATACCGTTGATCGGCTCCTGTTCGTTTTTGATCCGCTCCCGGTTGATGGGATGCTTCCCCAGCCGCTCATAGGCCCACACAAGATAACTTTTCAGTGCGGCCGCAGTATCCTCGGCCGCGGGCGGCTCTCCATGCCAGGGTTTGACCGCACTCAACCGCCGGTTCAGCAGAATCGGGTCCGTATCCGTGATCCGCGGGGAGACATTGCCCCGAAGAATCAGGATGCCGTAGGGCCCTTCGGTTCGATAGAAGCGGATGCGGATTCCCCGGTATTCGTAATCCCCAACAGATGCGGCCAGCGGATTGAGTTGCGCATCGGCTTCCGTGACCATCCCATCCGAGAGGCGAAGACAGCCGTCGGCATCCAAAAAGAGTTTTGCAAAGCGGCTGAGAACCGCCACATCGTCGGTCCGGATCGGAAGGCCGGCCCCCAGTGCTTCAAGCGCCCCTCTTCCCGGAAACTCCTTCATGGAATATCCGAAGAGCGCGAAATGAGCCATCTCACTGGGAAGGGCCTGCCCCATTCGGGTCGGATGGAATAGACCCGAGGCGCCTTTTCTGGCCAACCCGTCGAGCACCGGTGTGTGCGCGGCCTGCAGCGGGGTTCGATTTCCCAAAGCGGTGTAGGAGCGGTCCCCGAGACCGTCGAGGAGAATGAGTACGCATTTTTTCTTCTTGTGGATACTAAACATCGATCCTGTCTATGTGGTCTCTCTTGTAAAAAAGTCCATGCAATTCAATCTATATAGATATACCATAATTTCTTTATGCAGTAAACTTGAGAAATAGGTACAAAGAGATATTGGCAATTCCGTTGCCTTTATGATAAAAAAAATAAGACGCTCACTGAAAAGGAGGAAAAGAGCCATGAGGGGCAGAAGGGAAATGGGATGGGTGGCGGTTGTATTGATGCTGATCGGTTTCGGGATCGGCTTCGGGGGGAAGGCGACCATTGCGGCGCAGGAGCCCTGCCGTTTCGAACGGATGACCACGGTCTCCGGAAACGTCTATGAAAAGCCCTCGGCCGATGCAGCCGTAAAAATGACCTTGGAGGTCGGAACTTCGCTGACCCTGGTGCGGGGCAGTTCCGGCTGGTATATGGCGGTTCTGCCGGACAAGCAGCTCGGCTGGGTATTCAAGGACCTCTTCCTTCCCGGGCCCAAAGCGCCCGGGGCGCCGGTATCGGTACAGGCAGCGCCACAACAGCCTGCGGAGGCTGAACAGGGAGCGCAGCCGGATAAAGGATCGGAAAGAAGAGCAGAAGAGGCTCCGCAGAAGCCGATTGTCGAAAAGGCCCGGGAAAATCCGGAGATGGTGACCCTGAAGGTCGATTCGGGAAGAGTGCGGGAGTCCCCCTCCCTGGATGCGCCTGTGGAGTTCGGCCTCACCCGGGGACAGACCGTTGCGGTGATGGATATTCGGGGTGAATGGTATCACATCCAAAAGTCCGATGGCCGAACCGGATGGTCCCACCAGAGCCTCTTTACCCAGGGGCAGGTTCAGCCGGCCTCTCCGGATTCCCCGGCTGGCGCGGATTCGGTCGTACCGGCCAATGCACGGGAGCCGGAAGAGGAACTGGATCAGGTTGCTCTCCCGGAAAGGGAAAAACAGGTGGAATCGATCCGGGTGGACGTCTCCGGCAGGGATGAGGAGAAACTGATCATAAAAATCAACGGCTTCTATCCGCCCGAGACCTATGTGCTCGAGGATGGGGTTCCCAGAGTGGTCTGCGATTTTGCCAATGTCTCCCTGGCCCGGGGCGTGGAGCCTCTGATCGAAATCAACGGGACCTATATCAGTCGCATCCGCACCGAGCGTCTGGAAGAAGAGGGAAAGCCACGGCTTCGGGTGGTGGTGGAACTTGTCCCGGAAAAGGATTATGAAGTGGAGCAGATCTTTTTCAAAGGTGAGAACCTCTATGTCCTCACCTTTATGTCTGCCTGATCACGGCTGTTCCTTACCGAGGACCGCCGAGATCTCCAACTCCTCTACATAATACCAGCTCAGGGAGGGCATCCGGTAGAAGACGATCATCCGGGAAGCGCCCTCCCGTTTCACCTCCACCAGTCCCGACTCTCCCCGGAGGGCCGCCTCCACCACCTCGGAGACCGGAAAGGGGACAAGCTTCAGTCCCGCACTCGATGACTCTGCCCGGGTATCTGCGGCCGAAAGGCTCGAACGCACAACGATCTGACCCTTGTTGTCCAGCAGAAAGCTTTCGACCACCCCGACCGCGTTGGGCCGCTTCAGATGGTCCTGGATGATGTCGCCGAAGGTGATGTCCATCCCTAAAACCCCATAGAAGCGGTTCTCCCGGTCATAGAGGGATGTGGCGCAGGGGAGAACCAGCCCCAGCCCCTGGATGTCGAAATAGGGGTTGCCCCAGCGGACCTCCCGGTGGTGCGCGCCCAGATCGTACCAGGGCCGCTTTCTCGGGTCGTATTCATCCGCGTAGGTTCCTTTGCCCGGGTAGGAGTACATCACCCCTCCATCCTCCAGACCGATAAATGCCCACCGGATCGGCAGACCGTGGACCGTCAGCAGGCGGATGGCCTCCTCATCCGTGATCGCGGCCGAGCCGGGCCGGCTCTCCAGAAGGGTGGTCCGGAAGTGGTGGCGGAGCGGGGCGAGCTGCTGCATCAAGGGAACCACCGATTCCGGCTCGACGCCGGGCGCGGTCTTGACCACCGGATAGGCGATGCTGACCGGCCGCTGATAGAGCGGGGCAAAGGTATGATCGGGCGGCGCATTTTCAGGATTGTTGAACTCGGTGATCCAGTAGAAGCGCTCATCATTGGGCGGCGCGTCCTGAATCAGATACATCGCGCTGTTGGCCAGACCTGCGGCCAGCTCCTCCAGCCGCAGGAAATTGTTGTCGATGAGATGGGCCTGGGAAGAGACATCGGCCTGAAGCCGGGAGAGCCGGCTCTCCCGGATCTGAGCGGCCTTCAATGCAGCCTGCTCCCGATAGAGGCCCCCGATTGCAGCCACGGCAAAGATGAGAAGGATGGAGAGGAGCAGGATCATGGAGAGCTGGCGGTGCTGGTTCATCCAGCGCCAGACCTTTCGGGGAAGGTTGTCCGGCAGCTCCGAGACCTCCTCCCCCCGCAGATAGGCCCGGACATCATCGGCCATCCGGCCGATGGTGGGGTATCGGTCATGGGGATCGAACTCCGTGGCCCGATGGATGATCGCCTTAAGCTCCGGGTCGATCTTCTGCTCCGGCATCAGGTGCTCCATCGGATTGAGATAGCCGCCCTTTGCCCATTCGAGCTTTTTTTTGGAGTCCCCGCTTCTGGGGGGGCGGAGAGTGACCAGCTCGTAGAGTAATGCCCCCAGGGAGAAGATGTCGCTGGAGAGCCCCACGTAGGGCTTGGCCAGCGCCTGTTCCGGAGACATGTAGCTCAGGGTTCCCACCACCCCTTCGGGCTGGTTCGCGATCTCCGTTTCGGACTCTCCGGGGCCCTGGGTGAGGATCTTGGTCACCTGCGCGGACTGGGTCGGCTCCAGCTCGGTCTCACCCTCCTTCATCATCTTGGCGATCCCCCAGTCCATGACATAGACCTCTCCGAAGTCGCCGACCATGATGTTGGCCGGTTTCAGGTCCCGATGCACAACCTGCTTCCGATGGGCATAGGAGATCCCTTCGCAGGATTTTAAAAAATACTCCAGCCGGGACCGGAGCTGCAGATGGGGCTCCAGCTCGGCTTTGGGATTTTTCTGATATGCCTGGCGTGCCGCGGAGACCACATCGAAGAGGCTCTTCCCCTTGATGAGCTTCATGACAAAGGAGACGTTCTCGTTCTCATCGTCCGGCTCCTTGACCGTATAGAGAGGCACGATGTTGGGATGGTCGAGCTGGGCCGTGATCTGGGCTTCACGGATGAAATAGCTCAGGGCCGCGGGGGTGTTCGCCTCTTCCCGGAGCACCTTGATGGCCACCTTCCGCAGCAGTTGGCTGTCCTTGGCCAGGATCACCTCGCCCATCCCGCCCTTGCCTATACTTCCCATCACCTCGTACCGCTCCTTGAGCCGGTCAAACCCCTCGAAGACATCCTGGGAGAAATCGACCATAGTCAGGGTATCTTCGCTCTCGAAATCGATGGGCTCCTCTTTTGGCACATCTCCTTTTCTGGCCGGCAGATCCGAAGGCTCGGCTTTTGCCGGCCGCGGGGCCATCTTTTCCCTCTTTTTCTCCACCGGCTGCGGGGTACTTTCCGGCTTTGCTTGGGCCGTTTTCGCCGGCAAGACTTTGAAGATGTGCTTGCATTTGGAGCAGCGAAGCTTCATCCCGCTGGGTTTGATCAGTTGATCCTTGACATTGAAGGAGGCATTGCAGTTGTCGCAGGTTACGATCATGATCGATCCTTTTGCTTTGGGGATCTATGAGGATATGGATTTCAAACCGGCACAAGGTTCATTGCGCCAAGGGTAATGATATTCTCGTTTACTATTAGAATTTTTCCGTGAGGATTTCAACCGAAAAAAGGCGGCTCCCCCTCTTTATTTTCATTCTTTTGGCAAAATAATTTTCAAAAGAGATCCAGATCCCAGTTCCAGAGCCCGGGGCGTGTTTTGATGGAGACCGGCTCCGGAATCGGCTCGTGAAGGTGGATAAAGAGTCTGTATCCGGCCTTTTCGATTTGGTCTCCCTTTTCCCGCAGATCCAGGAACCAGTTGGGATAGATCCAGTAGTTGGACCCGTGGCGGGCGGCCCATGCAGCTTCCCCTTTGGGGCTGGTGAAAGGGGTTTCGGTTTCGATCTCCCGGGCCACCACCCGGGAGATGCAGAGGGGCCAGTTTCCGTAGAGGACGATTCCCAAGGGGAGCGGGCTCTTCTCCGGCATGGAGAGAAGATCTTCCTTTCCCAGCTCCGGGCTGACCACCGCACCGGAAAATCCCAGATCCTTCATGGCACAAAGGGAAAGGGGGTTGGCCAGATTACAGAAAGGGCCCGCCCATAGTTCCATGTCTTTCGGATCTGAGAAGAGTCCCATCTGCCAGGGGGCATTGAGCACGAATCGTTTTGCCCCGTTTACCGCAAGTCCGTTGATCCGGTCGATCCACTCCCTCTCCTCCTCCCCGTCAATGCCGGGCCAGATCACCGGCGGAAGCCACCACCAGATTTCCGCGAGGATTTTGGGGGAAATCTTCCCCTCTGCCCTCTTCTCCCGCTCCAGCCAGATCCCGAGGGGCTCTTGTTCGCCTTTTTTGAATAGAGAGGCGGAACTCCTATGGACATCGACTCTTTGCAGCTTTTTCCGATGGGATCGTGTTTTCTTCAAAAGTCGGATGGCAGGACCCGAAGGGGGCGGTGCAGGTGCAATGGTGTCGGATATCCGCTCCAGTTCGGTTGCCAGTTTTGAAATCTTATCCCACAAGGCCTTTTCCCGCCGATCTGTCAGAAAGACGGGCGCGCCTTTGGGCGGAACTTTTCGGGCAGAAAGCTTCAGCTCGAATCGGCTCTTTTTGGGCGCGTACCGGTTGACCCGGACCAGGGCGTGACCCGGCGCGTCCTCATACCCGACCCGGAGTTGATCCCCGGGAAGGAGGGGCTCTCTCGGGAGAAAAAAAGGCGATTTCAAAGGGCCTTTGACATATCCCAGCAGAAGCCCCGATCCGGTCTGGATATCGGTCCGGATGGGATTCTGGGGCCGCTGGGGGAGAAAATTGTAATGGGTGGCAGTTCGTCCCAGCGCCATTTCCAGCAGTCCGAGTGCATTCTTTTTGGCCCCGGGATCATCCCCCTCATCCCGCAGGGTTCGATAGGCAAGAACAGTGTAATAGACATAGTGAGCGCCTTTTTTGCGCCCCTCGATCTTCCATGCCCGGATCTGGGGGACCGTTTTCAGCACCTTGACCAGCACATCCAGGGAGAGATCCTGGCAGGAGAATAAGCGTTCTTTCTCCGTTTTCTGGGTGTAGCGGCGCCGGCAGGGTTGGACGCACCGGCCACGCAGGCCGCTCTTTCCGCCCATAAAGCTGCTCCAGTAACATCTTCCGGATATGCCGTAACATAAAGCGCCGTGGACGAAGATCTCCAGCCCCAGCCCATCGGGGCAGGCCGCGGCCATTGCCCGGATCTCGTCGATGTTCAGCTCCCGTGGGATCACCACCTGTTGGACCTGGAGTTTTTCACCCGCGATCTTCAGTCCCGCGGGATGGCTGATGTTGGCCAGGGTGGAGAGATGGATCTCACCCTTGAAGCCGGACTTCCGGACGACTCGGATCATGCCGGGGTCCTGCAGGATGAGCCCGTCCGGAGGTGCGGTTTCAATCAGTTCGGCAAGGATATCAGCGGCGCCCTGCAATTCCCCGGCCTTGACCATTGCATTGAAGGTGACATAGACTTTGACCCCTTTTTTCTTTGCCAGAAGGGTGAGAGGCCGGAGGTCTTCGATGGTGAAATTGACAGCCGCCATCCGTGCGGAGAATCGTTTCAGGCCGCAGTAAATGGCATCCGCGCCGGCCGCAATCGCGGCCAAAAAGGATTCCCGGTCTCCGGCCGGGGCCATGATGAGCGGCATGGGGGTGGGGTGCGGCATGATCGGTTCAGCCTGTATACTTTCGCTTCAGGTTTTTCAGTTCCTTTTCCATCGCTTTGGTTCGGAGATTCAACTCCTGTAGAGCCGCATGGGTGGTAGCGGTCAGAAGCGCGTCATGTTTTTTGATAAAGGTCATTTCGATCTCCTTCACCTGGGTGTCCAGATCCTCTTCGCTGATGCCGGGGCAGCACTTTTCGATCAGGGGGATCACCTTCTCCTCGAAATGGCTGCTCATCTCTTCGGCCACCCATTGGGCCATCTCCTCAAAAGAGGGGAGGGTGAAACTTCCCGAACAGAGGTTCTGAAAATGATCGGCAATGAAGAGTTTTACGCACTTTTGGGCGATCCGCTTCGAAGAGTACTCCTCAAAATAGCCGTAATAGGAGATCATGCTGTCCATCAGAAGATCTTCGCTTTCTCTTTTTTTCACCGCTTTCTCTCCTGAGCCATTACTTTACCATCCTGCTTTTCCGGCTGGTATCGATCATACTTTGGAATCAGTCTGGATGCAAGGGATTTGCTTTAACAATTGACTCCGGCAAAATTCCCCCCTATACTTCTTGAAAAGTGGGCGAATCCGAAAAACCATAGTAAATAGTGATAGGATGAGGACTCTGCATACCGATGGCATATTCGATCAAAGAATTCAAACCCTGCCCCTTTTGCGGAAGAATCTGGATGTCGGTGATGGATCTGCCGGAAGGCCGCTTTTCAACGCTCTGCCGGTGCGGCGCACAGGGCCCCTCTGTAGATGAGCGGGAGGCTGCGATCGAGGCCTGGAACACCCGGGATCAGCATCTCCTCTGGAACCCGTTCCGCCTCTCCATCCGTTTTCAGGAAAAGACCGAGTTATCCGTCGATTTCAAGGGAACCCTCGCCTCCATAGATCTGGCGACCATCCTCCAGGCCCTCGCCTCCCGGAACAAGACCGGCATTCTTCAGGTTACGAAAAAGGGGTCTAAAAGCGTCATTGTATTGAGAAACGGCAATATCGTCGCAGCCACTGACAGCGAGGGCGCTCGTCTGGGGCAGATCCTCTACAAGAACGGTATGATCTCCCACCAGAAGCTTCAGGAGGCCCTGGCCATCGCAAAAAGCGAGGAGAAGATGCTGGGGGAGGTGCTGCTGATCCATCGGTTCGTGGGCCGGGAGACCCTGCGGGAGATCGTCTATCAGCAGGTGCAGGAGGCGGTGAAGGATCTCTTCAACTGGAAGGAGGGGGATTTCGAATATCGGGACTGCGATGTGGAGTTCGGGGAGCAGGGGATGACCGAGATCAACACCATCGAGATCATCATGGAATCACTGCGGCGGATCGAAGAACGCTTCGGGGGCGGACCCGACATAAGGGCTCCCCGCAAAAAACGGTAGTTTTGAATGTCGGGGTTCTGCCCACCATGCTGCTAATCTCCTCCATCGAACCGGAGACTTCTTCGCCGGAGACCTCTTAGATGCTCGCGGCCTGCTGAGAGGTTCCGTCAAGTTGAAACTTCATCGCAGTTTTTCCCGGATGGTGGGGAATCTTATTTTCAGCGGCGTCTGTCTCGATAAGAGATCACCGTCACCGGAGACTTGCGGAACATCTTTTCGGCCACCGAACCGATCAGGATGTGCTGGAGATCGGTTCTGCCCTTGGGTCCCATGACCACCAGATCGGCCTTTTTCTCTTCGATCAACTTGAGCAGCTCGTCGATCGGATTTCCCACCCGGAAGACGATCTTCACCCGCTCCAAAGGAAAGCCCGATTTTTCGATGATTCTGCCCAGAAGCTCTTTCCGGTCACTGCGGATGTTTTCCACATAGTGGTCCCCGTCCACCTCATACCCGAGCGAGGAGATCCTTGCCACCGCATCAACATCCCGGCGGTTGATGACATGGGCCGCTAGGATTTTGGCGTCGAACATCCGGGCCATTTTTGCCGCACAGTCGAAGACCCCGCTGGAATACCCCTCTTCCAGTGCCAAAGCCACCATGATCGTTTCTACATTGTCCATTCCACGGTTCCTCTTTTTATATACCGGTTTTTATATACCGGTCTTTTTCAATCCAAAAACCCTACCAGGCCGCGGTCATCTCTCCGGGCTTGGGGATTCTCGGTCGCTGCATCAGATAGAGAACAGCGTAAAGCGCCAGCCCCATCAGATATGTCCAGTATCGCTGGTGGTGCGGGATGTCCAGCCATCCAGCAATCGCATCGGGCCGCATCAGAATGAAGGTGACGCAGAGAAAGAGCGGAATTTCATAGAGGCGGTTGCGCGCCACGAACCAGCCCTGGGTGGCCGATGCGAACGCGAAGTTGCCCACGCAGGCCATCGCGAAGATCAGAAGCCCCTGTGGCCAACTGTAGATGTTGTGCAGAATCAGATCCGCATTGAAGATGAACATGAAGGGGAGGATCGCGGTCCGGATGTCGTACATGAAGCCCTGTATCCCTGTCGCGATAGGCGGGGATTTGGCGATCGCGGCCGCGGCATAGGCCGCAAGCCCCACCGGCGGGGTGTCGTCGGCCAGAATCCCGAAGTAGAAGCAGAAGAGGTGCGCGGCCATGAGCGGAACGACAAAGCCCTGGAAAGCGCTGATGGTGACGATGGCCGGCGCGGTCAGGGAGGCCATGACGATGTAGGTGGCTGTTGTGGGCAGCCCCATGCCGATGACCAGGCTTGCGATCGCGCTTATCACGAGCATCAGGTAGATGTTGCCGCCTGAGATGGTGTCGATGATCTGGGTGATGAGCCCGCCCAGCCCCAGTGCCACGACGCCGACGATGATGCCGGCCGCGGCCGTTGCCAGGGCCACCGATACCATGTTGCGGCCCCCGGCTGCAAGAGCTGCGAAGATATCCAATACCCCCTGCCTGAAGGCCGGCTTCAAGGGCTCCCCCTTTCGATAGGCCCGGATCGGATGCTGAATGATCATGATGACGATCATCACCATAATGGTGTTGAAGGCCGCAAGCTCCGGAGAGTGGCGCATCACGATCAGCTCATACAGGAGCATGGCCAGGGGAAAGAGAAAGTGGAGGCCGCTCATGAGGGTCTTGATGACGGGCGGCAGTTCGCTTTTGGCCATTCCGGTGAGGCCCAGCTTGGATGCCTCGATATGGGAGATGAAGAAGAGAGCGGCATAGGAGGCAAAGGCCGGGATGGCCGCGGCCTTGATCACCTCGACATAGGGGACGTTGACATATTCCGCGATGATGAACGCGGCCGCGCCCATGATGGGCGGCGCGAGCTGTCCGTCGGTACTCGCGGCAACTTCCACGGCCGCCGCCTTTGTGGCCGGGTAGCCGACCTTTTTCATCAGCGGGATGGTGAAGGTTCCGGTGGTGACGATGTTGGCGATGCTCGATCCCGAGACGATGCCGGTCAGGCCGCTGCCCATGATCGCGGCCTTGGCAGGCCCGCCCTTGAATCCGCCGAGCATGCTCAGGGCCAGTTGGATGAAGTAGTGGCCCGCACCGGCCTTGTCGAGCATGGAGCCGAAGAGGACGAAGAGAAAGACGATGGTGGCCGAAACATCCAGGGGAATGCCGTAGATCCCTTCGGTGGACATGGTCATCTGGCCGATGAACCGGTCCATAGAGACCCCTTTGAACGCGATGAGATCCGGCATATAGGGGCCGAAGAAGGCATAGATGCAAAAGCCGATGGAGATGATCGGCAGCGCAGGCCCGATGACCCGCCGGGAGGCCTCCAGAAGCAGAAGCACCAGGATGATGCCGATGATAAGATCCTTTTGTATCGGCGCGCCGTACCGCGTTACCAGCCCCTCGTAGTCGATTGCGATGTAGAGTGCGGAATACGCGGCCACAATCCCGATGATAATATCGATGATGGGGATGTAATTCGTGGCCGAGAGGAATCTGAGGCCGAAACGGGGCCTTTTCAGGAGGGGATAGTTCAAAAAGACGATAAGAAGGGCAAAGGCCAGATGGATTGACCGGATATAGGTGGAGTCCAAGATCAGCCAACTGGCGATGGAGAGCTGGAAGAGGCTCCAGAATACTGCGATGGTCGAGATGATGTATTTGGAGGGGCCTTTGGGCTTCCGGCCGATGCCGGCCTCCTCCTCGGCCAGCCGCTGTGCGAGATCGAGTTCTTCCGTATCATCGCCCTCTCCGATTCCGTTATGCTCCCTTTCGTCGATCTGGCTCATCTCAACCGTTCCTCCTCCTTGACCTTTTTACCGACAACCTGCTGCCTGAGTTGCTCTTTCCCTTTTGAGCCGGAGGGAAAAATAGAATAAAAGTGGGACAAAGGCGGCGGAAAGCTCCGCCGCCCACAGGGTAGGTTTTTTTCAGATGGGGGCTATTTCAGACCCGCCTCCTTGAAATACTTCATCGCGCCCGGGTGGATGGGGGCCGACAGACCCTCCAGCATCCCCTCTTTGGTCAGCACCTGGTATGCGGGGTGGAGCTTTTTGAAATCCTCGAAGTTCTCGAAGACCTCTTTGGTGATGGCATATACCACATCCTCGGAGACCTTGGCCGATGTGACGAAGGTGGCCTTGACGCCGAAGGTGGTGACATCGGACTCGTTGACTGCGCCCGGATAGAGTTCCACCGGCACATAGGATTTGGCATAAAAGGGTTTCGCCTTGATCATGGCATCGATGCCCGGGCCTGTCACCTCTACGAAGCGGACCTTGCGCCGTCCGGCCGAAGCCTCTTTGAAAGCGCCGCTGGGATGTCCCACCGTATAGAAGAACGCGTCGATCCGGCCATCCTGGAGAAGTCCCGGGGCCTCGGCAGCCTTGACCTGCTCGGCCATCAGATCCTCTGTATAGTCGAGACCGGCCGCCTCCAGCGCATCGATCGAGTTCTGGCGCTGACCCGATCCGGGGTTGCCGATGTTGACTCGTTTGCCCTTGAGATCTTTGATGGTTTTGATATCCGCATCCACTGCGGCCGCAAGTGTCACCGATTCGGGATGGATGCTGAAGACGGCCCGAAGATCTTTCTGGGGATCGCCCTCCCACTCGGCAAGGCCGTGAATCGCCTGATACTGGCGGTCCGACTGGACAACGCCGAACTCCAGGTCCCCGGACATGATGGCATTGACATTGAAGACCGATCCGCCCGTCGATTCCACGGTGGCCCGGATGCCGTACTCACTCCGTTTGTTGTTGACCATCTTGGCGATCGCGCCGCCGGTGGGATAATAGACCCCGGTGATACCGCCGGTGCCGATGGTGGCAAAGGTCGTTTTGGCCTGAACTGCCGGGGCGGACCCGAGGGTACAGGTCAGTGCAAAGAGTACGGCCGCGGTCAGTAGGAACGCTTTTTTCATGAAATCCTCCTTCGATCTTTAGGGGTTAAGTTCCTTTCCTACCCTCATGATTCTTGTTTTTCCGTTGCAAAGGGTCTCTCTTTTTCAATTCCGCTAAATAAAAGAACAGATAGTGAAGGAAGTTTAAAAAAAATGGTAGGATATGTCAAGCTGTAAACGAGACTATCACAAATTCTACCCCCCCAGTCCGGTAAGACGGCTTTTGCATCTGCCCTTTTTATCTTTCTCGATCGACAAAATCATCGGCTCCGGACCTGCCGGATTGGAAAATCGTTTTTTTCAGGATTTTTGCACAAAAACTGTTCAAGGTTTCATTTTCCTGCATTGCCCGGATTGTCAGTTCTCTATGAAGGTCGCTGTCGATGTTCAATTGAAATTTGCCTGAATACTCTTTTGGGGTTACACCCGGCGGTAAAGGAATATCCTCTTTTTCATAGATATCGATCCATTCTTCAAGTATCTGGCACAATTCATGAAATACCTCTTCTTCATTGTTGCCGTGGCAGCATTTCCCTATCCAGCCGGGAACCGAACCGACATAGCATTGGTCTTCTTCGGACCATTCAACAACTTTTAAAAAATGGTATTTATTTTTCATTGTTCGGACCTCTTTATCTTTATTGCTACTTCTTTTGATTCCATAAATTCATCAAAACCTTGAAACCGCTGATGGTTTGGAGTACAAAAACAGCATGGAAACAGGATCGAAAGAACCGCTGGTCAGCGTCGTCATCCCTACATATAACCGGGAAGGTATGGTAGGGCAAGCAATTGATTCGGTACTCTGTCAGGATTTTTCCGATTTCGAGCTGATTGTGGTGGATGACGGCTCGGCCGATGAGACGCCGGAACTGCTGGATGGCTACGGAGAAAAGATCCGGGTGATCCGTCAGGAGAACCGGGGGGTGAGCGCAGCCCGGAACGTCGGCATCCGGGCAGCAGCCGGATCATTGATCGCGCTGCTCGATTCCGATGACGAGTGGCTTCCGGGAAAGCTGAAGACGCAGATCGAATTTTTCAAGAGCCATCCGGAAGCCTTGATCTGTCAGACCGAGGAGATCTGGATTCGGAACGGACGGCGCGTCAACCCTAAGAGGCGGCACAAGAAGCCTTCCGGGTGGATTTTTACGCCGTCGCTGGAACTCTGCCTGGTGAGTCCTTCTGCGGTGATGATGCGCCGGGAATTGTTCGATCGGGTTGGGTTTTTCGATGAAGATCTGCCGGCCTGCGAGGATTATGATCTGTGGCTTCGGGTGAGCTGCCGGTATCCGGTCCATCTTATCGACGAACCTTTAATTATCAAGCGCGGGGGTCATGCGGATCAGCTTTCGAAAATGTCGGCCCTCGATCGTTACCGGATCGAGTCCCTCGTGAAGATCCTCGGGAGGAGGGCACTCCCGCAGGATCTCCAGGAGGCGGCTATCAATGTCCTGCAGAAAAAATGCAGAATCTATATGGCGGGCTGTCTGAAACGGGGACGGTTCGCGGAGGCCGCCCGATATGAAAGGCTGTTGGAAGCATATCCTGAGTAATTGCATCTTACTGGGATAACGCCCCGATGTTTTAGCTGTTCGGATTGAAATATCCCCGTAACAGAGTGCTAAGACCGATCATAATCGCACCAATCATGAGCATTGCCGCAGGTTCGGAATACAGGGATACATTGTTGCCCAAGCTGAAAGCGGCAAATGAGAAAGATGTGGTCAGGGAGAATATTATCACCAGCAGCACCAGGATTTTCTTCAAGTTTTTCATATCGCCCTCCTTAATGATTCTTCTGCTTGAATGTTTCTATACCTAACAAAACCGTTTGTTTCTTTTACAGTGGATGTGCAAGATCTCCATTCCATCACTGCTGAAATATCAATGCATTTCCGATGCCAAGGCTTATGGGAAAATGGATTGGGTTGGATATTGTTTGAATATCAGGGGTATAGAAAAGATGGGGCAGAAGGAGGGCAGCGATTGTTGAGGAGGATGCTTCAAATTGTGTAGCCGAACAATGGGGAAAAGAGAGGGAGCTACATCATTTGTAGCTCCCTCCAAAAGCCATTATAAATGCCCCGGAATTTGTAGCTCGTTCTGTAACAATATAATATCAATGACTATATCATCATCTCGATCTCCTGGCGCTTCTTTGAAAGCCGTTTGGCCGATACCGGAAAGGGCGTCTTCAACTCCTGGGCAAAGAGAGAGACCTTGTACTCCTCGATCATCCAGAAGAATTCCTCGATGGCCGCCCGCTTCTGGTCCGATACGGTCGGAGAGAGTTCTCTGATGAGCCGGTCAAGCTGCTGCACATGTTTTAGTACATCATCGGCCTTTGCCGCATCCTTGTCCATGCTGTACAAGCCCCTCTGTGCCCGGATTGCAATGGCCCGGATATAACGCTCCATATGGCTGAGGCGTTCGGGGCCGTAAAGGTCGATGAAGTTTTCCGGAACCAGCCGTACAAGGGATTCCCGGAGTTCCTTTAAAAAGGAAAGAGTTTTGGGATTGGAACGGTTTCCGATCTCCAGGTCATAGATGGCCCCGCGGGCTTCGCTGTATGCTTTTATCACCCTCAGGGCCAGGTCCTGCCGCTCATCTCCCTTTTCCACCATTTCCCCTGCCGCGTTTTCCCCGTGCCGGTAAAACCCTTTTTCGGTGCGGATGTCGGCTGTAAAGAGATCTCGAATGACCGCCCGGTACAACTGCTCACTGACCGCAACTGTTCCGCCGAAATAGCGGGCATCCTTTTCTGCGCTTTTGGGAAGGGAGAGCCGTTTTTTCAAAAACTTCAGATTCTTTGAAAGATGATGCTCATAGAGAGCCGCCACCCCTTCCCGGTGGCTCGCGGCGGCCTCCTGCCGGGTCGGAAAGAGGGTGAGATCCGCGCCATTTTCCGTCTCCGAAGGCTTCAGCCCCGGATAGAGGGTCATTGTCTTCCCCTTTTTCCCCTTCAATTCCACCGCATCCGGCAGATCCCCGAAATCCCAGCCCGTCAGCCCTTTTTTCTCCCAGGATCGGCGGGTCTCTTCAAGATCATCGGAACGGGCGGTTTCGGGGCTCTTCTGCAGAAGGATCGCGGGATCTCTTCCCGCGCGGAGTTCCTTTCCGGCCGGGTCGATGACCGAGATCCGCATCTTGAGATGATCCGGCAGATCGGCCAGGGGCCATTCCGATGCCGGAATGGAGAGGTTGAACCGGCGGTGGATAAACCGGCTCAAAGCGGTGGCAAGAGACTGCTCCGGCTCCCGGGGCATCTCCGACAGGATCGTATCCACGGTTTCGGTGACGGGAACCAGCCGCTTCCGGTGTTCCTTGGGCAGCCCCTTGATGAGCGCGGTGATCTTCTCCTTCAGCAGCCCCGGCACCAGCCACTCCAGAGACTGAAGGGGAATATCACCGGCCATGTCCGCATGGACACGGACCGTCAGCCCGTCATTTGCCGCGCCCGGTTCAAACCGGTAATCCCCGGGAAGTGCGGTGTTGCCGATGGATATCTCCTTGGGGTAGAGTTCGAGCTGGTCCTGATCCGGCGGGTTGAGGAGCAGGTCATCCCGGCGCATCCGCAGGAACCGGTCTTTCTTCTTTTTCAGAATGCCCCCCAATGTCCGAATATCATAGACATCGGGAAGCCGCTCCTTGTAAAACCGATACATCTCCGTCTCCCCCACCAGCAGATCCCTGCGCCGGACACGGTCCTCCATCTCCCGGATCTCTTGGATCAATTTACGATTGTGGGTCATGAAGGGAAAGGGTTTGCGCACATCCCCGGTGATCAGGGCGCTGTCGATGAAGATGTCGTTTGCCTCATCCGGATCTATCCGGCCATAGGAGACGGGTCGGCCCGGCTCGATGATCAGCCCGTAGAGGCTCACCTGCTCCTTTGCCGTCACCTCTCCCCGGTTCCGCTCCCAGTGGGGATCGAGGTATGTGTATCTGCACTGGTTTCGCGCCAAAGGCTCTATCCAGGCCGGGTCGATCCGGGCCGCGGTTCTGGCAAAGAGGCGGGAGGTCTCGACCATCTCGGCCGCAACGATCCAGGGGGGCGGGTTGCTGAAGAGGCCGGAGCCGGGAAAGATCATCGCCTCCCGGTTTCTGGCCGCGGTGTAGATGTACTTCTCCTTTTTGAGCGCGATGTTGGAGAGAAAGCCGCTCAGTACAGACCGGTGGATCGGATCGTACCGCTCCGGCAGGAAGTCGACCGCGCCCGGCTTCGGGGTCTTGTATCCGTTCTCCTCTAAAATGGACCGGATCTGGCTCTGGACGTCCCGCCATTCCCTGATCCGCCGGAACGAGATAAAATGGGTTTTGCAGAAGCGGCGGAGGCTCCCCATGCTCTCCTTCAACGCCTCCTGGGCGCTGTTCCATATGTTCAAAAGTGTGATGAAATCGGAACGATCATCCAGAAAGGGCTTCTGTGCCCGGTCCGCCTGCTCCTCCTTCTCCGAGGGCCGCTCCCTCGGGTCCTGGATGCTCAGGGCAGCCGCGATGACCATCATCTCCTCCAGACACCCATCTTCCCCGGCCTGCAGCAGCAGCCGGGAGAGGCGCGGGTCCAGAGGAATTCTTGCCATGAGCCTTCCCTGGTCCGTCAGAAGGTATCGGGGTTTACCCTCTGATGATTGTTCCTCAGCCCCTGATCTGTCAGATTCGATGGCCCCCAGCTCCAGCAGCAGGTTGAAGCCGTCCTGGATATGCTTGGGGGAGGGCGGGTCCACAAAGGGAAAGTCGGCCGGGTCCCCCAGCCGCAGGGAGATCATCCGGAGGATCACCTCGGCAAGATTGGCCCGCAGGATCTCCGGCGGTGTGAACCGGGGCCGGGCTTCATAATCCTCTTCTGAGAAGAGGCGGACGCAGATGCCGTTCTGCACCCGGCCGCACCGGCCCAATCGCTGATCCGCACTGCTCTTTGCTATCGGCGTAACCGGAAGCGCCGTGGTTCGGGTCCGGGGGGAGTACCGGGAGATCCGGGCCAGGCCCGTGTCCACTACATACCGGATACCGGGGATGGTGATGGAGGTCTCGGCCACATTGGTGGCCACAACGATCTTCCTGCCCCGGGTCTTTGCAAAGATTCGGGACTGCTCCTGCGCAGAAAGCCTTGCAAAGAGCGGCAGGATCGTGGTTCCCCGCAGATCCCTCCCCTCCAGGATCTCGCAGGTCTCCCGGATGTCATGCTCCGTCGGCATGAAGACGAGGATGTCGCCGCCGTAGGGGCTTTCCGCGCAGATTTTATCGACTGCGGCCGCTGCGGTATCGACATGGCTCTGCTCATCCCCGTTTTCGGGGTCCGGCGGCGCATACCGGACCTCCACAGGAAACATCCGGCCCGAGACCTCGATCACCGGTGCGTCGTCAAATGCCTTGGAGAACTTCTCCGTGTCGATGGTGGCCGAGGTGATGATGAGCTTGAGGTTCTTCCGCCTTTTCAGCAGGGTCTTCAGAATGCCTAAGACGAAGTCGATGTTGAGGCTCCGCTCGTGGGCCTCGTCAACTATGATGGTGTCGTACTCGTTTAAAAACCGGTCTCCCTGGGCCTCGGCCAGCAGGATGCCGTCGGTCATGATCTTTATAAAGCCATCGTGGCTGGTCTGGTCCGTAAACCGGATCTTGTACCCGGCCGATCTCCCCGGCGCCTCCCCCAACTCCTCCGCGATCCGCTCTGCCACGGTAATGGCCGCGATCCGCCGGGGCTGGGTGCAGCCGATCTTTCCCTCGATCCCTCTTCCCGCGTCCAGGCAGAACTTGGGGATCTGGGTCGTCTTTCCGGAGCCGGTCTCGCCGGAGATGACCACCACGGAATGGTTCCGGATCGCTTCGATGATCTCCTCTTTTTTGGCGGTTATGGGAAGGGTTTCATCATAGGCGGGCCTGGGCCGGTTTTTCTGGCGCGAGGCGCGCTTTTCGACGGAGCGGTGGGCTTGAACCGTAAGGCGCGACAACTCTTTTGACAGCTCAGGATCATCTTTTTCCTTTCCAAGCCCGCGTCGAATCCGGGAGAACTCCCTCTGCAGCGCGAATTTTTCCGCATGGCGCGTCCTCTGGATCAGCTTTTCCACGGATGATATGGGATGATGGTTTTTCGGCAACAGCAGACCTCTATATATAATTGTGTGGCGTAATTGTTTTTCGTATTCAGCGTAAGGATTTCAAATATAAGAAGAAAGTGCGGAAAATCAAGGGAATGGGCAGGGATTGCCTACAGACGAAGCCCGGGAAAGAAGGGGAAAGATGATGAAGCGCTTCATCGGTTCGATCTTTATGGAATCCATTGCCGAGAGCAGGGTATGAAAATGTTGGCGGCACTTCTCCCCGGGAACCCGGGGAGAAGAAAAACTTGTTTTAAGGCCGTTTCTGCGTATTCCCGGTCCGGTGAATCCGGATAGAGGGCCGCTCCCCGCCTCTGCCGACAATGTATTTGACCACCCCGTTTTCAAAGATGATCAGGGTCTCGCCCCCGTTATAGACCCACGCATCGAGATTCACCCGGTCGTATTCACCGATGCTCGTGCCGTTTGAGGGCAGACCGAGCCAGTTGACCACCTCCATGGCGGTCATGCCGGGCCCCACCACAGGTTCGGGCGGTTGGGGCGGGGGCTGCCGGGTCCCGGGAAGATCGATTTTCGGACAGCCGGTGAGCAATAGTATCATCAACAAAAACAGCAGGATTTTCTTCAATGACCCTTTCCTTTCCAATGGATAGATATCGATTCGAATCTAAATTACCAGTCTTTTCGAGTTTGTCAACTCAAAATGCTCCGATGGCCTGCAAAGAGCTGAAAAAAGAGGGCATCAGGAATTAGTATTTTACAAAGAGCAGAATTTACAGTATTAAAAGATTACGGATCGAAAGACAACCCATAATTCCGGTGGAGGTTATTTTATGCCCATAGATCCCAATAAAGTCAAAATCCTGTTGGTTGAAGATGCTTTGACCATGCGCAAGATCGAAGCCAAGACCTTGCGCTCTCTGGGCTTTGAACAAATCGTCGAAGCTTCGAACGGAGAGGAGGCCATCCAGAAGCTCCATGACGCGGATGATATCAGTTTCATCATCAGCGACTGGAACATGCCCGTAAAGGATGGCTACGAGCTTCTGGTCTGGGTCCGGACCAGCGAGAAATACAAGAATATCCCCTTCCTCATGGCCACGGCCCAGGGTGAGCACAAGCAGGAGAAGAGGGCGATCGAGGCCGGCGTCAGCAGCTTTGTGGCCAAGCCCTTCAACGCGCAGGAGCTGAAGGCCAAGATCGACGAGGCCTTTGGCATGAAGCAGAGCGATGAGGAGCTGCTGGATCTCGAGAGCCGGGAGTGGGAGACACCCTCCGGAAAGCTCAAACTCAAGATCGCTCACATCCAGATCACGGATCATCTTGTGGTCGGCGTGATGAATGAGCTGATCCGCCGGGGGATGATGATGCCCCGGTATTTCGAGATGGAGCTGCAGTGCATGCAGGGGTGGAACCTGGTCAAGGAGGCCCTGGGCAAAGGCAAGGTGGACGCGGCCTGCATCCTTGCTCCCATCGCGATGGACCTCTTCGGCTCCGGAAGCCCCATCCGGCTGGTGATGCTCACCCACAAAAACGGCAGCATCTTTGTCCGGAACAGGCAGGGGCAATACAGCGAGCCGTATCAGAATTTTTTCCAGGGAAAATCCTTCTTCATCCCACATACCATGTCGGTACATCATATGCTCTGCCACCTCTTCTTCAGCCGGGTCGGAGTCAAGGCCGGGGTGGCCGGAGAGAAGGGGATCGATGTCAACTTCGAGGTGATCGACCCGATCCTCATGCCCGAGTTTCTGCGGGCCAACTCGGGATCGGGCGGCTTCATGGTGGCCGAGCCTCTGGGAACCAAGGCGATCGCGGCCGGCATTGCCGATCTGCAGTTTCTCTCGGGCGAACTCTGGGAGAACCATCCCTGCTGCGTGGTGGCCATGAGAGAGGAGGTGATCGGCCGGTATCCGGATGCGGTGCATGAGTTCTGCGATCTTCTGGTGCAGGCCGGGAAGTTCATCGAGCGAAAGCCGGAGACCGCGGCCGAGATCGCGGTCAATTTCCTCGATCCTGACCGGAAGCTCGGCCTCAAGGTTCCGCTTTTGAAAAACGTACTCACCGAGGAGCGGGGGATCAAATCGGGCAACCTCTATCCGGCTATCGAGGATCTGGACAGGATTCAGCAGTATATGTTCAGGAACATGGGGATCGGCTCTCTCATCGACCTGGAGAAGTTTGTAGACATCCGGTTTGCCGATTCGGTCTGCAAAGAGCAGGACAAGGGCAAGCGGGCATCGGTGCTGCATGATTCCGAGAACCTTGCAGTCGAGATCCTGACCCGGGGCACTCAGGTTGACGAGAAAAAGAAAACAACTGTCACCAACAAGTCGATGCTCAACAAGGAGGGGAAATATCTCACCTTCACCCTGGGAGAGCAGGAGTACGGCATCGACATCCTGAAGATCCGGGAGATCATCGGCATGGTTTCCATCCGCTCGGTTCCCCAGACCCCATCCTTTGTCAAGGGGGTGGTCAATCTCCGGGGCCGGGTGATTCCGGTGATGGACCTGCGGCTCCGGTTCGGCATGGAGGAGAAGGCGTACACGGACCGCACCTGCATCATCGTTTTAGAGCACGAGTTGGAGGAGAAGACCATTCAGATGGGGATTGTCGTGGACACGGTCTCCGAGGTGCTCCCCATGAAGGCATCGGATATCGAAGAGACCCCCTCTTTCGGCGCCAGCATCGACACCAAGCATATCCTGGCCATCGCGAAGATGGAAAGCGGCGTCAAAATCCTGTTGGACATCGACTATGTTCTCACCGGCAAAGAGAAGATCATGGTCCAGAATCTCTTTGACTGATATGGACTATCCATGACCATACTGGTGGAGAATGTCGAAAAGCGGTTTCCGCTGCCCGGAAAAGAGGGCTTTACTGTTCTGGAGGATATCAGCTTTACGGTCAACGATGGGGATTTCGTGACGGTGATGGGGGAGTCGGGGTGCGGAAAATCGACCCTGTTGAACCTCATCTCGGGGCTGCTGCCGCTGACGGCCGGGGACATCCGGGTGGACGGAGAGCGGGTCAGGGGGCCCGATCCCTCCAGAGCCCTGCTCTTTCAGCAGCCGAGCCTGCTGCCCTGGCTCAATGTGGAGGAGAACATCATCTTCGGATGCCGGATCAGAGGGGAAAGGGATGATCTGAAGATGCGCTCCCGCCAGTTGATCGATATCATGGGCCTCACCGGCTTTGAAACGGTCTATCCCCACGAACTCTCTCTGGGGATGGCCCAGCGGGTCTGTTTGGCCCGGGCCATCATCGGACATCCCGAGATCCTGCTGCTGGACGAACCCTTTGCCGCGCTCGACACCATCAACCGTTCCCATCTGCAGGAGGAGCTGATCGAGTTCTGGATGGTGGAGAAGTTTTCGGCCGTGCTGGTGACTCATGATGTGGACGAGGCGATCCTCATGGGAACCAAGGTGGTGCTGCTGGGGGGGAGGCCCTGCCGCATCATCGAGACCTACGAGGTCAACCTCAACTATCCCCGGGACATCACTGGCAGGTCCTTTTTTCTGCTGCGATCCGCGATCCTGAAAAAGCTCAAGGATTCCTTTTCCAATACCACCCACTGGAGAGATCCCCAATGAGAAACCCTCTGAATCGGCGTGATTTTATCAAGACCCTTGGTGCGGGAGCCGCGGCCGGCCTCTGCTGTAAACCCCGCTTCTCCTTTGGCGGTTCAGACGAGACCCTTCGTATCGGATACCTGCCCATCACGGACGCCACGCCGCTGCTGATCGCCCATGCTTTGGGCTACTTTGCAGAGGAGGGGCTCAAGGTGGAAAGGCCCCGCCGGGTGCGAAACTGGTCAACCCTCTCCGAGTCCTTCATGACGGACAAGTTCAACCTCACCCATATGCTGCTGCCCATTCCGGTCTGGATGCGCTACAACAGCAACATGCCGGTGAAGGTGCTGGCCTGGGATCATACCAACGGCTCCGCGCTCACGGTCCGCTCGGATCTTTCCATCAAAAGCTTCGTGGATCTGGGGGGAAAGCAGATTGCGGTTCCCTACTGGTACTCCATGCACAATATCATTTTGCAGATGGGGCTCAAAAAGGTCGGCCTCACCCCGGTGATCCGGCCCCAGTCCTACAAGCTCAAATCGAACGAGGTCAACCTCTTTGTGCTGCCCCCTCCTGATATGCCTGTGGCTCTGGCCGGCCGTAAGATCGACGGGTATATCGTGGCCGAGCCCTTCAACGCGATGGCCGAACTCAAGATTGGGGCGAAGATTCTCCGCTTCACCGGCGACATCTGGAAGAACCATCCCTGCTGTGTCATCGTGATGAAGGAGGAGATCATAAATACCGATCCGGTCTTTACCCAGAAAACGATAAATGCGGTTGTCCGGGCCCAGAAGTGGGTCACCGGGAACATGGCCGAGGCCGCCAAGATCCTGAGCCGGGAAGGGGAGGGGTATCTGCCCACCTCGGTGGAGAGCCTGAAACGGGTCTTTACGGGGTATGAGCTGTCGGTCTACGGCCCCGGCGCGGTTCCCCAGGCCATTCACCATCCGGAGTGGAAGATCTCCCGGATCGGTTTTCAGCCCTATCCCTACCCCTCGGCCACCCGGTTCATCGTCAACGAGATGCGCCAGACCCGCATGGAAGGAGACACCGGTTTTCTGAAAACCCTCGATCCGGATCATGTGGTGAAAGACCTCATGGACGACAGCTTTGTCAAAAAGGCGATTATGGATGTGGGGGGCCCTTCGGCATTTGGGGCCATCGACATGGCGCATCCGTGGAAGCGGGAGGAGGTTATCGAGCTTTAGGCCGATATTATGGGAATACTGAAACGATTTTTTTCTCGAAAAAGCACGGATCTCCGTTTTCTTCAGAAGGGGAAGTGGTTTGCCGGAAGAGGTTATTACAGCCTTGCGGGTCTTGGGATTTTCATTCTGCTCTGGGTGGCCATCGGCTATATGCTCTTCACCCGGCCCGGATATGAGCATTTCTCCGGATTTCTGCCGCTGCCCACCCTGAATGCCCTGTACCACCTCCTGTTAGATCCGGACTTCTGGCGGTCGGTCTATGCCAGCCTCCGCCGGGTGGTTGCAGGGATCTTCATTGCCCTTTTGATCGGCATTCCTCTGGGGCTTCTCATCGGCTTCTATGTAAAGCTGCGGCTGATCACCTACACCCCCATCCAGTTTCTGCGGATGATCAGCCCCCTCTCCTGGATGCCCATAGCGATGCTGATCTTTCACAGCTTCGAGGCCGCGATCTACTTTCTGATCACGATGGCAACTGTTTGGCCCATCATCTTGAACACGGCCCACGGCGTCACTCTGGTCAACATACAGTGGCTCAACATGGCCCGGAACCAGGGGGCAAAGGATTATCAACTGTTGAGCCACATTGTTTTGCCGGCCTCGATCCCCTACATCCTCACCAGCCTGCGCCTGGCCCTGGGGGTGGCCTGGATCGTGCTGGTTCCGGCCGAATTTCTGGGGATCTCCAGCGGACTGGGATATCTGATCAACGACGCCCGGGATACCCTGGAGTATGACCGGCTCATGGCCGTGGTGATCGCCATCGGGATTGTCGGCTTCGTACTCGACGGGAGCATCGAGCTGATCCAGCGGGCCTTTCACTGGGGATAGCGAAAGGAGAACTCATGACGGACAAGATGTGTACCCGAGGCGTATCGATCTCCAACGGAAAGCCTGCGACCTTCAACGATTCGACCCAGTCGGTGCGGGTGGTTG
>JAABSZ010000283.1:0-3704 GCA_011390135.1 Desulfobacteraceae bacterium | reverse complement strand
GGTCATTCCGCAGGGTCCGGAATCGCGAATTTTTCCGGATGATCTTCTTGGCCGTGTCAAATTCCCGTTCGTCGTAAACAAGATCCGATCCGGCCATCATCAGCATTACCCGCACAATCCCTTCGGGCACGCCGCCGATCCGGGCCGCTTCGATCCAGCGGAGCCGTTCGGCCTCATAACGATCTTCTCGATCTCCTGTTTTTTGAATCTCTTCGGCTTTCATCTGAGCTATATCCGAAGAGCTTTCCACGCTCTTGTTCCGGAAGAGATTCCAGAGGCCGGTCAGGCTCTCTGTCAGGGGATTGTCATAGGTCATGTTGAAGAGGAGTTCATATCTCGCGTCCCGGCTGTCCCGGTACGCGTCGAACATGGACGTGATCGATTCGGAAAGGGCTCTTTCCGCGCCCAGAAAGAGATTGTCGTCTGAGACCGGGGTCCGGAATTCGCGAACCTTGGGGGCAATCTCTTTTGTCGGAAGCAGAAAGGGGTTCCAGTCTGAAAAGAGGTACCGGGAGGCGCGCATGGGGTGAAGGGTTTTCATCATGTGGGCAGTGTAGGGATTGGCCCAGGATTTCACCCAGGGCTGGATCATGGCCCGGTAGATCCGGTCGTTGATGTCGGAGATGTCGGCCACGGTCTGGAAGGGCTCTTCATCTTCAAGAGTGTCGTCATACGCGAGGATGTCGCTCATGTTCCGGGATTCGAATCGGATATTGAAGTTCTGTACCGACAGTTTCTCCCCCGGGTCCCCCACCGGCGTATCGACCTCCGTCATCACCATCTCGTAGAGCCCCGGGGGAAGATATTCAATGGTGTCGATGTTCCGGATGAACTCCTTGTGCTCTTTCCTTGCCACGCCCGAGGAGACGAAGATCCCCAGATGGCCGATCTTCTCATGCACCCGGTAGATGATCACCTGTCCGCACCGCCGGATCTCATCCACGCTGCCGTAAACCTTGGCGATCCAGTTCAGGGCCTGCTGGGGCGGGGTGATGTTGTCTCCGGAGGAGGCAAAGACGATCACCGGATCTTCCAGGTTCTTCAGGTCGATCCGCCGCTCTCCGTCGAGCTTCACCTCTCCCTTTTCCAGGCGGTTGCCCACAAAAAGGTTCTCCAGGATAAAGCGGATCTCGTCTGCCGTCATCATGAAGTAGCTGTTCCACCACTTCTCGAAGCTGAGATACCGCTCTTTTTCGGTATCGACATTGGCCCAGACATTGTACTGTTTGCCCCAGTAGGTGTTTGCGGGGTTCAGATCCTCGAAGTTCATCACCAGATTGGCCCCGTCATATTTGCCGTTGCCCAGATCCGACAGCAGAGAGGCCAGCCAGATGCCGCCCAGAAGGCCGCCCCGGTACCGCATGGGATTTTTTCCCTCCACTCCGGCCCAGTAGGAGAGGGGGGAGCCGTTCAGCACCAGAGGGCCGGTCACGTCGGGCCGGTCCGCAGATAAGAGCGCGACGGCCCAACCGGCCTGGCAGTTGCCGATGATCGCAGGCTCGGCCGCAAGAGGATGGCGCTGTTTCACCTCTTCGATAAAGCGGATCTGCGCGGCCTTGACATCGGAATAGGTCTGGTTCGGCTCCGGGTCCGGATAGAAGAGGATGAAATAGACCGGGTGTCCCGCGGCCAGGGCCACGCCGATCTCCGAGTCGATCTTGGAGCCGCCGATGCCGGGCCCATGACCTGCTCTTGGATCGATGACCACGATGGGCCGCTTTTCCGGATCGGTTATGGTCCCTTTCTCCGGCAGAATCCGGACCAGGTCGTGATTGACAGGCCGCTCCAGAGAGCGGCCGTCCATGAGGATCTCGTAATCAAAGACCAGCACCGGCCGCGCACCTTTGTGGGCCGTTTCGATGAAGTGGTTCCCCCGGACCCGGAGGATATCGGTAAAAAGGATCGACCGCTGCCAGAAGTCCTGCCAGTATTCGGCCGCGTCCGTAAAAAGTCCTGTGGGATCGAATGCGCCCTGTTCCGTGGTCATGCTGTTCTCCTCCTCCTGTCCGGAATGGTTTTGAATTATACAAAATATTGTTTCAATTCAAGTATAGAAAAAAGAGAGGGGGAAGTCAAACGGAAGAATTCGTAAGATACTGATCGCTCTTGTTGCAGAAAATCTGTTTTTAGTATAGAGAATAGCTGAAGTGGAGAATCCATAGAAAGGATAGAGGATGGCCACCATCGACAGCAAGAATTTCATCCTTCGTTTTCATTTATCCGAATTGATCGGAATTCTGATCGGAGTACCTCTGGGCACTGCCTATGCCCTGCTGCTGGTCAGTTTCGAGCCTGAGGTTGTAAAGGTCTTTTTGCAGGCCATAGGGATGGCCACGGTCATTATCGTTCTTTTTATGGCAGTGCCCACGGACCATCTGCTGATGAAGAATCTGGGGCATCAGCTCGACGGGTTCCGAAACGGGACCCTCAGCCGCAAGGAGACCCAGAACCTCTTCGACCGCCTCAACCGGCTACCCTACCTCCACGGCGGATGGATCTTCATCCGCATTGCCCTGGGCTCGACCGCCATCGCCCTCTATGGGTTCTGGGCGCTGGAGATTGACGTAATCAAGACCATTTCCATCCTGAGCCTTGCCTTTTATGGCGGCTTCATCTCCGGGCTGATCGCGTTCATGTACGTCTTCAATCTGATCCGGAAACCCTGCGAAGAACTGGTTGCAGAGGGAGAGATCGCAGATCTTCTGGTGAAGAAGAGGAAATTTTACGGCCTGAGCTTTTTCTGGAAGGCGATGATCTTTCTGGTACTCCCGGCCTTTTATGCCAATTTCTCCATCTTCCTTTTCTTTGCTTCCTCTGTTCATGATTCTCCCCCCATACGAATTCTTCTGCCCAAGCTTACAGGGTTGGTCATCGTCAATCTCCTGACTATGTCTGCGGCCATCTTTCTGGTGGTCTATACGGTTAGCCGCCGGCTTCATCTGCTCAGCCGGTCTCTGGAGCGCTTTGTCTCGGATTCGGGAGACCAGGGGCGGACTATTCCCACCAGTCTTTCGGATGATTTCGACTATATCAGTTTTCTCATCAACCAATCGGTGGGAAAATTCCGGAATCTTCTGGTGAAGGTGAACTCCTCCACAGGGACGCTCTTCGACGCCACCATGAACCTGACTTCAACGTCCGGGCAGGTCTTCACCACCGCAAACCATCAGGCGGCCTCAGTCAAGGAGATTGTCACCACAATGGAGGATTCGGAGCGCCATACAAAGGAGATCGGAGAGCAGATCGAGGGTGTGGCCAAAATCGCGGGCAAGACCCGGGAGGATGTGGAGGAGGGGGTGGCCATCATCGGCCGGAACCGGGAGAAGATGGATGAGATCAAAAAGACCAACGCACAGACCCTTGAGGGCATCCGGAGCCTTACAGAGAGCATCCGCAGCATCTGGGAGATCGTCAACATCATAACCGGCATTGCCAGCCAGACCCGGATCATCGCGTTCAATGCAGAGCTGGAGGCTTCGGCTGCGGGTGAAGATGGAAAGAACTTCGAGATCGTGGCCAGCGAGGTGAGACGGCTTGCGGACGACACCGTTGAATCGACAGATGAAATCAAGGAGAAGATCGCGCAGATCCAGAAGGCTTTTGACGGACTGATCCTCTCCTCAGAGCAGGAGACCGCCAAGGTTCAGGAGGGGTGGGCCCTCTCCGGGGAGCAGGAGGGGGTCTATCGGAAGATCCTCACTTCG
>JAABSZ010000282.1:0-3744 GCA_011390135.1 Desulfobacteraceae bacterium | reverse complement strand
TGGCCGGCTCGGTGCGACCGACATCACCCTGATCGACATCCAGGAGCCGGCCTCCTTCGGCAAAGAGCGGGAACATGCGGAAAAGGCCGGGGCCAAGTTCAAATGGCCAGTCTTCACCAAGGAGATCACCGAAGAGGGCGTAAAGCTGACCGACGGGGAGCTGCTGCCGGCCGACACAACCATCATCTCGATCGGCGATGCGCCCGATCTGGATTTTCTGCCCGACACCGTGGAGACAGATCATGGATTCATCGAGGTGGACAAGCATTTCCGCACCACCGACCCGGACATCTTCGCGATCGGCGACGCGGTCAAGCTGGGCCTTCTGACCGATGCCATCGGCGCGGGCCGGAAGGCTGCCCATGCCATCACCGAGTCCTTCAAGGGGAAGACGCCCACACCCATTACGTCAAAAGCGCTTCCGCCGGGAACGGACCCGATCATCGACCTGGGCCCGCAGATGATCGACAAATCCCGGGTGACGCTGGAGTATTTCGACCCCCGGATCTCGGTCTTCGAGGACATCGGCCAGTGCGGCGCCCAGTGCTCCTCCTGCGGCGCCTGCCGGGACTGCGGCATCTGCGTGGAGATCTGCCCCGAGGCCGCCATCCGCAAGATTGAGGGGGAGAACGGCGACTACGAGTATGTGGTGAACGAGAACCGGTGCATCGGCTGCGGCTTCTGCGCGGGGGCCTGCCCCTGCGGGGTCTGGGATCTTGTGGAGAATGATCCGATCGGTTGAAAAGCTGAGGAGCGATTTGTTGAGAGGGGGAAGTATTTCATGGTTTCCCCCTCATAAACACCGGGACGGACTGGCTGCCTGTCCTTATCCATTCATAGACGATGGCCGGGAATACCCTTTTAAAAGATGAAATTCAATTCTCATCTATTGGCTGGAAATCCCTTCAAGCCATCGAACAATCCAATTAATGAGCTGTTCCGCATCTGAAATCCACGGCAGAACCTGCGATTCTCGAAAGCTTACAAAATCGATGTAATCCCCCTCTTGACGTCTCTCAAAAAGATCATTGTAGATCCTTGCCAATCTTTTGGAACTATGCCTGCCTTCACAAACTGCTTGTTGAAAAGGCTGCGCACACCTGTATGCTTGGATGATGACAGACCATGATGTAGCAGAAGAGCCGTAACCGCATAGAAACTTGCATAATAAAGCCTGTTTACACAAGCATTCCATCGATTTGCATCCGCCAGAATCCGAGCATCCTGCAGTGTCTCAACGGATCGAGATAAACGGTGTGCTACCAGTTCCTTTCTGCTTGATTCTTTCACAGGAGAATACCTTCCTGCTGGACTTGCTGATGAAACGGCATGGCCTGATAGCGGCTGCTGTTCCATTCACCGCGGGTACGCACAATTGAGGAGATGACTTCCCCATATTCCCATTCGATTTCATAGAGCCTGTGCCGAATCCGATCTGTGCGCTCATCATTAACGATGCCTTCAACCAGAATAAGGAAATCCCAGTCCGATTCCGAGTCAGCATCCCCGCGGGAGCGTGATCCATAAAGGATGATCTCTGCATCGGGTTCCAACTCATGAACTGCTTTCTTTATCTGCTCAAAAAATTTGTCTCTTCCTGTTTTGTTTTTTGTTCGCAATACTTCTCCTGGGTGTAGCGGCTCTAACAATTTTCCGTTCATTTATTGTACTGAAAGATTTCAACAGGATTGGTTTCCCCATGTTTTTCAATCCATCACCGCGGAAAAGACTTGAAGCGCGGCCTCGATATCCGCGCCGGCCAAATGGCAGTTGGTCACGGCCCGAAGCTGCCGGGAGCCCGTAGGCAGCAGTTTCACCCCTTTTTTCCCCAGCAGTTCCGCCAGCATCTGTGCGGAGAGGTTCTCCCGGACAATGTCGAGATAGACGATGTTCGTCTTGACCAGTGCAGCATTGACCCCAAGGCCGTCGATCCTGGAAAGCCCCTCCGCAAGCGCCTTTGCATTGGTGTGATCATCGGCCAGACGGTCCACCATCTCCGTCAGAGCGACGATTCCTGCGGCCGCGATGATTCCGGCCTGGCGCATCCCGCCGCCCAGGACCTTCCGGTTTCTTCGGGCCTCGGCGATGAAGGGTTTTGTTCCGCAGACCAGAGAGCCGACAGGCGCGGCAAGCCCCTTGCTCAGGCAGAAGGAGACCGAATCGGCCCTTTTGACCAGTCTCTCTGCTTCAACCCCCAGCGCTACGGCTGCATGAAAGATCCGCGCTCCGTCGATATGCACCTGCAGACCATATTTCCCGGCCAATTCGCCAACAGCATCCATATAGGCCGCATCCAGGGGACAGCCGTGGCAACGATTGTGGGTGTTCTCCAGAGCGATGAGCTTTGTGCGGGGAAAGTGGACGTTCTCTGCGCGTATCGCGGCCTCGATCTCTCCGATACGGATCGTGCCATCTGGCTGATTTGGGACAGTATTGGGATGGATGCCCCCAAGTGCCGAAAGCCCCCCCTGCTCGTTCAAAAAGATGTGGGAGAGATTCCCCAGGATCACCTCATGGCCCCGGCCGCAGTGGGTCAATAAAGAGACGAGATTGGCCATTGTCCCGGAGGAGACATAGAGCGCAGCCTCCTTTCCCATCCGCTCGGCCGCCATCGCCTCCAGGCGATTGATGGTCGGGTCCTCCCCGAATACATCGTCGCCGACCTCGGCTTCGGCCATGGCCTTGCGCATGGAAGGGGTGGGCCGGGTGATGGTGTCGGATCTCAGATCGATGGTTTGCATGATTTCTGTGCCTTTCTTTATCGAGTGAATCGTGGTTCGTGAATAGTGGATAGTGGTTTTCTCTGTTCTTTTGCAAACACCGCAACCGTATCAGATACCGGCACAGGATTCAACATCCGAGAGGCCCATCCGAAAGGGGATAAGGAGAGGGAGAATTCGTCTTTTTACAAATTTGGAACGATATCGAATCCAACATATTTAAAATGTCGATCAAAGGTGAAGACCTTCTGAAGAGAGAGCTTTTTCATGGTAACAAATGAAAGGCAGTCTGTAAAACTGATCTTCTGATCCGCGTATTTCCGGAAATACATCAAAGCCTTTCGTTCATCATCTTCAGACGATCTTGCGATTCCGGTATGTATGGATATCTTCCGTATCATACAGATACGCATCGACATTTTCGGATATATCGATGGGGCCTTCTACATCGGTCCAGACTTTTCCGTACAAAAAAGGAAAATGTGATTTTTCTTTTCCCGATGGATCACGGATCTCTTCAATAATCAGGCGAATCCGGGTATCCGGTGAAATATCGAGCTGTTTTATCCGATCCGGCAGCTCTTTCAGAGTGGTCTGAATTTCCATATTGTTTATTCTCCTTATCTTTTTGTGGTTGAAAGGAAACAACCGCCGCGGACAGGCTTCCTGTTCGGGGTCTGCTGCCAGTTCTTATCCATCCACAGGCGATTGCCAAGGATGCACCCATCTCCGTCCCGACAGCCACTCCCATCCACTCTGCTGTGAAATCCGTCAAGCTCTTGAAAGAAAATTTCTCAGAACGAAAATTTTTCTTCTCCGGAAAAAAACGGGGCTTTCCGCGATCGAGATCACCTTCAAATCCCCATCCTTAAATTTTTTGCGGAAGGGTCTCCGCAAATGTCCGCCATCCGAGAACGGTTCCCATCTCCCGCTGCTGATCCATATCCCCGCCATAGACCAGATATCCGTCCTTCGGCGATGTTCCCGACACCTTTGCCCAGTGGAGAAGCCCCTTGAAATAGTC
>JAABSZ010000281.1:0-3779 GCA_011390135.1 Desulfobacteraceae bacterium | reverse complement strand
GGCCTCCGCCTTTTGAAGCATGTTCGAGGAAAAAGTGAAAATCCTGCTGGACTGCATCGATGTGAAGGTCGGGCTGCGGAACCTGAAGCATAACCAAAGAGAAACCTTGGCGGATGCTTTGATTCTCTTCGAAGTGTCTCCGGAAACTAAATTTTTCGTGCAAAACTCCTGTAAGTCGCTATAATTTTGTAGGGGAGTGCGAAAAAGGAATTTTCGCACTCCTCCGGCAACGAATCGAAACCAAAGCGGTAAAACGGAAACAGATGCTGCAATTCAGCGACAACGAGATTCGAAGAACCATAGACCTCCTCTGCAAGGAGCTGAACCGGAAAGGCATCAGGCAGGAGATTTATCTCATCATCGTCGGCGCGGCCTCTATACAAAACGAACTGGAATGGATTTTTAAAGAGGTATGCAGATGATACAGGAAAATGGAGATGATAAGGATCAGGTATATCTGAAAGTGATTTACGATTTGCGACAACGCCCATAGGAGGTGATCACCATAAAACCTGGCAAAAGATCCAGGAAGGCTATGACTTGCTCTTCTGCACCATTACGACAAGTTCGTTCACATATCCCGGACATCATCCACTGTCAATCATTAATCTGCCGCCTCGGTCGAACGCGGTTTCATGGAAAGAAAACTTTTCAGCCTTTCTTTCAGCAGGTCGAACTGGTGCTGCATTTCGGGCAGTCGCGCCCGGGCCGATTCCGGATCTCCCTCTGCAATGGCCTTTTCCATCTGGCCTGCGATCCGGCGCAGGGCCTCTCCGCCGATGTTGGCCGCAGTTCCTTTGATGCTGTGAACCTGCCGGCGGGCTCCCTGTTCATCTCCATTTTCCAGTTGTTCCCACATGTCGGCCATCTGCTGTGGGGCATCATCCAGAAAATATTGGATGATCTCTTGGGCCAGATCCTCGTTTCCATCCATCCGGTACATCAGATCCTTTTCATTAAATACCGGCCGATCTTCCGCGCAGGCCCCCTGTGCAGGTGTTGGATCATTTGAAGCTACCGCTTTTTGAACCAAAGGCTCTCCTCCTTCATCAGATGGTGAAATCCCGGAAGGGAGCCATCGCTTCAAGGCCGCGGCCAGTCTCTTGATGGCCACTGGTTTGGGAACATAGTCGTTCATGCCCGCATCCATACATTTGTCCTGATCCCCCTTCATGGCATAGGCTGTCATCGCGATAATGGGAATCCGGTGATCCAGAACCCCGGAACTCGGATCCCGGATCAGGCGGGCTGCGGTCAGCCCATCCATCAGGGGCATCTGAATATCCATCAGCACCAGATCATAAGACCTTTTCTGCAGCGCTTTCACGGCTTCGGCGCCGTTTTCCGCGACATCTGCCCTATGTCCAAGACTCTTGAGTATCCCCAGGGCCACCTGCTGATTGGTGAGGTTGTCTTCGGCCAGCAGAATCCGCCCGCTCTGTTGCCGGCTTTCCAGGATGGAATGGCGGGTGACAAGGGATTGTGCGGTTTTTGGGTATTCCCCGCCTTCCAGAACCGAGCAAAGGCTGTCAAAGATTTCCGAACGGCGCACCGGCTTTGTCAGATACGCGGCAAAGCCGATATCCTTCAGACGTTTCGCATCGCCCAGTTCCTCCTGAGAGGTCATCATCACCAGCCGGGTCTCCCGGAGGGTCTCATCGGCCTCTATGGCCCGGCCCAGTTCGGCTCCGTCCATTCCCGGCATATGCATGTCCAGAATGGCCGCGCGGAAGGGATCGTTCGCATCCCGTGCCTCATAGAGCGCCTTCATGGCCGAAGGACCGTCCGGAAATACCGCGACCCTGGCCTGCCATGCGGTCAGTTGCAGACGCAGGTATTCCCGGTTGGCCTCGTTATCATCCACCACAAGGATATGCGCGCCGCGAATGTCGAGCCGCGGGATTGTCTCCGAAACCGCGCGGGTCTGTTTCTCCATCGGGGCGGTGAACCAGAATGTGCTCCCCTCTCCCGGCAGGCTCTTGAAACGGATCTCGCCGCCCATCATCTGAACCAGCTTTTTGGATATGGCCAGCCCCAGGCCCGTTCCGCCGTATCGCCGGGTGGTGGATGACTCGGCCTGGGTGAAGGATTCAAAGAGGCGATCCTGTTGGTCATGGGGAATGCCGATGCCGGTGTCCCGCACGGTCAGTCGAACCACGGCCCTTTCCGGAGTCTCTGATTCCAGAACCGTTCCCATCTCGATTTCTCCGCTTTCAGTGAACTTCACCGCGTTGCCGGCGAGATTGTTCAGGATCTGGCGCAGACGTCCCGGATCTCCCCGGAGCCGGGACGGAAGATCCGGCGCGATGGAGCAGATGAACTCGATCCCCTTTTCCTGAGCCCGTAAGGCCATGATATCGGCAATATCCTCCAGCAGAAGGGGCAGTTCAAAGTCCAGGGTCTCCATTTCGAGCTTTCCGGCCTCGATCTTGGAAAAGTCGAGTATGTCGTTGAGGATGGTCAGCAACGATTCCCCGCTGGCCAGCACGGTCTCGGCACAGCGCCGCTGTTCGTCGTTCAGATCCATCTCCAGCATCAGACTGGTCATGCCGATGATCCCGTTCATGGGGGTGCGGATCTCATGGCTCATGTTGGCCAGAAACTCGCTTTTGGCCCGGTTGGCGCTCTCTGCGCGGGCAGCCATTTTTCCGGCGATCTCTGTCTGCTGAACCAGTTCCTGGTTGAGCGCCTCTGCCCGGGCCAGGGTATTGCGGAGGGCCTCTTCCGTCTCCACCTGCGCCATATATCCGCCGATCATTTCCGAGGCCGTCCGCAGCAGCCGGATCTCCTCCTCCTCCCACTTTCGGGCAGTTTGTGTATCATCAAATCCGATGAATCCCCGCCATTTTTCTCCAGTGCCGAGGGGCAGCACCAGAATCGAAAGGATCCCCTGGGGCTCCAGAATCTCCCTTTCCCCCTGCGGAAAACCGGACACCGCACCGATAATCGGCTCGCCCATCCGAAGCCCTTCGGCCCAGCGTTGGAAACCATCCCGGTAAACAACATGCTGAAGAACCGGATTGTCGATCTCGGGCGAAACACCCGGGGGGCAGACCTCATGGGTCTGTCTCATGCAGAGGCCGTCTGCGGGGTCATCGAAGTTTTCAAAGAGATAGACCCGATCGATCCAGGAAGCCTCTCGCATCCGGGCCAGGGCGTCTGTAATGTTTTCATGATGGTGGTTTTTCCGAAGCAGACAGGTCGAAGCCTCGGCGATCTTCTTTTCGTACCGGAGGCGTTTGCAGAGAACCGCCTCGGTCTGTTTGAAATCCGTATAGAAGATGGGAATGGGAACCGCATCGATGAGCGTATTCAGAATAAGGCTCTGGTCTCTGAGCTTTTTTTCCTCGTGCCTCTCTTCCCGAACCATTTCCTGTAAGCGCGCGGTCTCTGCCTTCTGTTTTTCCAGTTCCCCTTCCAATTCCCCTTCCAATTCATGTATTCGTTGCTCCAGTTCCTCATAAGTCGGCTTGGGGGGCATGAAAAAATCTCCTGTTGAGGTTTGACAATGGGGGCTGATCCTTTAAAACAGTAAAATTCCTGTTGCCGCAGCGATCCTTTTTTCCATAAACCCTACCTTCCTCTTCGGTCGGGTTTCCTTTTTCAGGCGCTGGATTTCTTCCCGGAAATCCTGTTTCAAGTCGGTTCGGGGAGTATTCGGCTGACAGGTCCCGATCTCCTTCTTTTCGGTTTTCAACCGCGCACCGGCGCCGGCGGCCTTTCCTTTTTTTATCACAGATGGAAACGGGTTGAAAGGGAAAGAAGATCCGACGCTGGAA
>JAABSZ010000280.1:0-3853 GCA_011390135.1 Desulfobacteraceae bacterium | reverse complement strand
GAGATGAGAAAGGAGAGGTTTGCATAATTGTCATCCACGGCCAGAATCCGCCGGCGAAGCCCCTTGTATCCGATGATTACCGGCCCCTGTTGAACCTCCGGAAGATTCTCTTTTTCCCGATCCCAATCATAATCCTAACAAAAATATGCTATAATACCTCATGCAGGCATCGGAAAGAGCCCACTCTTCAGAAAGTTGTTCTACAAGAATGAAAGCCAAAAGGGTAACCCATGAAAATCAAGACAAAGATACTGCTCGGATTTCTGGGCATCCTGGTGCTTACCTGGGGTGCGGTCGGCATCGGAACCGTCAGCCTCACTCACATGGTGCAGGGGTTTGAAAAGAACGAACAGATGAACAGCTATCTCATCCGAATCCGGGGCATCCGGAGGGTCGAGCGGGATTTCATCATCGCAGAGGACCCGGAAATGATTTCGGGGATCGCCGAACAGATCCAAAGGTTCATCCGCGATATCCAAGGGCTCAAAGATCTGCCTGCAGATGATCCACTGCACGGGGCGGCCGATCCGCTGATCCGGGATGCCCGGGCCTATGAAGCAGCGTTTGCAGCCTATGCGGCCATCTTCAGCGAGATCCGTGAGAATCGGCAGAAGATGAGCGATCTGGCCTATGAGATCATGAACAAGATCCGGGTGATCTGCCAGAATCAGGAGGATCGGCTGCTCGATTCGAGAAAGACCCATACCGAATTTCTACAGGAGAAGATCCGCCTGACCGACGAGATCCAGCAGCTCCACCTCTGGTCACTGGAGGCCGAAGCCCTGCAGAACCTCCTGCTCTATGAGGAGAGCGGCCAAATCCTGCGGAGCTGGGAGGGAACGGTGATGAAGATCATAGCTGGTGCGGCAAATATAGTCCCCCGGCTGAAAAATGAGGCGGACCGCGGGCGGATGGCCGAGATCCTGGAGAAGTTCGGCCGTTACCGGACTCAGTTTCTCGCCTACATCCTGGATCGGAACCCTGAAACCAAGGCCGCTGCCGCAGAAGCGGTCTTCGATGCCATGAAGGGGATGGAGAGCATCAGCATGCAGCAGCGGATCGAGACCGAGGATGCCCGGATCGCCGCAGACGCGAAACTGGACCGGCAGATGGAGATCCTGCGGAAATCGGAACACCTGGTGCGCTGGTTTATGATGATCCGCCATGATGAAAAGGAGTTTCTCCACTATAAGGAGGCGGCCCTCGGGGAGCGGCTGAATGGACTGCTGACCAGGGCCATCGAGCTGGGGCAGGAGATGGGCAAAACCATGACCGATCCAAGCGATCAGATGAATATGAAGGCCATTGTCGATAAGATGGCCGAATATCAGGCCGGTTTCAATCAAATCAACAGCCTCATCCAGGAGGAGTTCAAAGTCCGGGAGGCCATGACGGCCGCGGAAGAGGCCGTGGAAAACCTGGCGATGGAGATGCTGCAGGCACAGAAGAGCCGGCTGCTGACGGAGAAGAACCGGGCAGTGGGGTTGCTGGGGGGCATACTCTTTGCCATCACCCTTGCGGGTCTGGCTCTGGCCCTCTTTCTCCCCCGCCGGATCTCGGCCCCGATCCTGAGGGCCATCGGGATGCTGAAGCGAAACGCAGAAGAGGTATCGGGCGTGACCCAAACCGTTTATGCGGCCTCCCGGGGGCTGGCCCGGAGCGGTTCCCGAAATGCCCTCTCCCTGGAGGAGATATCCTCGCTTCTGACTCAGATGTCTGCCAACACCCGGGAGAATGCCCTGGCAGCGGAACAGGTCAATGATTTCGTACTCAATGTGATGGAGAGCATCCGTCAAGCCTCCAAGATGATGGATGAGACGGCCGCGTCCATGGGGCAGATCTCCCAGGCCGGGGAGCATATATCCAAAATCGTCCGCTCGATAGACGAGGTGGCCTTCCAGACCAACCTGCTGGCGCTGAACGCGGCCGTGGAGGCTGCAAGGGCCGGGGAGGCGGGCGCGGGCTTCGGGGTGGTGGCCGGGGAGATCCGCTCCCTGGCAGTAAGCACGGCCGGTTCGGCACAGCAGACCCAGGAGATGATCGAAGAGACCATCGACCGGATCCGAAAGGGGGCGCTCCATGTGGAGAAGACCCGGAACGGGTTTTTTGAACTGGACCGTTCATGGGAACAGATCTCCGAAGCGATTCGGGAGATCGCAAGAGCCACTGTTGAACAGGCCGGGGGGATCGAACGGATCAGCAAAAGCGTTTCGCTGATGGACGGCAACCTCCGGGAGGCCGCAGACGGTGCAGATGCACTGACCCGCTCCGTTGGGCAGTTGTCCGACCAGATCGAACCGATCCAGAATACCGTCTCCGAACTGACCGAACTGGTGGGGGAAGACGACTTTGGGCGGAAAAACGGGAAAAAATGGAAAGAAGAGTACCATCGGTCCGAAAGGATCGGCCAAATCGAGCCGGCTCGATCACGCTTTCCTTTCACCCGATAGATGGGGACTTCGGAGAGGCGCTTTGCAAAGACTGCATCTCCGACCCGGGGTACGCCAAAGGTGTAGACTGCTTTGGGCTCCAACATCGAGGCCGCAAGAATTGCAAACGCGCCGCCAAGGCTGTGGCCTGTGTAAAAGAGAGGGATTTCGATGGTGCTGATGAACCTTTCGATCTTCTCCCACAAGGAAAAGAGGGTTGAAATTTCGTGCAAAACCGACCATAATTCCTTATCATGTGCATGGCGATGGATTATTGAGGAAGAATTAACAATGACCGACATTGGGAAATTTCAATTATGAACATAACATTGACACAGGAAATAGAACAGGTATTGACTGAAAAAGCAAAAAAGCAGGGGATCACTGCCGAACGGCTGGCCATCAAAACACTGCGGGAATGTTTTTTACCAAAAAAAAGAGATACCCGGGCCAAGCCCACAGAGCATTCGCATGAGGCGGTTACGCTGGCGGATCGGCTTGCGGACTATATTGGCAGTATTGACAGCGGTGATATTGTAGAAGGCGGGGCGCAGATGTCCGAAAATACCGGAAAACAATTTGAGAAGATTCTGTCAGAAAAGCGGCAACAGGGAAAACTATGATACTGACAGACACTGGGCCTCTGATCGCATTGCTTGATAATAGAGATAACTTTCACAATATCTGTGTTGAAACATTAGAGAGTCTGCCGCCTGAGCCTTTGCTGACAACGTGGCCTTGCTTTACCGAAACCATGCATATTCTGGGTTCGGTCGGCGGCTACCGCTATCAGTCCGTCCTTTGGAAACTGGTGGAAGATATGAATCTGGAACTTCATGATTTGACTCTTTCTGAGATCAATAAAATGAACAATCTGATGGGAAAGTATCAGGATACGCCTATGGATCTGGCGGATGCCTCATTGATCGCTTTGGCCGAGAGCATGAAATTCAGAAAAATTTTCACAATTGACAGTGATTTTTGTATTTATCGGCTTTCAAACGGTTCGATGCTGGAAATTTTTCCCTTGATTTCATCCGGGAGATGATTGAAAAACTGGATCTGACAAAAGAGCAGATCCTGAAATAGTACCGCCATACCCCGGATAAAGATCCCGGATGCACCGGCCCAGCCGGATCGTATAGCTGAGCGGTGCATGGTCCGATAAATATGCGGGAGGATCGGTAAACTGACGCGCGATATCCTCCCGCTCCGCGAAAAAGAAAAGCTCCCCCACATGTCTGAACTCGAAGGGGATGACCGAAGGCGGAAGCGTTGCCACGATGTCCTTCCCTCCGTTCACCCGATAGATGGGGACTTCGGAGAGGCGCTTTGCAAAGACTGCATCTCCGACCCGGGGAACGCCAAAGGTGTAGACTGCTTTGGGCGCCAGGATCGAGGCCGCAAGAATTGCAAACGCGCCT
>JAABSZ010000279.1:0-3864 GCA_011390135.1 Desulfobacteraceae bacterium | reverse complement strand
CCAAAGGGCCGGCCGTTCTTCTCTTGGGCAATGGCCCCATCATAGGAGAGCGTGATCTCGGCATAGAAGCCGCCGGTGAGCATCCGTTCGTGGGTATTGACCAGCTCAGAGTCGATCCGGACATCTTTGAGTTGCAGGCTCGGCAGGGTGGCCAGGTAGGAATCGGTCTTCGCGTCCAGCCGCGCGCTGAGAAGATCTATGATTTTCACAGATCCCTTTTCCCGGGCATGGGCTTTGAAGAGTTCCTCTTCTCCGGCCTTGACGGTGCGGGATTTCAACTGGCGCTGAACGATCTCCAGCCCCTCTTCGATCTCTTCCGGGTCGGTGCCGGCGCAGTACCGGCCCAGCAGAAACTCCACAACATAGGTCGGAACCGGAAACTGGCGGCTGAAGGTGCGAACCAGATCCTTGCGGACCAGATAGCCGTCCAGAACGGCCGCGGCCTTTTTGTCGAGGGCATCCATTTCCATCAGTCGGCCATCCTCCAAAACTCCCTGATAAACTCGACAAATCCCGCTGTCGTGGGACAAGCCCTGAGTGCATCATCCGTTATGAGTTCGGCCTGCTCCAATATGACATTCAATGAGGAGCCCGGCTTTTTTCTTTGTCCCACGGTCGTCAGAACAGCTTTCTTGAACTTTTCAACTTCGGCCACGGCTTTTTTGCTGTCCCCATGGTCGATGTCCCACTTGAACATTTCATTCATGGTCTGTTTGGACCTTGCAATGAGCGGCTTGTTCGCTTCGGTGAAGTCGAACATGGGCATCAAGAGATCTTCCAGCGTGCCCTTGTCGGGCGCTCCGCCCCAGACAAAAACAGCTTTATCCTTTGATACTCGTCCAAATTCTGATTTTGTTCCGATCCAGGCATCCACCACAAAATCCTTTTCATTGACCTTCTGAAATTCTCTGGATATGTTGTCAACGATCCGGTCCAATCCGTCGGCATCGCTGTCATATAAAAACAGATACCTCACGGAATCGACAATCTCTTGGGCCCCTGCCGGAAATATGGCTGCCTGTTCAATCAGCGGAATATAATCTGTAAGAAGGTCTCTCACCTTATCGTATTGCGTTTTTCCACCGCAGTTGAAAATAAATGCGATGTCATCATTTTTCCGCAGCACTGAGTCCGGCAGGAAAAACTTGTGGGTCATATCCAGGGACATGTCCTGCGCCGCATGTTTCTCAACGGCCTTTGTGAATAAGTTGTTGAATGGCGACGGCATCTCCGAGAACTTGAGCTTTTCAATCTGAAACCCCAGTATTCTCTTGAAAACCATTCTCACAAAGGCTGCATCATGCGGTCCTTCACAGAAGACCAGAAGGGTTCGTACAAATGAACTCATCGCGCTCTCCGCAGATCGACATCTCCGGCCTCAACGAGTCTGGAGAAATCCTTTCCGTAAAACTCCCGAATCGTTATACCGCCATCGCCATCCCGGACGAGCGCGTGAAAAGAGAAATCATCCATCTCCGTTTTCGATATATTTTTGACGAAGGAATCTATGCACTCCTTGCTGTGGCTTGTCAGAAACACCTGAACATTGAACTCTTTTGCCAGGGAGTGTATAAATGGCGCGAAAATCTCGATCAAGTCCGCGTGGATGGCATTCTCGAATTCATCGATAAGAACAACGCCGTTTTCAGCCGAGGCAAAAAGAAGGGAGGTAAAGAAAATCCTTTGAAGGCCCTCGCCGTATGACATTAAATCCATTGCGTTTTCAAAGGCGTCGTCTTCCACGAGAAATCTCTGGAACTCATTCACCAGGCGAATATCCTTTACTGTCGGGACCACTTTATCTTGAATAAATTTGAATATTTTAGGCAAAAGTTTTGACTGCACGCTCTTATGGTAAAAAGAAGTATAGTGGTGCGGCTCATTGAAAAAAAACGGGCTGCTGAAGACCACCTTGCAGAGCAGTTTGATCGTGTCCGCCTGGGTTTCCCGGTCGCGGCCTTGATAAATCCTTGTCAGGGATTCAAGTTTATATTTTTCAAAACGAGTCGATATTTCGACAGATTTCAGATATCGTGCCCGATCCAGTGTGGTGCTCTCCTCGATAAATGGCCGGATCTCGATTCCGCTCTCTTTATGATCAAAAACACCTTCGACCACGATGGTCTCCGTAAGCTGGTCCGTGAGCCATCTCGGGGGAATGTGGCCTTCGGGGATTTTCCCCCTGCGCCTCAGAATGTCCACCACGCCATTGAAGTCATTCTGCTTGCAGAGCAGATATACCGCTTCAAGAAAGGATGTCTTGCCGCTGTTATTGACCCCCGCGAAGAGATTGATCCTCGATATCTTTTGAACTTCCAGGCCGCTTAGACAACGATATGAAGGGATCTTTACAGATGAGAAATGCCGGTCGATACGGTCAAAAAAAACCGCGGTCTGCTCAACGCCTCGCAGGCTGCCGCCCCGGGCCTTTTCCACTATTGCCCGAAGCCTGCCCAGGGCATCCTCGAGTCGAGGGGTCTGTTCCGGCGCTATTGAAAGCTGCCCGAGGGTTTCCACATCCGAGACAACAGAGTTTATCGCATCCTTGATTTTTTCTTTAAAGATAAGATCACTGGTTCGATAGGCCTCATTTAAATTCCGATATTCCTTTAATTTGTCGATTGCGACAGGATCTTTTATAATCTTTGATAGAATGACGATATCATCCCGCTTTGAAATGGCCGGCTCCTGGTAATCGCGATTTCTGCCGGAATATTCGGAATCCGAGTCATCATCGATCGGCTCTCTTGAAAGCCAACTGAAGAACAATTCAATATTTTCTCTATCATTTGCCCTGTTGTCGGCGTCATCCCAGTTCAGCCAGTCCTTGAGCGCGACGTTTCTTGCGGCCTCTCTGAAAATGGGAAACATGTCTTCATCGAACTGATCCCCGTAGTCCGATTCCTGATACTGATCGGCCAGCGCGAGCGCCCGGATGTTTCTGCGAAGCTCTGTTTTATTGATACCGACCCTTTTGCAGACATCATCCTCGGGCAGGTTATGATCTGTCATGAGGGTTTGCAACAGCCTGGCCTGATTCCATTCGCCCCATTTCCGATTGCCGCTGATGTGCTTCAGCGCCATTAAAACAAGGTGATGGACCTCGTCCGGATCTTCATAAAGAACGACCGGCACATTGCTGAATATGGATTTGTCGAGTTTCCCGAGATCGATGCTTTTCTGTTCGTATTCATTGCTTAAGTATTTAAGCGCGGCAACGCGCCGATTTCCTTCAACAACAATAAAGATGCCGTCAACCCTTCTCACCTGGATCTGGTCAACGGGCAGATAGCCATTCGCCTTGAAACTCTCTACAAGATCCTGTATATTCTGGTTTTTTTCGCCAACGATCAGCCGGTAGGTCCTGTTGGCGACATCCTTATCCCTGATCTTCTCATCCGGAACGCTCACCTGATCGGATTCATGGATCAGGCGGAAGTTGTTCGGGTCCAGATAAAGATTTCGAAGGCTGACCTTGCGGATGTTGGCGTTTGTTTGTTTATTCTGTTCAGACATCTTTTATCTCCCGCGGCCAATAACGGTTTCCACCTGCGCCATCAGATCGCCATTCTCATCCATCAGCAGGACCACGGCTTCGGTTCCCTCCAGCGACTCATCCTCCACCACCACCGAGGCCGTGCCGTCCTCCCTGACAGGCTTTACGCTCATGACCAGGCTGGTTTCAGGGTTTCCGGCCTGTTCGCGGATGTCCATTAAAAGCCCTTCAATACTGCCTTCCGCTGCCAGTTTGCAGCGCATTCCCTTCCACCCGATGTCGGTGATCTCAACTGTTGCCGAAGGTTTCGGGGATGCGGTCACGAGGATCTCCATCACAAAACATTCCTGAAGGCTGAGGCCGCCGTG
>JAABSZ010000278.1:0-3906 GCA_011390135.1 Desulfobacteraceae bacterium | reverse complement strand
GAGACTGCTCATTGGAGGCCGCGGCAATCTCCCCCAGCAGTTCTTCCACCTGGCGAGCGCTCTGAGCAGCTTCGGCAAAGCCGCTGCCTGCCCTTCTGACCAGTTCAAAGCCTTTGCTGATCTTCTCTACGGTGGTCTCAATCAGCTCTGATGTGCTTTTTGCCGCGCCGGCCGAACGGAGGGCCAGATTGCGAACCTGGTCCGAGACCACGGCAAAGCCTGCACCGGCATTTCCGGCCCTGGCCGACTCGATTGCGGCATTTAAAGCCAGCAGATTGGTCTGAAAGGCGATCTCATCGATGTTTTTGATGATCATGAAGGTCTGCCGGCTGGTCTCGATGATATCTGCCATCGAAGCGGTCAGCTCGGCCATGATCGCCTCTCCCTCATGGATGATCCGGCCGGAGCGGATCATCAGGCGATAGGTCTTTGAGGCATTCTCCGAGTTTCTGCTGATCATCGCGGAGATCTGCTCCAGGGAAGCTGATGTCTGCTGAATCGACGCGGCCTGATTGGATGCCCCGTCTGCCAGGGACCGGCTGGCTCCTGCCATCTGATGGGAGACCGCGGCCGTCTCCCGGGCCGTTCCCGTGAGGCCGTTGACAATGGCGGTGATCGGGTTTGCGATATGGCGGGTAATGAGGGTAGCAAAGAAAAGATTGAGAAAAAATGCAATAGCAGTTCCCAATAACAGCAGGTTTCCCGACCGCTCCATCTGGCTCTGGATCAGGGCTTTCTGTTCCTTTTTGGCTTTATAGCAGATATCGAGAACGGTTCTTGCCGACATGACCATCCGGCTGTTCAACTCGCTGATCAGATTTAGAGGGACACCGGAGAGGATCATGCCGATAAACTCCTGAAATGTATTTTCATAGAGATCTACCGCAGCGAGCAGAGCATCCATCTCCTCTTTGTGAGCCGACCTCTTCAGCCTTGTCTTCACCTGATCGGCAATTACTCTCATATCCTCCAGATAGTCCTGAACCCGGGCTATATACTTTTCATCCCCCCGAAGAATGAAATTTTTCTCATGCCGACGGACTTCCAGCATCAGCTCGACGATCTGATGAACGTCTTCTGAAATCAGAATCCGTCTCTCGACCCCGTTCAGGGCGCTGTAGCCGACAAAGACAACCAATACCGTCAGCGTAAGGGCTGTCAGAAATCCGGCAAATATTCGATAGGAAAGCCTGGTTCTTTTCATGCCGGATACACCTCAAATCATAATTGCAACATTATAATCAGACCTCAAAACAAGCCCCCACAATCCCATAACTCTCCTCCTCAAACAACAACCCATAAACCATTCAACCCCCTTTCCCTTTTTCCTTTTCTTTTTTTCCGTGTATTCCGTGTATTCCGTGGTTCAAAACAGCAACCACCCGGACTCAGGAAATCGACACCCCTTCTCCTTATAGACATAATTGCACCATTATAATCCTGACATGATTTCAGCAAAAAATATGCCGGTAAATCAAAAAAAAATTTGTAGGGAATGCTCCCATTTTTCAAGGGAAATTTCTGATTCGGGAATGATCCGGACCGGTTTTTCCGGCCCTCTTCGCTGTCTGTTTTCTTTACAGTTTGTAAAAGGATCAGAATCGGCCCGGCCCTCTCTTCCTTTGCCTCTCTTCCTGTGCTATAATCCAGATCGTTGAAGAGGATATTGACCGGAACAGAAGAGACGGACCAGGAAAAGAGGCAGAGCGGCAGATGTCAAATTCAATGGAACAGCAGACCCGTCATCCCCTCCGATCCTCGTTGAAAAACAAGATATTTCTGGTGATCCTCTTTCCGTCGGTGCTGCTGCTTTTCGTCATCTATCTCGACTATCAGAACCTGAGTGCCCTGGGCCAAAGCGCAGAGACGATCCTGTCGAAAAACTACAAGAGCATTCAGGCAGCCCAGGGCATCCGGCAGATCCTGGAGCGGGAGCGGAACCGGATACTGACCGCGCTCTTTCAGGAGCCGGCCCCGGAATTGAACGGAGAGGCGCTGCTGCAGGAGGTCTTCCGCCTGCTGACCTTCTGCCGGGAGAACATCACCGAGCCCGGAGAAGAGGCGGTCATCGATTCCCTTTTTGCCCATTACGAGGCTTTTCTCTCCCTCTACCGGGATCTGACGGCCCGGGATGCCCTTAACCGAACCGAAATTCCGCCCAAGCGCCATTATGATTTCATCGCCCGCACCGCCCTTTTTCTTTCGGATCTCAACGATCTGATCCAGATCAACGAGCACGCGATGGAACGTGCCGAGAACGAGACCCAGGCCCTGGCCGCCAAAGCCATGCGCTACTCCCTGACGCTGCTGGCCCTGGCCATTCTCTTCACCCTGATCTTCAGCCATCTGCTTGCGGCCCGGATCGCAAAGCCCCTGGTGGAGTTGGCCGGAACCCTTGCCCGGGTCCGGGAGGGAAGCGGCGCCTATCCCAAGATCCCTGTGGCCACCAGAGACGAGATCGGCTTTCTCACTGCCGAGTTCAACCGGCTCTTCGAACGCCTCAAGGTCTACGATCAGATCAGCGCGGATGAGCTGACAGCCCAGAAACTCAAAGTCCGTCAGGCGGAAAAGGCAAAGGCCCGATTCATTGCAGACCTCTCCCACCAGCTCAAGACCCCCATGACCTCGCTCTCCATGAGCATCGGCATTCTCGCGGAAAAGGGGGACCGGCTCCTGGCCGAAAAGCGAAGCCGCCTGCTGATGACAGCAAGGGATGACTGCATGCGCCTTTCGGGACTCATCAACGAGCTGGTGAACATCGCGCGGCTCGAGGGGATGCTCGAACCCCGTCGCCGTGAGCAGCTTCATCTGGATCACTTTTTAAAGGAGTGCCTAAGACCCCTGCTGCCCCAGGCCGAGGAGAAGGGTATCCGGATCGAAACCGAGATCGAACCGCAGCTTCCCCCTGTCCGGGTCGATTCCCTGCGCTTTCCGTGGGTGATCACCAACCTCGTGGGCAATGCCATCCGCTACTCGGCCCCCGGCGGAACGGTTCACCTCCGGGTATCGTGCAAGGGGAACCGCTTCTATTTCCAGTGCGCGGATCAGGGCGCGGGGATCGAGGAGAAATATCTCCCCCGGATCTTCGACCGGTACACCCAGTTCTCCCGGAGAGAGGAGAGCGGAACCATCGGTCTGGGGCTGGCCATCGTCCGGGAGATCATCGAGGATCACGGCGGCGACATCCGTGTGGAGAGCAGAATCGGCAGGGGCACCACCTTCACGTTCTGGATACCCATGGAAAGCGAGGCTTCAGGTGAAAACGGTTCTTCTCATAGATGACGACAAAAACATCCTGACCACCCTCGAGATCCACTTAGAGGAGATGGGACTGACGGTGATCACCGCACAGAGCGGCAAAAAAGGAATCAAAGCCTTTGCCGAACACCGGCCAGATATCGTCTTTCTGGACCTGAAACTGCCCGACACCGACGGCCTTTCGGTGCTGGAGGCGATCATGGAGACACAGATCCGGACCTATGTGGTGATCGTCACCGCATACGCGGCCATCGACACCGCGGTCAAGGCCATCAAGATGGGCGCGTTCGAGTATCTGGCAAAACCCTTCACCCCGGATAGGATCACCCATCTAATCCGGATGATAGAGCGGGTCCGCAGCCTGGAGTCGGAGGTGAAGAGCCTTCGGGATCAGGTCAAAGGGATTGTGCGGGAGGGGGATTTTCTCACCCGGAGCAAGAAGATGCACGGGATCTTAAAGACGGCCCGCCAGGTGGCCGATTCCACAGCGAACATCCTCATCAGCGGGGAGAGCGGAACCGGAAAAGGGGTCATCGCCCGCCTGATCCATGACTGGAGCCCGGCAAAATCAGGACCCTTTGTCACGCTGGACTGCACCGGCCTACATGAAAACCTGCTGGAGAGCGATCTCTTCGGCCATGTAAAAGG
>JAABSZ010000277.1:0-3921 GCA_011390135.1 Desulfobacteraceae bacterium | reverse complement strand
CTGTGAAGGAAGGTATTCCCAGGAGGGCCTCAAAAAGCTCTCCCGCAGTCTGAGCCGGCTGGAGGACTTTCCCTACACCGCAGAGGAACAGATTCGGGAGTCGGCTGCAAGAATTACAAAGATGTCGATTCAGGGCGTTCAGCCCAAGCTGAGTGCGCTGCTCAATGTAAAAAAGGCCATATTCGAAGTAGTGACCGTCAGGGCGCGGCTGTTTGGATAAACGCGTGATGGAACCCCGAGATTTGCAAAAACCGCGGGGATGTGTATATTGGGAATGAAAAATTTATCGATTTATCGAAAGGAGCGATCCGTTACCGTGGAAAATCATTCCCAAGAAAGTGCCTGCAGCCATCCGCAGGAAGATTCCCATAATCAGAGCCATAACCATTCCCGCGAAGGTGCGTGCCATCACCACCATGTGGATGTAGAGGACACCAGCGGCTCACGGCTGCTGATAACCCTGGCCCTCAACCTGCTCATCCCGCTGGTGCAGGTCATCGGCGGCCTATATGCCAACAGCGTCGCGCTGATCTCCGATGCGACCCACAACTTCAGCGACTTCACCGCAGTGCTGATCGCCTATTTTGCCCATATCATCGGGAAGAAGGGGGCCACCCCCCGAAACACCTTCGGATACCGGCGCTCGGAGGTGGTCGCGGCCATGATCAACGTGATGATCCTTCTGGGCGCGTCGGTCTTCATTCTCCATGAGGCCATCGCACGGTTCCGGAACCCGGAGCCGGTCTCGGGCATTCTGGTCATGGCCATTGCCGGCGTCGGGGTCTTCGGAAACGGCCTCTCCGCGTTTCTGCTCCACAAGGATGCGGCCCACAGCCTCAATGTCCGGGGCGCGTTTTTGCACATGATCGGGGACTTCCTCACATCGGTGGCGGTGCTGCTGAACGGCCTGGTGCTGATCTTCAAGCCCTGGTACTGGCTCGATCCGATGCTCTCCTTTCTCATCGTGATCTTCATTCTGAAAAACTGCTGGACCATCGCGAAGGAGGCCGCGCCGATCCTTATGAACGCCACCCCCAAAGGCATCGACATCGAAGAGGTGCAGCGGTTTCTGGAAGAGCGTCCGGACATCTGCGGCGCGCACCATCTCCATGCCTGGAACGTCAGCTCCATAAGCATCGCGTTCTCCGCGCATGTGGTGGTGGATGACCAGTTGCTGAGCAGAACCGAAACCCTTGCCCAAAAGATCCGGGAAGAACTGCTCCACCGCTTCGACATCGACCATGCGGTGCTTCAGTTTGAAACCCGCGACTGCGGAGAGGGGGATCTTCTCTGCGAATACTCCTGCAGCGGGGTCCGAAAGGCGCATTGATCCCCTGTTGCCCTTTGATCTTTTTAGGGCTCGATCACGGCCTCTTCTCCAAAAGATTTTGACATCCTCCTTGATTTATTATAAAGGGCTTGTGTGAATTGAGCGGCAGGTTTATAATGTCACCTTTTTTAGTATATGTTGCAGATCTAACGATAGCGAAGAAAAGGAGGAGGATGTAGATGGACAACAAGAGAACCGCAACGCTGATCGCCGGAGGCATTCTGATCGCAGTGATCCTGTTCGTCTCCGTCGGGATGAAGGCCCATCAGGTGGACTTCTATTCCCGGCCCCATTCCAACTATGCGGAGGTGACATCGGCCACACCGCCGGAGCACAAGCCTGCGGAGCTGGAGATTTTCGGCCAGGGGGACGAGCCCGTGATCCCTACGGATGAAGGAGCGGTCCTGGCCGATGCGGAGGCCGGACACGGAGAGGCGGCCGAGGCCGCAGTCGAAGCGGCAGAGCCCGAGATGGTCGAAGTCGAAGGGTTTCCCGCAGTCATTGCGATGAACAGCCCCGAATACGAGCACAAGAAGGCGATCGCCCAGTTATCACACCAGGCCCATGTGGACAAATACGGGTATGGATGCGGTGACTGCCACCATGATGAGAACGGCGAGCCCCTTACGGATCTGAAAAAGGGCGATGAAGTGGCCCGCTGCATCGAGTGCCATGACAAGCCGGGTGAGCCGCCCAAGGGGAGAGGCGCTCCGGAGCTGACTCCGGAAGAGGAGCTGCAGTTCCATGCCGAGGCGGTTCATGTCAACTGCCGGGACTGCCACAAGAAATACAACGACGAAAACAGTACCAAAGCCGCCCCCACGAGCTGCTCCAAGTGCCACATCAAATAGCTCGCGTTCGTCTTTAAACCGGCGGGCCCCCCAACTGTCCGCAGGCGGCCATCACCTCCTGCCCTTTCGAGGATCGTCTGCGGACAAACACCTTTTCATCCACCAGATAACGGCAGAACCGATCCGTATCCGATGCCGAAGGCGGAACCAGATGCTTTTCCTCTTGGCCTGAGTTCTTTACATCGGAACTCCTTACGTCCCTTTTTCCGGGATCATGGCCAGAATCGGCCCCCGGATTGTAGGGGATGAGGTTTACCTTTGCCCGCAGCGGCGCGGCAAATTCCGCCACGACCCGGGCATCCTCTCTCCGATCATTGATCCCCTTGAAGAGGATATACTCCAGAAGGATGGCCTCCCCCCGTTCCAGGGGATAATCGATCAGCGCGGCCTGCAGCCGGGCAAGGGGCATGGTGCGGTTGATCGGCATCAGTGAAGAGCGCAGAGCATCGTTCCCCGCATTCAAAGAGACCGCAAGCTGGGGCCGAAGCCCTGTCATCCGGGAGAGCCTTTGAATGCCGTCGATCCTTCCTGCGGTCGATAATGTGATCCGGCGTCTGGCGATGTTGAAGCCGCGATCTTCGGAGAGAACCCGGACCGCCTGCATCACATTGTCGAAGTTGTCAAAGGGCTCGCCCATTCCCATGAAGACGATGTTTCGAACCGGAACGCCGAAGTCGAAGCGGGCGCGATGGACCTGGCCGATGATCTCGGAAGGCGTCAGGTTCCGCACAAGGCCCATCTTCCCGGTCCGGCAGAAGATGCACCCCATCCGACAGCCGACCTGGGAGGAGAGGCAGAGGGTGACGCGCCCTTCTGCGGGAATGATCACCGATTCGATCCGGGCCCCGTCCGAAAGCCGGGACACGAATTTGGTGGTCCCGTCTCCGCTCTGCCGGGTTTCGACGACCGGGTCGGCATGAAAATCGAAATCCCTTTGAATATCGGGAACCAGCTTCGGGGAGTTTACGAATTCCGGGGCCGATGCCCAGTTGCCGCTGCCCCGCTGAAAAATCTCCCGATAGAGGGCCCCGGCATGGTACTTCCCCCGGCCGTAGCGGGTCTCAAATGGACTCAGGACTTGATCATAAGTCATCCCCAGTATCGGCATCTTTTCATGGTCAGTTTTCATGTGCCCAAAGATAGCAGATCCCCTTTTTCCTTGCAATCAAAGGCCATTCCAATATACTTTCCAGCAACGGCCTTCCGATGATGGAAGGGACCGATGAATATCGCAAACCGAGAAAGGGAGCCCCTGTGGCAGCAGAACCGTTTTCCGACAACCGAAATCACCATATTGCGGCAAATGCACCCCATGAGAACGTGGACCCCGAAGAGCTGCTGAAGTTCGACGCGGTGGCCCGGAAATGGTGGGACCGCGACGGCCCCTTAAAGGCCCTCCATGACATCAATCCCCTGCGGCTCGGCTATATCGATGAACGGGTTCCCCTCTCCGGAAAGCGAGTGGTGGATGTGGGTTGCGGCGGCGGGCTTCTCTCCGAAGGAATGGCTGCAAAGGGCGCGCAGGTGACCGGCATCGACATGGGCAGAATCATGCTGGTTGCGGCCGCGGCCCACATGAAAATGAGCGGCCTCGATATCGACTACCGCCAGGAGAGCGCCGAGAGCTTTGCCCGGTCCCATCCGGAAAGTTTCGACGTGGTGACCTGTATGGAACTCCTGGAGCATGTTCCGGACCCGGCATCTCTGGTGCGGTCCTGCCGGATGCTTGCAGCGCCCGGG
>JAABSZ010000276.1:0-3930 GCA_011390135.1 Desulfobacteraceae bacterium | reverse complement strand
CAGGTTCCGGGCATGGAATTCGACAAAGAGCGGATCGTCTCCTCCACGGGCGCGCTTGGATTCGATTCTGTTCCCGAACATCTCGGGGTCGTGGGCGGCGGCTACATCGGCCTGGAGCTGGGCTCGGTCTGGCTCCGGCTGGGGGCCAAGGTGACGGTGATCGAGATGCTGCCCCAGATCACGCCGATGCTCGACGGTCAGGTGGGCAGAACCCTGAAGCGGATTCTGGACAAGCAGGGATTTGCATTCAGGATGAAGACCAAGGTCTCCAAGGCGGAAGTCGATGGGGAGAAGGTTCAGGTGACGCTGGATGCAGAGGGCGGCGAAACCGAATCCCTGACCTGCGACCGGCTCCTGGTGGCCGTAGGAAGGCGCCCCCTCTCCAAAGGGCTGGGATTGGAAGAAGTGGGCGTAAAGATCCACGGGAAGACCGGACAGGTTCTGGTGGATGAATTCTATCGCACCAATATCCCCTCCATCTCTGCGATCGGCGATCTGATCCCCGGCCCTATGCTCGCGCACAAGGCATCGGCCGAGGGGATCGCCGCGGTCGAGTGCATGGCCGATCTTCCCGGAGAGGTCAATTACGATGCGATCCCGTCGGTAGTTTACACCTGGCCCGAGGTAGCGATGGTGGGCCTCACCGAAGAGCAGGTGAAAGAGCGCAACATCCCCTACTGCGTCGGCTCCTACCCCTTTTCGGGCGCGGGAAGGGCACGCTGCATGGGCGAAAAAGAGGGGTTTGTCAAGCTCATCTCCCACCAGAAGACGGATCGGATCCTGGGGGTTCACATCATCGGGCCAAGAGCCGCGGACATGATCGCGGAGTGCGTCCTTGCTTTAGAGTTCGGCGCGAGCGCAGAGGACATAGCAAGAACCATCCACGGCCATCCGACCTTTGCCGAAGCCCTGCAGGAGGCGGCCATGAGCGCGGGGAAGTGTTCGATTTATGCCTCATAATCGATAACGAAGAGGTATTGAACATGATAGATTCTGAGAACATAGAGACTATCCGGAAGAAACCCAATAAAGATGAAATAAAAACCGGCCCGGAAAAGGTTCCTCCGAAGAAGTTTATCATCAGAAAATTCAGTTTAGGGAGTGAAGTAACTGTTGATAGAGATGAAATCTACGCAGAAAGAGTATAAAAAGATTAAGGAGCGAAACATCAAATGCCTGAAGAAATCTATGATCTTGTCATCGTCGGCGGCGGCCCCGGAGGCCTGACCGCTGGGATCTATGCCATGCGTGCGGCACTCAAGACCGTGTTGATCGAAAAGGGAGTTCACGGGGGCCAGGTGGCCATGTCAGCCGAGGTGGAGAACTATCCCGGCTTTGAAAACATCGGCGGCGCGGAACTCTCCCAGAAGTTTCTGCAGCATGCCGAGTCCTACGGCCTCGAGATGGTGGGCCGGGAGGTACTCTCCATCGAGCCGGGCCTGAAGCATCACACAGTGAGGCTGGACAACGACGAAATCTACCGGGCACATGCGGTCATCATCGGCACCGGCGGCAATCCCCGCCAACTCAACGTCCCGGGCGAGGAGAGCAATTACGGAAAAGGGATTTCCTACTGCGGAGTCTGCGACGGCTTCTTCTTCAGAAACAAGAACGTGGCGGTAATCGGCGGCGGCGACACCGCGGCAGAAGAGGCCCTCTACCTGTCAAAGCTGGCCACACAGGTCTACATGATCCACAGAAGGGATGCCCTGCGTGCGGGAATGATCCTTCAGAAGCGGATCAAAAAGGAGTGCAAAATCGAGATGGTCTGGGATACCATCGTCACCGAGATCAAAGCCGGCGATGAGGGCGTCAACGGCGTCGCGCTGGAAAACGTCAAGACCGGCGAGAAAAAAGAACTTCCCGTGGACGGCGTCTTCATCTTTGTCGGCTTCGAGCCCAACAACGGTCTCGTTCCCAAAGGGATACAGATGAACGCGGAAGGGTATGTAATGACGAATGAAAAATGCGGGACCGATCTTCCGGGCATCTATGTCATCGGAGACCTTCGCGCAAAATACGCGCGCCAGATCGTGATCTCCGCGGCAGACGGCAGCACTGCGGCACTCGCGGCCGCGCATTATGTGGAGTCGAAAAAGGCCACGGACGGGGATGAATGTCAGTTGCCGACCTGATAGATTCGCTTAAAGATGCTGGGTTGAAAAGGGGGATTCCGGATGGTTTCCCCTTTTTCTTCCTTGACTTTGGCTTCCATATTCAATCCAATCATTTTTTATGATCATAATCAAAGGAGGCCACATGGACTATTGGAATATCTCTCAGGCAAAGGCAAAATTTGCGCATCTCGTTTTGTCCAGCGAGAAATCCCCGCAGATCATCTGCAATCGAGGTAATCCGGTCAGCGCGTTGATCCATATCGACCTTTATAATGAATTGATGGCTGTCAAGGAGAGGGAGAAAAATCCGACAATCGCGGAACTGCTGGATGAATTGAAAGCGATAAACGAATCCGAACCCGTAGAAATGGATATTCCGGAAAGAAAAAACAGGCCCAATCCATTCGAGGAAGAAAAGGAAGAACTGGACAAAATAGTGTAGGAATTTGAGATGCCATATTTCACAAGCATTGAGCGGGTTGCCGCAAAGGATGGGATGCAGAAGGGTGAAATCAAAGCAACGCGGGAAAATATCATTGATATTCTAGCGACACGATTTCAATCCCTGCCGGAAGGTCTGATCAATCGAATTTTGAAGTTGGAGGATCAAAATCTTTTGAAAATGCTTGTAATAAAAGCGGCTGTTGCGGATTCGGTCGATATGTTCAGCCAAAATCTGGAAATCAGCTCCGAGAATCAATTGGTCAAAGGAGGTTAAGAAAATTATGGATACCTTGGTACTGTCAGAAGACTACAAAGTTGAAATCCCGAAACATATACGAGAAAGAATGTCGCTGGAGCCGGGGGTCAAATTAGAAGTGATCGTTTTCGATGGTCGGATCGAGCTGGTTCCGGTGCGTCCGATGGCGGAAATGAGGGGATTTTTAAAAGGATTTGATCCCGAATTTGAAAGAGAAGGGGGCGACCGCCTGTGATTATTGTCGATAGCTCGGGCTGGATCGAATTCTTTTTTGAAAAGGCCAATGCCCACTGTTTTGCGGAGTCCATCGAAGATTCCGAAAATCTTCTTGTTCCGGTGATCAGCATCTACGAAGTATTCAAAAAGATCCTTCTGACCACCGATGAGGCAAGAGCGTTTCAGGCTGTGGTCCAAATGAAACAAGGGCGGGTTGTCGAATTGACAGAGGAGATAGCATTGAAAGCCGCTGTTGTCAGCATAGACCATAATCTCCCGTTGGCAGACAGCATTATCTATGCCACCGGTTTGATCGAAAATGCCCTCATTCTGACACAGGATGCAGATTTTGAAAGTTTGCCGGGGGTGAAATATTTCCCGAAACAGGCAAAAGACGTCTCTGATGGTTGAACACATGGCGGACTGCGAAATGATTCAAACATGATATCCTTTCCGCCAAAGAGATTTGATTTCGACCGGTTGAAGGAGCAGCTCTTTGCCCAGGAGAATGTGGTTATGGCCTTTGTCTTTGGTTTGGCCGCATCAAGGGAAAGGATGCGGCCGGATTCGGATGTGGATATCGCGGTCTGGCTGAAAGAGCCACCGAGCCTGGATGATCGGCTGGATCTCTTGGGGATCTGTCAGGATACCCTGCAGTATGATGATGTCGATCTGGTCTTTTTGAACAGCGCAGGTACGCTGCTCCGTTACGAGGTGCTGAAGGGCAGGAAGCTCTTTATCAGAGATATGGATCTGTATGCTGGTTTTTTCTCGGAAACCTTCCGGTATTATGAGGATGACATGATGCGGATGGAAAAGAACCGGCGGATTTGGGAAGAGGTTCACAGGGAAAAGGAACGCAGTGCGTTCGCAGAACAATAGCATGGAGAGGAAAAT
>JAABSZ010000275.1:0-3981 GCA_011390135.1 Desulfobacteraceae bacterium | reverse complement strand
TGGGGACGAAACACTTCGATGTGCTGCTTCCGGCAACCGTGATCCTCTGCTTTATCGGGCTGGTCATCAACTCGTTTCAAATCCAGAAGAGATTATGGCGTCATGATATGCAGGCAAAGCTTTTAAAAATGAATCAGAAGGAGCCGTAATCGGCGGTATCCGTCTCGACCGCTTTGCGGTAGACTCATGAAATCAATATGAAACAAATCAAAAGGAGAATCAAAAATGGCAGAAGAAGTAAGAGCCCCTCTCGCGGGAAAGATCGTTTCCATCAACGCCGAAGTCGGCGGAGCTGTGGAAGAGGACGAGGATATACTCGTGATCGAGGCCATGAAGATGGAGACACCTATCTATGCGCCGTGCGATGGTAAAATCAAGGAGATCCGGGTTAAAAAGGGCGACGAGGTGGAAGAGGATGATATTCTCGCGATCATCGACGAAGCATAAAAAGCCGTAAAATGTAAGAGGAGCGCATGCGACCCTATTTCGAAGAGATGCCCCGACTGGGCAAGGCCCTGAAAAAAGGGCAGATCAAACGGACAGAGGAGAATTTTGGGCAGTTCAAGGAGGCGGAAAAGGCCGTCGAAGCCGAGGTGCAGCGGGTCAAGGACGCGGGCTTTCCGACCGAAAAGATCAACAAACGGGGCCAGATGACGGTCTGGCAGCGGCTGGAATATCTTGTCGATCCCGGAACCTGGTCTCCCCTCCATACCCTGTACAATCCCGCTGAGAACGAAGAGGGGACCACCAACGTCATAGACGGCCTCGGCAAGATTGCAGGCCGGTGGGCCGTGGTCATCGGCTTCGACAACAAGGTGATGGCCGGCGCGTGGCTGCCGGGTCAGTCCGAGAATATCCTGCGGGTGACGGATCTGGCCAAGCGGCTCAACATCCCCCTGGTCTGGCTGGTCAACTGCTCCGGCGCGAAGCTTCCGGAACAGGAGAAGTTCTACGCGAACCGCAGGGGCGCGGGAACCCCCTTCTACCGCCATGCGGAGCTGGAACAGGCCGGAGTTCCCATCATTGCCGGGATCTACGGAACCAACCCGGCCGGCGGCGGATACCAGGGGGTGAGCCCCACGGTACTCTTTGCCCACAAGGATGCCAACATCGCGGTCGGCGGCACGGGCATCGTCAGCGGCATGGCCCCCCAGGGCGGCTTCAATGTCGATATGGCCGAAGATCTCATCGAAAAGGTGAAGAGCTTCAAGGCCAAACCCCCGGGAAGAGTCGAGACCCACTATCACGAGACCGGATTCTTCCGCCAGGTCTTCGACGATGAAAAGGGCGTTCTGGACGCGATCAAGGAGAGCATGAAGGGGATGCCCGCCTACGATCCCAAGTTCTTCCGGGTGGCCGAACCCAAGCCCCCGGAATATGAGGGGGAAGATCTCTACCGGCTTCTTCCCTTGAACCCCAAGATGGTCTATGAATTCGAGGAGATCCTTGCCCGTTTAGTGGACCGGGGGCAGCACATGGAGTTCCGCCCCGATTACGGCCCCGAGGTCTATACCGGCCTCTGCAAGGTGGATGGCTTTCTGGTGGCCTGCATCGGCAACCGTCAGGGGTATCTCGGCAAAGGGTATCCGGAATATGCGGACTATCCCGGAATAGGGGGGAAGCTCTACAGACAGGGGCTGATCAAGATGAACGAGTTTGTCACCCTATGCGGCCGGGACCGGATTCCCATCATATGGTTCCAGGACACCTCGGGCATCGATGTGGGGGATGCGGCCGAACGGGCCGAGCTGCTGGGGCTGGGCCAGGGGCTGATCTACTCCATCCAGTCCACGAATCTGCCCATGATGCTGGTGCTGCTGCGCAAAGGGAGTGCGGCCGCACATTACCTCATGGGAGGCCCGACCGCCAACCGGAACAATGCCTTTACCCTGGGAACGGCCGCGTCCGAGATCTATGTGATGCATGGCGAGACCGCGGCCGTGGCCACCTACTCCCGAAGGCTGGTCAAGGAGAAGGAGGCCGGAAGAGACCTGGAGCCGGTCATCGAGAGCATGAACAGACTGGCACAGGAGTACCACGAGAAATCCCGCCCCATCTTCTGCGCAAAGACGGGGATGGTGGATGAGATTGTCCCTTTGGATGCGCTGCGCGGATATCTTGTAGGATTTGCAGGAGCGGCCTACCAGAATCCGATCTCCATATGTCCGCACCATCATATGATCCTGCCGAGAATCATCAAAGGATAGGAGGATCAAAAGGAACAGCATAAAGAAGAGTGGAAAATTAAGTTCTTGCCACAGGGCAGGATTTACCGATAATATCATCGTCTTTTTGCTTTTTGGGCCCTCGCTTGCGGGGGCCCCATCGAATTGGAGGCGATGATGGAAAAAACCCTGCTCGACATCCTCTGGATTCTCATCTCCGCATTTCTCGTTTTTCTCATGCAGCCGGGCTTCATGTGCCTGGAATCGGGGCTGACCAGATCCAAGAACAGCATCAGCGTTGCCGTCAAAAATCTTTCCGATTTCATCCTGTCGGTATTTGTCTTCTGGGCCGTGGGATATGGTCTCATGTACGGCATATCGGCTGCCGGTCTCATCGGAAAGAGCGGCTTTTTTCTCCGCTTCAGCAGCGGTGAACCCTTTCCCGCGGCCTTTTTTCTCTTTCAGGCCATGTTCTGCGGAACTGCGACCACCATCTTCTCCGGGGCCGTTGCCGAGCGAATGGGCTTTGCCGCTTACCTTCTGCTGGCCTTTCTCCTGTCGGCCTTCATCTATCCGATCTTCGGCCACTGGGCGTGGAACGGACTGAATGCCGGGGAGACGGTGGGATGGCTCGGGCGGATCGGCTTTGTCGATTTTGCCGGTTCCACGGTGGTTCACAGCGTAGGCGGCTGGATGGCACTGGCGGCCATTCTCGTTATCGGCCCCCGCCAGGGTCGCTTTTCAGTTGACGGAACCCCAAAGGAGATCCACGGCAGCAATATCCCCCTTTCCCTGCTGGGTGCGCTGCTCCTATGGGTCGGCTGGTTCGGCTTCAATGGCGGCAGCACTCTGGCAATGAATGGAGACGTGCCCGGCATTATCGTCAGAACGGTGCTGGCCGGCGCGGGCGGGGGTCTGGCAAGCCTTTTCTGGGGCTGGTATCTTAGCCGGATTCCAAAAGCCACCTACCTGATCAACGGCTCACTTGGCGGGCTCGTGGCGATCACGGCCGGCTGCCATGCGGTTGGAACTTTTTCTGCGGTCTTTATCGGTGTTGCGGCCGGCTTTGTCTGCATCTGGACGGATCACCTGCTGATCCGCCGCAAAATCGATGATGCGGTAGGGGCAGTCCCGGTTCATCTCGGATGCGGCATATGGGGGACCCTCGCGGCCGCGCTCTTTGGAGATCCTCTGCTTCTGGCAACGGAACTGAGCCTCGGCGGCCAATTGATGGCCCAGATGGCAGGGATCATTTCGGCCTTCTTCATCGCCTTTCTCATCCCTTTTTTCATCCTTGGCTTTATTGATCCGATCTTTCCGCTGCGGGTCTCCCCTGATGATGAAAAAAAAGGGCTCAATGTTTCGGAACATGGCGCCAAGACCGAATTCTCCGATCTGTTTGATACCATCGAGCAGCAGGCCATGACCCGGGATCTCTCCCTGCGGGTTCCGGAAGAGCCCTTTACCGAGGCCGGGATGATCGCCAGGAGATACAACCAGCTCATGGATGCGCTCCAGAGGGCCGTGGTCCGCACAGAAGCCGTGGTCACGACCGCAAAGGATGCGTTTCTGGCCGTCAGCACCGACAACTTCAAAATCCTCAGGGCCAATCCCGGCGCTACGCTGATCTTCGGCTATGAGGCAGATGCATTTGCAGGAATGCCTTTTTCAGCTCTGTTCCTGAATCCGGAAATCCCCGAGAGATGCATTCAGACCTTGTGCAAGGAGGAAGCCTATTCGGAGATGACGGGAAGGCGCAGCAACGGAGAGACCTTTCCCATGGAGGCTGCAATGACCATCGCGGCTGCGGGAAAAG
>JAABSZ010000274.1:0-4014 GCA_011390135.1 Desulfobacteraceae bacterium | reverse complement strand
CCTGACGGAACGGTCTATGTGGGCTCCGAAGACGGGTATCTCTATGCGGTCCGTCCTGACGGAACCGAGCGCTGGCGACAGGAGACCGGGGGGCGGGTCTCATCGCCGGCCCTCGATCGCGCGGGGAATATCTATGTCGGCTCCGGAAACGGAACTTTATACGCGTTTGCCGATGACGGCGAGATGCTGTGGGGCTTTCCGGCCGGGGGCGCAGTGGCCTCCCCTGCTGTCGGGGCCTACGGCGCTGTATATGCCGGTACGGACGCGGGAAACTTTTATGCGGTGGATCTGCAGACCGGAGAGGAGCGTTGGCGGCTCTCCGTGACAGGGGCAATCCTGGAGTCTCCCGCTATAGACCGTTCAGGAAATCTCTATTTCGGGAACACCAAAGGGAATCTTCACTCGGTGGACAACGCGGGAAATTCCCGCTGGGACAAGGCGATCCCCGCGGGGGAGTCGGCCCCGGTAATCGCATCGGACGGGACCCTCTATGTCGGGGGGACCGATGGGGTTCTCTATGCGGTGGAGACCGGCGCTACAGGGCCGGCAGATTCGGCCTGGCCCATGTTCGGCCATGATGCCCGCCATACCAATCAGGCAGACCGGACAGACCAGGCAGATGATGGCGACGGCACAGACTCAGATGATGGGACCGATGATGATGATGCCGATAATGAAACCGATAATGACGCGGATGATGAAACTGGTCCTGTTGCGGATGCCGGGGAGGATTTCACTGCCGAAGAGGGGGACCGCGTCACCCTTTCCGGCTCCGGATCTCCGGAAGAGGAGATCACGACATACCAGTGGCGGCAGACCGACGGTTCCACTGTTACCCTGGAAGATTCAGATACGGCCCGAGCCTATTTTAATGCCCCGGACCTGGACCATGAAGAGGAAATTACGCTGGCTTTCGAGCTGACGGTAACGGGCAAAGGCGGGCGCACCGATACCGATTCGGTGATCGTGACGGTCGAGGAGAATGATCCCATGTGCTTCATCAAAAGCCTGAACCGGTTTTCAATCCTTCCATGACAGAATCGGGCAAAAGCTATCGAAGCCTTATTCTTCAGGTATCGGCCGCTGCGGCCGGAAGGCTTGTTCTCAACACCTCCAGACGCTTCATCTACCCTTTTGCCCCGGTGCTGAGCCGGGGACTGGGGGTGGAGCTGACGGCCGTCACCCTCATCATCGCGGTCAATCAGTTCACCAGCACCCTGAGCCTGATCTTCGGGCCACTGGCAGACCGGTGGGGACACCGGTTTCTGTTTATCGGCGGGCTGGGGGTATTGACCGCTGGAATGTTTCTCGCGGGTCTGGTTCCGGTCTATGCCGCGGTACTTGCCGGTTTCTTTCTGGCCGGTGTCGGCAAGGCCATGTTCGATCCGGCCATTCTCGGATATGTGGGGAGCCGGGTTCCCTACAAACGGCGGGGAATGGCCGTGGGCGCGCTGGAGGTGAGCTGGGCCGGCAGCAGCCTCATCGGGATTCCCCTGATCGGGATTCTTATCGACCGCTTTGGATGGCGCGCGCCGTTTTTCGCGCTGGGAGCCGCTGCCCTCCTGATGGCCGTTCTGCTGTGGCTGCTGGTCTCTGCGGAGCCTCCCCGGGCCGAGAGTGGTCAGCGCCGAACCGGACTTCTGGAAAACCTGAAGATGATCCGGCAGAACCGTCCCGCGATGGCGGCCCTGGCCTTTGCCTTTCTCTTCAACGGGGCCAGCGACGCCTTCTTTGTGATCTACGGGGTCTGGCTGGAGGGGGCTTTTGGTCTCACCATCGTCTCTATCGGCGCGGCCACCACTGTGATCGGTGCGGCCGAACTGGCCGGAGAAGGGGTGGCCGCGGCTCTGGCTGACAGGATCGGCCTGGAGCGCTCCCTGGTGGGCGGTGCGATGCTGACGGCCGGGGCATATCTCCTGCTTCCCCTGATGGGGGCATCCCTGCCCTTTGCCCTGGGGGCCATCTTCTTGCTTTTTCTCTTTGTGGAGTTTGCCATTGTGGTGGCTCTCTCCTTTTTTACCGAGGTTCTTCCCGGGGCCCGGGCCACCATGATGGCCGGCTATTTTGCAGCGGCCAGTGCGGGGCGCTTCTGCGGCGCTGCCCTGGGCTCTTCGATCTGGATTTTCGGGGGCATCGAAATGGTCTGCCGAATCGCCGCGGTCATGGCGTTTGCAGGGCTTCTATTCCTGATCCGGGGCATCCGATGGATGCGTATTCCTCGATAATGAAGTTGACCAACAGGAGGTGCGGTATATGGAAAAGGCCAATATCCGAAAAAAATTGCTGAAGATCCTCGATATCGCACCGGAAATCCGGGAGATCATGCTGTCGGAGGCCGAGCTTTCGGAGAAGCGGCAGAAACTCCGCGGCTTCCTGTCGGGCATCATGCACGTTACTTTTGAGGATGATCCGACCCTTCCGCCCCTGGAATGGATATTGGCCAGAAATGCGGTCAATGTATTCAAGAACATCCTCTCCAACCGGAGCGAACGACTTTCAGGGCACAGCCTCATCACGTATATCGATGATCTTCTCCACAAAGAGAGTCTTCGGGGAGTTCCCAGGCCTTCCCCTGGTTTTTATGCGGAGCTGGAGCATCTTTTTCGAGGGATCATGGGGCGAACCGGGATCTATCCGGAGAAAGTCCCCGCGTTTGCCAGGCAGAAGGGCCGGAAAGCCGCGAAACTTCGATCCGCGGATCTCTCCCGGATGGCCAAGACCTCCAAGAGATTCATGAACCGCTACCCCTGCGGCCTGGATGATGAGATCGTGCGGATTAGAAGCCGGAACAAGGCCCGGATACTGGCCTATTTCAAGGCCTCTGATGTGGAGTGGGACAACTGGAAATGGCATGCAGCCCATATCATCCGGGATGCCAAGACCCTTTCCGCGCTGGTGGCGCTGACGGAAGAGGAGGCCGAGGCCATACGATTGGCCCGGGAGTACCGGCTTCCCTTCGGCATTACCCCCTATTATGTCTCTCTCATGGATGAGGAGGGGGGCCGCAACCGGGACAAGGCGGTGCGGGCACAGGTGATTCCGCCGCTCTCCTATGTCCGGGAGATGAAGGCCAACCGGGATTGCTCCAGCCATTCCATAGACTTCATGCTGGAGTCCGACACATCCCCGATCGATGGGATCACCCGGCGCTATCCCAACATCGTCATTTTAAAGCCGATCCTCACCTGCCCCCAGATCTGCGTCTATTGCCAGCGAAACTGGGAGATCGAGGATGTCTATTCCGCGGACGCGGCCATCTCCAAAGAGAAGCTGGACCAGGCCATCGAGTGGATCGCGGAGACCCCGGAGATCAACGAGGTGCTGATCACGGGCGGCGATCCTCTGCTGCTGCCCAACCATCGGATCGAAAATCTGATGTACCGCCTCTCCCAGATCCCCCATGTGGAGCGGATCCGCATCGGCAGCCGGACACTGGTGACGCTGCCCCAGCGGATCACCGAGGAGCTGGTGAGAGACATCAATCACTTCCACATCCCCGGAAAGCGGGAGATCGTCATCGTCACCCATTTCGAGCACCCCTACGAGCTGACCCCGGCCGCGCAGGATGCGGTGCAGAAGTTCCGGCGCTACGGCATCGACGTATATAACCAGCTTGTCTATACCTTCTACAACTCCCGGAAGTTCGAAAGCGCTCTGCTGCGCCACAAGCTCCGCCTTTCCGGTGTGACCCCCTACTACACCTTCAACACCAAGGGGAAAGAGGAGACTGACGACTACCGGGTTCCCATCCCGAGGCTTCTACAGGAGCAGGATGAGGAGGCAAGGCTCATGCCCGGAACGGTCCGCACCGACGAGATCGTCTTCAATGTCCCCCGGCTCGGAAAGAACTATCTCAAGGCGATCCAGCACCACGATGTCCTCACGGTTCTTCCGGACGGCCGGCGGGTCTATGAGTTTCATCCCTGGGAGAAGAAGCTGTCGCTGGCCGATACCTATGTTTACACCGATGTCTCGATCTACGATTACCTCCAGCGGCTCAAAGGGGCCGGGGAG
>JAABSZ010000027.1:0-27470 GCA_011390135.1 Desulfobacteraceae bacterium | reverse complement strand
ACAAAGCCGCCGCAGCCCACAATGCAGGTCTTTCCCAGTCGATGGGCCACCACAGCCGCATGGGAGGTGAGCCCGCCCCGGGCCGTGAGCACCCCGTCGGCCGCGTTGATCTCCCGGATGTCGTCCGGAACCGTATCGGCCCGGAACAGAATCAGCGACGTGTCAGGTTCCTCCCGTCGCCATTCGTCGATCTCCTCGAGGGTGAAGACGACCCGGCCGCTCATCGCTCCGCCGCTCACGCCGATGCCGGTTCCCAACACCTTCTGTTCTGCCAGCTCCTCGCTTCGGAAGATTGCCACCTTTTTCCGCTCCCGGATCGACATGTCCCGGGTCTGGAGGAGAAAGAGATCCTTCGGGTCCGGGCTTTCAAAGGTGAACTCCATCTCCTGTGGGCTCCACCGCTTCTTGTAGATGAGATCCTCGGCCCACTCCTTCAATGTCTTGTAGATCTCTGGGAAGTGGGTCTCGAGCGTGGTGTCGGTATCCCGCATCTCGATATTCTGCTGGCTGATGGAGATGGGCAGGGTATGCACCAGCCCCGAGACCACGTCCTCCCCCTGATTCTCCAGGGAGAAATCCCCCCATAGCCGGACAGTGTCGTCGCCGGGCCAGCGGGGATTGTGGGTGAAGAAGACCCCGGTTCCGGACTGCCGGGAAAGGTTGCCAAAGACCATGGACTGGATGGTCACGGCCGTGCCCCAGTCGTCTGAAATCCCCATGATCCTGCGGTAGGTCTTGGCCTTTGAGGAATTCCACGAGTCAAAGACCATCCAGATCACTGTGAGCAGTTGTTCAAAGGGGTTCGAGACGATCTCGATTTTGGCATCTTCTATCAGCCGCTTGTAGTCGAGCGCGATGGAGCGCATCATCTCTCCGGGAAACTCCTTTTTCAAGGGGATGTCCCAGAGTTCCTTGAAGGTGCGGATGATCGAGTCGAACTGGTCCCGGGTCAGGCCATGAGCCATGCCGTAGGATTGGAGAAAGCGGCGGTAGCTGTCCCATGCAAACCAGGAATTTTGAGACTGTTCGGCAAGCCCTTGGGTGATCTCCTCATTGATGCCGACATTCAAAAAGGTATCCATCATCCCGGGCTGGGAGATGGAGGAGCCGCTGCGGACCGAAAAGAGGAGGGGATTTTTCGGGTCTCCGAATTGCTTCCCGGTCACCATTTCCATCAGGGCGATATGCTCTGAAAGCTGTTCCCGGAGGTTGAGTCGGGCCGGCTGATAGGTCTCGATGATGGACCGGCACCGGAAGGCTTCGGTGGTGATGATGAAGCCCGGGGGGACGCTGAAGCCGAAATTTCGCAGTTTGACCAGATTGAAGCCCTTGCTGCCGAGATAGATGATGCCCGCGGCCCGGGAGCTGGGCTGGACGATCGACATCATGGCCCGCTGGGGGTCGTAGTTGAGCAGCAGTTTCAGCCGGTCCGAGGCCAGTTTGTGGGATTGCTGGAAGAGGGTGTGCAGAATCCGGCTGAGAAACCGGTCCAACTGTTGAAGCCCCAGGGAGTGCGCGAGCTTTTCCCGCAGAAAGATCTCCGACACCCCGTGGCCGGCCTTTTCCGGATCATCGGCCAGCTCCGGAGAGAGGTATTTGGATTGAATCTCCGCTTCGGGGATGTCCGAGAGTATCCGGACCAGATTCTCCTCGTGGATATTGTTGAAAAAGTCGCTGATGATGTTCTTGACGGCTCTGACCAGCCCCTTGAAGATATCGAGATACTGGGTGAAGGTGAAGCCCCGCACCTCCAGGGAGTGGGCCAGCAGGTCGATCTGGCTTTCGAACTCCGATGCCACAATCCCGTCCACCTTCAACGCCTTGTCAAAGAGGATGAGCTTGTCGTAGATCTGATAGAAGGTCGCCTTGGTGACCAGGGTCAGGTCGATGTTTTCGATGAGCTGCTCCAGCAGCACATTGACGAGGGATTCGAGGCGGAAGGTGAGGCCCATCGCGTCGAACTTGGTTTCGTGGTAGCTGCCGTACATGGAGGGGATGTCGATGGCGAAGTGGCGTTTTTTGTAGATATCCTCCCGGATCTCGTAGGTCTGGGGGGAGATGATGATGCTCTTCAGGTCCTCAAGGTAGTCGAGGAGCTGGAAGAGGCGGCTTTTGAGATCCTTTTCCCGAAGGGCTTTCCGGAGCCGGTTGAGGTCCGGAAATGATTCGCACCGAAGCCCGTTCAGATAGTGATCCAGCTCTTGGTCCGCGCCAAAGAGGCCCGGCTCGTATTTCTGGCGGATCAGCTTGTAGAGGACCATGGTCAGCCTGAACCGTTCGATCTCCGATTCGGGAATCCCGCTCGCCTCCCCGGCTTTTTTCAGCAGTCGATCCAATTCCTCCTGGCTGCGGATCAGCAGCCCCTTTGGCAATTCCACTCCCGCATCTTCGAGAAAAACGGCCGCTCCATGGAGCCCTTCGGTATAGATGCTCTCAGACTCGACATCTTCGTAAATGCTGGGGGGAAGATAGGGTTCCAGCATTTCCCGCTCCCGCGCAGCCCAGAAGCGGAAGATCGCCTCCATAAAGCCGACGATCCGATTGCTGCTCTCCACATGGATCTGCTTCCGCAGAAAATGGATCAGTTTGTCCTTCCGGTGGGTGATCTCGTCGAGCTTTGTGGAGATGTCCCGCAGATCCCCCTCCGCGCCGATGTCGTTGAAGTAGACCGGAAAGACCCGCAGCAGTTGCTTGGTCAGGTTGTAGACCGGCTCGATCTTCGCATTCAGCAGCCGGGTGATGTCTCTGGGGAAGAGATCGGTATCCTTGATAAAGACCCCGCCCAAAGTCAGGTTGATGATGATCGCGGAGAGCAGCCTCGAGGAGTAGATGGGGTTGAAGCCGATCAGCTCGATCCAGGTGCGGATGTTCAGGATGTGTGCGGGGTTGACCTGGATCTGCCAGTCGTTGCCCACGCCGCGGATCATGGGCCGCCGGAACCCGAGATCGATGACCGAGTCGATGAAGAAATTGACCATCTCGCTGTCGTCGGTCCGGTAGATCCCTTTGCCCATGTTGAGTACGCAGTTTAAAACCGTGGCCGGATAGAGGCAGATGCGAACCTTTAAAATGGAGAAGGTCTTTTCGATGAGCTTTTCCAGATTGAGATTCTTTTCATTGCTGATGAGCCAGGTGAGGGTCCGGTTGATCTCCCTGAGCGCATCCTCATGGATCACGGAGAGCCCCCCGAGGTTCATGATGTGCAGCAGAAAGATCACCTTCCAGAGATTGCCCCGGCTCTTCTCCTTTCCGGCCTCGAAAAGCCGGCGAGGGATCTCCTGATAGGCCCCGGCGATGTCGTTGTATCCGGACATCTCAAGAAGAGCCCGGGTCAGGGCGGTCCCCTCTTCCGTTTGGGAATCAAAGAGTTCTCTCAGGCGATTCTGCAGCGCGATGATACGGGAATGGGAGACCTCCTTGAAGATGGAGACCAGGATGTCGGAGGGGACTTCCTTTCCGGCCTCCCCCTTGAACCATTCCCCCGGGTCCGGCTCACTGAGCCAGTAGCCGTAAGTCCGGCCGAAGTAGACTCCCAGCAGTTGGTTGAGCGCATCGCACAGCTCCGAACAGATCCCGATGCCCCCGTCGGCCTCATCCCGATCATCCTGATTTTTCTGATCATCCTGATCTTCAAGGGCATCCAGCAGCAGTTCCCCCAGCCGGTCCAGAGGATAGTAGCTCTTTACAAAGAGAAAAAAATCATCGGGTTCAAATGCCGTAATCCTTTCCAATGCTCCCTGCAGCACCGGGGCGAACCGGTCGAACTCCTTTCCGGTCTCCCTGATGATCTTCTGTAGAAAGAAGAGGAGGTTGTCGGCCGCATCGGTGCGGGTTCCCTCGTCTATGGCCTCGTCAATGGCCTCCAGATAGATATCCACGAACCGAAGGGCCGCGTCGGGGCCTTGCTCATGGGATCGGATGAGATGGAAGTAGTTGAGAGAGTAGCTTCGGGCCTCCCGGACGATGAAGGGCAGGTTCCGGTGCGGATGGGAGAGTTCCTTCAAAAAGATGTTGACGCCCTCCATGATCCCGTAGTAATGGGACATCACATCCTGGATGACGGTATATTTCTCATCTATGGAGACCTCGAACCGGTAAGTGGCCAGGTTGACCTCGAGCGCCTTGGATTGCACCACGATAAACTCCTTTACAATAAAGGAAATAAAGGGTTAAAATCAAAAATTATCTTTTATAGAATTACCATAAGTGGATATGGATTTTCAAGAAATTTGGAATGAATGGGGAAATGATCGCAAAACAGATATTCACGGAAGCCGCAGTAATCATAATTCTTTCTGCAATTACGGGCCTCGGGGTGAACGGCCTGCGGCCCCAGGGGATCCGGCTCTTTCCGGGGCCCCAGCCCATGACGGCCGACACCGAAACCGAAGCAGGCATCGGGGAGATCCCTCTGTCCGACGCCCTGGAGATGCACAAAAGAGAGATGGCCGTCTTTGCCGACGCTCGGCCCGCACCGGAGTATGAAGAGGGCCGCATCCAGGGGGCCTTGAATGTGCCGGTCCTCGAATTCGAATCCGCGATCGACGACTTTCTCGGCGCTGTAGATCCGGAAGCCACCATCATCACCTACTGCGACGGCCCGGTCTGCGATCTCGGCAAAAGCCTTGCCGAGGAACTCCACATGCTCGGCTTCGATGTCTATTACCTGACAAACGGCTGGAGCCGGTGGAAGGAGGCAGGAGGCCCCGTTACAACCCCTGAAGAAGAGACTTAAAATAAAAACTTCCATTGTCATTATTGCAAAGTGTCCAAAACCATGCGGCCCATTACAGATATACAAAAAGCCGCCCCACCGCTTAATCTAACATTTTAATCTAAAATTGATTTCAAAAATTAAAAGGAAATAAACTAATGCTTGAAAAAATTACAGCGGAAATGCTTGACAAACTTGAGGAAATCGGTTTTGAAAAAGATGAAATCAATACCATTCAGATAGTTCACGAATTAAAAACCAGAACATATAAAATCAATATAAAAGAACTGATAAACCAGGTTGCTTTTGAAAAATTATCGAAAGGAATATCCGAAACTTTTGAAAAAAATGACTGGAGCGAGGATGATTTTTTTAAAATAGTGGAACAGCATAGAAACGAAAAGAAAAAATGAGAGTTGTAATCGATACAAACATATTTTTCCCGGCTTTAAATCCGAAAAGCCGCTATTATCCAATCCTCGAGAGCCTTCTTTCAAAAAAGTTCTACCTTCTGATTTCAACTCCGATGTTGCTGGAATATGAAGAAATTTTACAAAAAGTATTTCCGAATAAACTGCTTGAACAGTTTTGGCTTTTTCTCCTGACTTCTGATAACGTGATTTTTATTAATCCGACTTTCAGATTCCAACTTCCCTTTGCAGATGAAGATGATGAAAAATTTGTTGACTGTGCAGTGTGCGGAAATGCTGATTTTCTGATTACGAACGATAAGCATTTTAATATGCTTAAAAATATTGAGTTTCCCAAACTAAAAATCATCACTGCGGACTTTTTTATTGAGAAAAACCTTTAAGTGATAAAAATATAAGGGTAACTTCAACCCGCCTGAAACAAGAAATCCCTCCCGCCGGTTCTCCAGATCCATTAGAAACCACGCAAAAAAGGCCCCTTTCCGCACCATCGGGAGAGGGGCCTTTTTTTTTGCTGCAATAAAAAAGCTCGCTCTTCGGATCAGACCTCGAGCCAGGAGTCGGAGTAGAGGGTCCGGCCGAGGATGACATCCACGGTCTTCGAGAATTCGAGCATCTCCTTGGAGAGTGAGGAACGATCGGGGCCTTTGCCGTCCATCTCGTTGTGGATCAGTTCCACGATGTCGGGCCGCTTCCCCTTGGCGATCTCGGTGAGCTTCTCGTCGAGCGGGTCGGAGATCACGGAGTACATCCCGTACCGCTCCAGCATGACCATGTAGGTCTGGTTCAGGATGGGCCGCAGGTGTTCAGGGGGTCCGTTGGAGATGTTGGAGAGGCCGCAGGTCGACTTTGCGCCGGGCGCGATGTCCTCGAGCATCTTCATGAACTCCATGAGGCTGATGAGCTGGGGCTGCTGGATGTTGACCGGGGTGACGATCCCGTCCACCCAGATCTTCTCGTTGGGAATGCCGGCCTCGTTCGCGAAGTAGAGCAGCTCCACACAGAGGGCCGCGCGCTCGTTCTCGTCTCTGGGCAGTCCATCCGGGCCCCAGAGCAGGAGGATGAAATCGGCCTCGTGCTCGGCTGCGATGGGAATCATCTTCTCATACCGCTCGGGCCGGACCATGATGGAGTTGATCAGGGGCGCGGGGGTTCCGGGCCCTCTTTTGTAGACCTTCAAAGCGGCCTCGATCGCGTCGATGTTGGAGGTGTCGAGTGCCAGGGGCACGTCCGTCACCACCTCCTGCACCGTCTTCACCACCCAGGGCATCAGCTCGTGGCCGTCCTTCTTGGCCGGGCCCAGGTTGATGTCGATGTAGTCCATCCCCTGCTTCTTCTGGAAGAGCGCCTCCTCCTGAATGGGCTTGGGATCGCGCTCTTTGTACGCCTTGCCGATCTTTTTCGAAATTACGTTGAGACTCTCGCCGATCAGATACATAAACCCTCCGTATGCGTGTGATCGGACGGCGGCGGTCTCCCTTTCAGAAAAACGGGTGATACGGGGAAGGCCGCCGTCCGGAACGGGATTACTTCTGCTTCAGGAACGCGGGGATGAGCGAGGCCTCTCTGGGCCCAACGATCACCTTCCAGTCGGGAAGCTCCTCTTCCACATCGCCGGCAATGGCTGCAGCATAGCCGGGGATGACGATCTCCTTCTTGGATGCCTTGTCGCTGATGCCGCACTTCTTCACGAACATCCCCACATCGTCGCCGGCAAACTTTCCGGCCGCCCATGCGGTCATGACCGACAGGCCCTCGGAATCCTTGATGAGCAGCCATGTGGGAACCCGGCTGGCCTCGATCTCGCCCGAGACGATGAAGTAGGTGAGCGCGAAGTTGGTCGTTACCAGCACCGGGGAGTCCGCGGTCGGCTCGTTGATCTCGTAGATCCCCTCGGTCACGGTCATTGGCCGCTGGGGGTCGGTGTAGATGTTGAGCCGCTCCAGCAGCAGCGGGAAGAGGCTCTCGCCGGTGAAGTCCGACAGCACGATGATCGCGCCGTACTTGGCCACGAACATGCCCGCGATCAGGGTCTCCATGTCGAGGTTGCCGGCCATCTCACAGGGGAAGGTGATGGTCGGGAATCCCAGAGACCGGTTGGACTGTTTCAGAGCCGCGCGGCGGATGATCACCTGATCCTCCAGGGCCTTTTTCACCTCCCGGGAGCCGGAGTCGATGATAAGATCCTTGAGGCCCATGCCGGTCAGCTTGTCGGTCAGGGGGATCAGTGCCTCCACGGAATCGGCCTTGACAGCCAGGGGCAGGTCGTTCTCCTTGGCGATCGCGCCGAACGCGTCAACTGTGGCTTCGGTGGCCGCATAGAGCAGGGGCCGCTTGAATCCGGCCGCTTCCACGCCGGCCTTCATCACGTCCTCTTTCTCGGTCATGAGTACCAGGTTGAACTCGGATTTTTCCGCAACCAGCTTGGCCTTTTCCGCAAATGCGGCGGCATCGCCGCTCACATCCTTGAGGGCCACGAGCTGGGGCCTAAGGTTCAGGCCCACCCGCTCATACTGGATCGCGTTCCACACTTTGAGCTTCTTCTCCAAGTCTCCGGCTGCAATGTCAGAGTTGACCATGGCCGCAAATCCCGGAGGATTGAAGAAGGTCTTCTCATGACGGTAGAGCACGGTCTCGCCGCCGACTGCGAACTGCCGGACGCCCTTGCCGATCTTGACGGGGCGGATGGGGGGGGCCGATGCCTCTGCAAGCTGCTCCCGGGCCTCGTCCGACACATAGGGGCAACTGTCGAGTTCGGCCTTGCCGGAGGCGAGGTTCATGGCGAACGCAAGACAGGTGGGAACGCCGCACTCCTTGCAGTTGGTCTTCGGCAGGAGTTTGAAAATCTGTATTCCGGTTAATGCCATATCTTTCTCCTTTTTCGATTACCGATAGGGGTCTTTTCGATCCTGACAGAAAAGGAATGGGAAGAGGCCGAAATCGCTTTCGGCCCCTCTTTATGTTCCCTTTATCCTACGATGGAGTCCATGTTCAGGGCCGGATGCCCCTTCTTCTGGAGCCAGGGCAGGATCTCCTCTTCGGTGATGCCGACCGTCTCGTCCGCGATCATGTCACAGAAGTTGGAGTATCCCATAGCCTCGCCGCGCTTGTTGAGGCGGTCCTTGATCTCGTCTTTGAGGATCTTGGGCATCCAGACCACCCGGAGGAGTCCGCCGTCGCCGAGGATGAACTTGCCCTGGGTGATGTTGAACTTGGAGTGTCCCACAAATCCCGGAGAGGATGCGCCGCCGCCCATCACACCCGCGAGGGTGGTGAACTTCATCCCGCAGGGGGTCTCGCCGGTGTAGTCCCGGCTGACGGTCATGACGCCGTTGCACTGGGGCAGCATGGCCGCGATGCACTCGCAGCAGCCGCAGGTGGTCATGGGCGCCTGGACCATTGAGTAGAAGTTGTAATGGTCGATCGCGCCACGGGAGGCCTTCTTGATGAAATCGTTGACGCCCTTCCACTGGCCCATCTTCGGGTCCAGACACTCGCCCTTCTCGATAGGCTGGTTGGGGCCGGTCGGGTTGATCTCAAAGGAGGCCTTGCAGTCCATCCAGTTGTATGCGCCGCAGAGGCCGGTTCTTTCGGGGCTCACGGTGCAGACATGGGTGGGAGCGAAGGACTGGCACAGGGTGCAGGAGTAGTAGGTCTCCACATCCTCGTCTCTCATCTTCTCGACGCGCTCGTCACGGGTCTTGTACTCGCCCCGGGCCCGCTCGGTCAGCTTCTCCACATCGGCCTTCTCGGTCATCAGCGTGACCTGGACCTTGTCGAGGATCTTGCCGAAGTCCTGGTGGAACTTGGCATGGAGTACCACGCCGATATCTTTGAGGGTGAATCCCTTATCGATCGCGGCCTTGGAGATCCGGACCCAGGAGATGTCCCGCTGTCCGATGTGCATGATGCCCTGGATGTAGTTGATCAGATGGTGGATCTGACGCTCCAGGATCGGCTCGAAGTCGGCCTGCATCTCGCGGCCCGCGACCTCGACGTAGATCCCCAGCGGGAAGGTGCCGCCCTCTTTGATCCCGGTGATGTCGGGACCCTGGACGATGACCTTTCCGTCCTCGATGTCGGTCATCTCGGCCATCTTCACCAGCTCGGTACACTGGGTCTTGCCGCCGCCGGTCTGGGCATAGAGATCCGCGCCCCGGACCCGCTCGCCCTCGTATGCCGGGCCAAAGGAGCAGGGGATGTCGATGGTGGAGACGGTGACCTTGAGGCCCCGGACTTCCACGGAACGCTGCACCATCTCCTCGTGGGAGACGTTGGCCACGACGTGCTCGTAGGTGCAGATACCGGTCGGCAGGATCTCGGGGATGTCGGTGTCGGCCAGGGTCGGAAAACCCCAGTTGACGCATCCGGCCGCAGCCGCTGCCCACTCCGCGTTGACATCGCCCAGCGCGTTGACGAACGCGAAGATCCGGTTCTTGTTGTACATGAGCATCTTCTTGTAGTCGCCGGGCTGGATGCCGCCGAAGGCCATGGCCGCACGGTTGGCAAAGCCGAGTGCGAAGATGGCAGAGGAGATGTCGGGCCCAAAGGGCACGATACGGGTGTTCCATCCCACCTGGACACCGGCCTCGATGAGCTGCTCGATGACGGTGGTGCCGTTCTGGTTGGCCGCGCAGAAGATGTACAGAGAACGTCTCTGGTACTCCTCGACGATCATCTTGGCGATCTCCGGATCGGGGGCAGAGCCCACGATCGCTGCAAAGCCGGGGGCAGAGCCGTCCACGAACTCGACGCCTCTTTTCCGGAACACGGTATCATCGGCCGCGCCCAGCCAGATCTTTCCGGCTTCCATGTCAGGCTCTTCGGAATGGAGGTAGAAGTCCGGATCATTCAGGTACCGGATCGCCTCCTCGATCTCGAATGCGAAGAGCGCTGCCATACCCGCGTCCAGCAGGGGTCCGAGGTAGGGCAGATGGTGTGCGCCCTTAACATGCGGAGGGAGCAGCTTCCGGGCAAAATCGAGCGGCTTTTTGATGTCCTCGAGGGTCTCGACCTTGAGCCCCAGCAGGGAGTAGATCACCGGCAGATAATAGGCCGTGTTCGGGAAACCGACTTTGGTGGAAGCGTCATAGGTCTGCAGGGCTTTCTTGTACTGTCCCTCGACCTTGGAAACGATATTGTAGCCACCCTGGATGGCGGCAAATGCGACTAATCTCGACATTTTTTATACTCCTCCTTCATTGAGGATATTTTTTTTAATATTTTCAACTTCACGCCGCATAAGCGACGGGAATTATGCGCTCTCCAGCTTCTGACGGTCGGCCATATCCATGAGCACCCGATCCCGGGCCTTGTCGATGCCCAGTGCCTTGCGCTTCTTGTCGATATGGGCGATCATGGCCTGGGCATGCTTGATCGGGTCTTCGATCAGATCCCACTTGCCGCCGTACAGATTCTCCATCTCTTTGAAGAGATAGTCCTGGAAGACAGGCGCGCCCGTCACCGGCAGGTTGACGCCGAAGACGGTGTAAACGCCGGAGGCCACGAAGTACTGGCCGATGGAGATGGCCTTCTCGCTCATCCACTCGGGCGCGGAACCGGCCGCGGGCAGATCCGAGATGTCTTTGCCCAGTCCGCCGGCCTTCACCACCTCGGTGGCCGCCAGCAGGATCCGGGAGTTGTCCACGCAGGAGCCCAGGTGCAGGACCGGCGGGATACCCACGGTCTCGCAGACCTCGGCCAGACCCGGTCCGCAGAAGACGCCGGCGGTCTCGGGGGTGAGCAGACCTTCCATTGCACAGGCGATGCCGTTGCAGCCGGTGGTCAGCACGATCACGTCGTTCTTGATCAGCTCCTTGACCACTGTGATATGGGCCTCGTTGTGACGGGTACGGGCATTGTTGCAGCCGACCACGCCCGCGATGCCCCGGATACGGCCGTTGATGATGTTGTCGTTCAGGGTGAAGTAGTCGCCCCGGAAGGTTCCGCCCAGTTGATACTGGATCGCCTCGACGCCGAAGCCCGCGATCTGGGTCGCCTTCTGGCGGGGGATCATCACCTCGGAGCCCCGGTTTTGGAAGTTGTCGATGGCCATCTTCACGATCCGCTTGGCATCATCCATCGCGTGGTGCTCGTCGAACTCGATGTGCAGCACGTTCTCCTGCTCCATCCGGGCGATGGGATGGGTGGTGATCAGCTTGGTGTGGAAGCACTTGGCCACGTTGGCCAGGTTCTGGAACACACACTGGATATCCACGACCATCGCGTCGCACGCGCCGGTGATGATGGCCAGCTCCTGCTGCAGGAAGGTACCTGCCGGGGGAACGCCGTGGCGCTGGAGGATCTCGTTCGCGGTACAGCAGATGCCGCCGAGCTGGATGCCCTTTGCGCCCTTTGTCTTCGCGTAGTCGAGCATCTCCTTGGACTGGGACGCGGCAACGATCATCTCGGAGAGGACCGGCTCATGGCCGTGAACGATGATGTTGACATGATCCTCTTTCATGATCCCGAGGTTGGCCTCGGACTGGATCGGAGTCGGGGTGCCGAAGAGCACGTCCTGCAGGTCGGTGGCGATCATGGAGCCGCCCCAGCCGTCGGCCAGTGCTGCACGGGTTCCCTGCTTCATCAGGTTCTTGTAGTCCTGATCCACGCCCATGTGGGTCCGGTGCATGATCTCGACGATCTCCCGGTCGATGTTTCTGGGCTCTACGCCGGCCTTCTTCCACTTCTCCTGCAGAGGCTTGGGTGCGCGGTTCAGATAGTAGAGGGAGCCTTCGGGCTTGCCCCATTCGGACATGGCTTTCTTAGCCACTTCCATCACGATCTCGTCGAAATCCCGATCCTTGGTCTCACCGTCCACCTCGACCGTTGTGGCAACGCCGAAATGGGGGGCCACCGCGATCAGCTTGTCAGGATCTTTGATCTTGTAATCCTTGGTCTCCTTCCGGGCCACGGACATGAAGACCTCGGCCACACAGCGGCCGTGATCCGAGTGCGCGGCCGCGCCGCCGGCGATCATCCGGATGAAGTTTCTGGCTGCGATGGTGTTGGGGGTTGCGCCGCAGAGGCCCTTCCGTGTGTCCTCGCCCTCGATCCCGCCCTTGGGCAGGGGAAGACGACAGGGGCCCATTGCGCAGTTCTTGCAACAGATGCCCTGGAGGCCGATGTTGCAGGGCTTCATGTTCTCGGCTCTGTCAAACACGGTCTCGATATTCAGTTCCTGCGCCCGGCGGATCATCTGCTGGGTCGCGATGTCCATGGAAGCGGCGATGGGATCTGCCACTTTTGCGGCCTTTACGACCTTTTCGGTTTTTTCTACTGTCATTTGAGGTTCCTCCTCACATTATAAGAGTATCTATATTCAACCGCTCTTTTTCTAAGCGGATCTTCTGTGCGTTTTGTCGAGCCGATCGATCATGCGATCCAGCGAGGACTTCTGCAGAGTCGCAGCCGTCATGGAGACAGCCTCTTCCTCGTCCGCACCTCTGCCGGTCATGCGCTCATCACGCTCTTTGGCCCGCTTGTCCCGGATCGCCTGCTCGTCGGACTCCCGTTTGGCGGCTGCGGCCTTCTCCTGCTCCGCTGCCTCGAGTTTGGCCTTCTCCTCGGCATCCTTCTTTGCCTTGGCTTCAGCCTCTTTCTTTGCCTTTGCATCGGCATCGGCCTTTGCCTTGGCTTCAGCTTCCTGTTTTGCCTGATCCTCGGCCTCTTTCCGGGCACGCTCTTTGGCCTGCTCCGCGGTCTCTTCGGCTACGGCCTGGGGAGCCGGTTTCGCCTCGGCCTTGGGCGCTGCGGCTGCTGCCGGCTTGGCCTCTGCCTTGGGTGCGTCTGCCGGGGCCGGTTTGGCCTCTGCCTTGGGCGCTGCCGGGGCTGCCTTCTTTGCCGGGGCTGCCTTCTTCTCTTCCTCTTTGATGGTCAGATCCGGCTCGGGGGCAAGAGCTGCATAATCGATATCGGCCGGGGCCAGCCTCTTTTCCACGGCCGCCACATCCTTTGCCGATCCGCCGTCCACCAGCAGGTCGATGTAGGACTTGACCATCCGGACCGCCTCGGGGTGGCGCATCATCAGGATGTTGGAGCCGGCCATCAGGTAGCTGATCGCGCCGGTGGCCTCCATCAGGATGCCGCGCTTTTCAGGATCGCCCAGCTCGGGCGCGTCATCTGCGGTCTGCTTGGCCTCTTTGGACTTCCAGACCTCGTTGCCGAGGTTGTTGATCAGGGGAAGCTGCAGCTTGTCATCGCCCTGGGCCATCGCGGCCATCCGAATCCGCTCCATCACGGAGTAGGAGTACTCCATCCCGTATCCGAGACCGCCCGTGGTCGGGTCGATGATCACCTGGTTCAGGGAGAGGCCCAGGTTCTCCAGCAGGATGTTGACCTGCTTGGCAAGGTTGACGTCGATGGGGGAGGAGGAGATGACCGTGTGTCCGTAGGCCATGGCCTTTGCACCGATCCCCTTGTGGTTCTTGTCCTCCACAGGGCCTATCACCAGCTTCTCGCCCTGGCACTCCTCCGCGATCTTCCCCAGCACCTCTTCGTCCTTCTTGACGTTTGCCACGCCCCAGATGATCAGGGGCACGTTGATCGCGGCCGAAACCTTCTTCACCGTGGCAACGGCATCGTCTGCGCTCGCGTTCTTCGCGTTGGGGTCCGTGCTCTTGAGCTGGAGCACGATCATGTCCGCGCCGTATTCCTCGACGCACTTCTTTGCCCATGCCGCGGGGTCCGAGATCACATCCTTGAAGGGGGCCAGAGCAGACTCGGGCCAATCTTCAGGTGTCATGTCCCAGACCTCCATTGCAATCTTTGGCTTGTTGGGCAGATCTCCTTCAAACTGGTAGAATGGATAGCTCGTCTCACCGCCGACGGTAACGGACTTGTCGCCTTTTCCCAGGGTGATCTCCTTGATACCACCGGCATAGGATTCTTTGAAAATGTCTAAGCCCAATTTACGTCCTCCTTTTGATCGATTTAGAAAATGAGATGCCTTCTAAGGTTCCATGCGCTTTGTCTCGCTCCATCGAGCGGGTCCTCCCTTTGTCGGCTCCATCCCTCCTTTCTTGCACTCTTTTCATCCCTTTTACCTTCAGAGTCCGCAGACGGCGGACCTAATCCCGATATTTTCATAAAGGTTCTCTACTTATATTTTCAGAAGAGATTTGTCAATAGATGAATATAACCAATTTACTTAACCGCGTTCATTTTCTTTGCAGCTCTCTTTTCGTCGAGCCTTTTTTGGAGGCGGGGGAACTTTCCCAGATCGGTGTGGGGCAGAAAAAGGGCCGCCACATAATGATCCATATAGGAGGTTGTCTCGGAAAGCTCGAAGTTGGTCATCTTCCGGGTCACTTCGACCACGTCCCTGCGGATGCGATTGGTGAGAGAACTCATCTTCGCGCCCATGAGAGAGCCGTTTCCGATGAAGGTGACCTTCTCCGGGTCCGTCTCGGGCAGCAGGCCGATGGTCATGGCCTTGGCCAGATCCACAAAGGAGCCGAAGCCGCCGGCCAGGATGATCTCCTCCACATCTTCGATCCCGAGCCCCACCTCCTCCAGCAGGGTCTGACAGCCCGAATAGATGGCGCCTTTGGCCCGGATCAGATTGTCGATGTCGATTTCGGAAAGTGTGATGTCCCGGTCGATGCCGGTGATCTCCTCCCACGCGAGGACATACTCCCAGATCCCGTCCTCCCGCTTTCGGATTCTCGGGGTGTCGAGATCCCGGTCGAACTTCCCCTGGCTGTCGATGATCCCCATCTCGAAAAGCACCGCAACGATTGTGATGAGACCCGATCCGCAGATCCCCACAGGCCGGACGCTGCCGATAGTAATGTTCATCGGCTCCAGGGTTATCGGATCGATGAGGAAATCCTCGATCGCGCCCTTTGCCGCTCTCATGCCGTGCTCGACGCCGCCTCCTTCGAATGCGGGGCCGGCCGAACAGGCCGCACATGCCAGCCAGTCTTTATTCCCTACCACCACCTCTGCATTGGTTCCGATGTCGAGATATAAGGTCAGCTTTTCGGTGCGGTACATCCCCGATCCCATGACCCCGGCCACGATGTCGCCCCCCACATAGCTCGATATCGCGGGATAGACCAGCGCGGTCACATGATCCCCCAGATGGAGCCCCAGCACTGTCGCCTTGATGGGCGGATAGATGGTCGAGGCCGGCACATAGGGGGCCCGGCGGATGTATTTCAGGTTGATCTGCAGAAAGAGCTGGGTCATGGTGGTGTTGCCGGCAAAGGTGATGGCCGAGATCTGATCGCAGTCCACAGCCGCCTTTTTGACCAGATTCGCGATGATCTCGTTGATGGTCTCCGTGACCACGTTGCTGAGCCGCTCCAGCCCCCCCGGCTTCTCCGCATGGACGATCCGGGAGATCACATCCTCGCCGTAGGAGATCTGCGCGTTGAAGAGGCCGTGCTCGGCCATGACCTCTCCGGAGATGAGATCGAGCAGTTGTCCGTAGATCGTCGTGGTGCCGATGTCGACCGCGATGGCATAGTTCTGACCTGTGGTGTCGCCGGACTCCACGTTGATGATATGGGATTTGCGGCCCTCATGCACGGGCCGGGCCAGGGTCGCGGTGATCTTGAAATTCTCCTCCCGAAGCACATCGGGCAGCCTGCGGATGACAGGCAGGCGCACCACCAGCCGGTGCTCGTTATAATTGATCTTGAGATGGCTCACCAGCCGGGTCGCGTCCGGCAGATTGTCCTGCGCGGTGGGCGGGGGCAATTCCAGGTAGATCTTCTCGACCGGCGGGAGGAAAAGCCCCTGCTCCTTCAGCTCATCGAAATCGACCTGGCGGATGACCGCGGTCTTCCGGGGCGGAATCTGGGTGGTCAATACGCTGATATCCACCTTTGACTCCACCGGAACCAGGACCGTCAGATCCCCCCGGACAGACGCGCGGCACGCGAGACGATACCCCTTCTCCCGGTCATCGGCCTTGAGCCGGTCCGTAATTCCGCCCTCGACCTCACCAGACTCGATCATCACCCGGCATTTCCCGCAGACCCCTTCGCCGCCGCAGGAGGCATTGATATGCACACCCGCATCCATTGCAGCGCGGATCAGGTTTTCGCCATCCTGGACTTTGATCGACTTTTCGTGGGGCAGGAATCTGACCGTATGTTCGCTCATGGTTTCCTCCTTAAATTGTTAAGGGGATATTTCTTATATAATTGGGAATCATTGTCAAGTAAAATCGGTCGGGGAGGAAAAAAAAATCGGAAAGCCTCATTTTACGATACCCGTCAGCAGAAAAACCTTCAGCCCTCCGTGGGAAAAGGATTGAATCCGCTCCCGAAAGAGGGTCTTGCCGTTCCCGGGATCGGGCAGGATCAGGCGCTTGTCGGGCGCGATGAGGGCGACCCGCCACCCCTTCCAGTCCGAAAGGAGGCGGCCGAATATCTCCGCATACATCTGCCGGCTCTTTTTCAGATCCCCCATGCGCAGACCATAGGGCGGATTGAGGAGCAGCGTTCCCTTTTCCGCGGTCAGATCTTTCGGCAGAAGATCGAAGAAATCGACCCTGCCCACTCCGATCGCATCTGCCCATCGGGGATGCCCATCAGCATCGGAAAGTAGGTTGATCTTTGCTATCGTCTCCTGCAGCCGGCTGCATGCGGCCCCGTCCAGATCCGAGGCAAAGATTTGGTGCGGCCCGCTCTGTGGCCGGATCAGAGCAGCGGCCTCGGCTCTGTCCGATTCCCAGCGCCGGGGTACATGGGCAGGCCATCCTTCGAACGCGAACCGCCGGTAGAGCCCGGCAGGAACATCGGCTGCAATCATGGCCCCCTCCAAGGAAAAGGTTCCGGTGCCGCACATCGGGTCCACCAGGGGTCCGTCGCCGGTAAACCCCAAAGACCGAAGAATCGCCGCGCCGATGCTCTCCCGCAGGGGCGCCATTCCTCCCGTGACCTTGATGCCCCGCTTGTAGAGGGGCTCGCCGCTGCTGTCGATGGAAACGGTAAAGTGATCTTCCAATGCCCGCACAAAGATCCGCTGCCGGAGTTCCGAATCCTCTCCGTTCTGATCGGCCCCTTTGCCCATTTCGGAAGCCGTGGGCAGTGCATCCGCGATCGCTGCCCTCACCCGGTCCGCGACCGCGTCGGAATGGTAGAGCCTGGATCTGCGGGCCGTCACCGATATCTCGGGCAGCGGGGAATCGGGTTTCAGATAAAGCTCCCAGGGGATTTCAAAAAGCTTCTTCTCCAACCGGTCGAACCGTTCCGATCTGAAGGTCTCGATCCGCATCAGCACCCGGGTCGCGGTCCGAAAGAAGAGGTTGGCCCGCCGGCAATCGGTCAGTTTGCCGGTGAATTCCAGGCCGCCGAGGGCCGGAACCACCCGCTCCGCATCGGTCAGAATCGCCTCTCCCTCGGCCACTGCTCCGGAATCGATCCCCGGATTCATGATGACGAAATAATCCCGCACCCGGCCTGTCACATGGCGTTTGATCCGTTTTTCCAATGCGTTGCTGGTCATCGCTTCCCCTGGGCCCGGATGCTGGTCATGGCTTCCCCTGTGCCCGGATCAGGTTGTTCCATAGCAGGATCGCGGCCCCGACATTGATTTTGCTGATTGCGTAGAGATAGGTGAACTGATTCAAAAAGAAAAAAACTTGCAAAAACCGGTGAACGATAATAGTCTCGACAAGCGTTCCTATTTATCAGGATCGTGCAATTTTGTAAACCTTTTTCGGACATGGACATTTTTTTATTATCGTTTTTATCATCTAAGGAGTTTCCCGCATTATCATGAAGAACATTCTCGTCACCGGCGGCTGCGGATTCATCGGCGCAAACTTCATCCGGTACATGCTGGAGGAATCAGATTTTTCGGGCCGGATCATCAACATGGACAAGCTCACCTATGCCGGCAACCCCGACAACCTGGCCGGAATCGAGGCCGCGTATCCGGACAGATATGGGTTTGTCCATGCCGACATCTGCGATTCGGATGCGGTTTTCAAGGTCTTCAGGGAATACAGTATCGACGCGGTCTGCCACTTCGCGGCCGAGACCCATGTGGATCGATCCATTCTAGGCCCTCAGGATTTCATCCAGACCAATGTCATGGGAACCTTCATCCTGCTGGAGGCGGCCCGAAACCACCAGGATCAACTGGAGCTGTTCCACCATGTGAGTACCGACGAGGTCTACGGAACACTCGGCATGGAGGGGTTTTTCACCGAGACCACGCCGTACCAGCCCAGCAGCCCCTACTCCGCATCCAAGGCCGCATCAGATCACCTGGTGCGGGCATATGCAATCACCTACGGCCTTCCCGTAACCCTCTCCAACTGTTCCAACAACTACGGCCCCTACCAGTTTCCGGAGAAGCTGATCCCGCTGATGGTCATGAATGCGCTGGAGGGAAAGCCCCTGCCGGTCTATGGCGAGGGAAAGAACGTCCGGGATTGGCTCTATGTCAGGGACCACTGCAGTGCGGTCTGGGCGATCATGGCCCGGGGAGAGCGGGGGGAGACTTACAATATCGGGGGGAGATGCGAAAAGGCCAATATCGAGGTGGTGGAGATGATCTGCGATCTGCTGGACCGGATACGGCCCGATGCGGGGAACGTCTGCCGGAGAAATCTCGTCACTTTTGTAAAGGATCGGCCCGGCCACGACCTGAGATATGCCATCGACTGTAGCAAAGTGGAAAAGGAGCTGGGATGGGGGCCCGAGGAGTCTTTTGAGACGGGGATTAAAAAGACGATCGAGTGGTATCTGGACAATCCCGACTGGGTGGAGCGGGTCCGCAGCGGGGCATATATGGAATGGATCGAGCGGCAGTATGGTTAGGAGGATTTGTTGAAATATTATTCTGTAAACAGATGGTTATCTGATAGCTACAAATTTTGTAGCTTCATAGACCCTTTGGTATCAGGGAGATAGAGAATGGCGAATGTCTATTTTTAATCCAAATAAAGTTAGAGGATTAGCTCCATTTCAACCAAAGAGTGTCAGGATTCAGTTCTACCTTTTCGACAACGGCAAAACTTATGCGGCATCCTGATATTGTATAAACCCAAGCGTTACACCATCTTTTCGGGCATTGGCCACTATGCGTTCCAATTCTCTGACAACCCCAATTTCAATGAACGAATCCCCGCACTGATTGCAAACCCAAGCCGGAACACCCCTGACAACAAGAAGATATTCCTTATCCATCTCATAGGGCATTGCAATGGCCGATTTTTCCATTCTGCCATAGCACAATGCGCATCTCATGGCTTTTTTCTCCTTGTCTTAGTCGTCATCCTATTCGATATCCAGCCCCGCTTCCGCAAACAGCGGCCTCAGAAACGCCGCGCTCTCCTTCCCTGCCGCCTCCGGATGATCCGTATAGGGATAGAGTTCCAGGCTGATATGGCCGGTATACTCCAGCCCCTTCATGGCCTTCAGCACCGACGGGAAATCGATAGCCCCCTGTCCTGCAATGAGATGATTATGAACCCTCGTGGGCGCGATGTCTTCGATATGGACATGGCCCACCCATTCAAACAGCGACTCGAAGGCCGCGGCCGGATCTTCCCCCGCGCAGTCGAAATGGCCGATCTCGAAGTTCAGCCCCACAGCCTTGGAGCTGATATCCCGGATAAAGGGAAGGAATTCTGCGGTCTTTTCCATTAAAAGATCCGGCTCCGGCTCCACCAATATCTTCACCCCCAGCTCCTCTGCCACTGGAATTACCCGATCCAGCCCCTGATAGAAGAGGCGAAAGGCTTCGTTTCGGGTCATCCCCTTTTCCAATGGCCCCCCCGGCGGAATCGAGATGTTTTCGCACCCCAGAAACTTTGCAATCTTCAGGCATTTCTCTGTATGGTCGATCCGGATCTCCCGCCGGTCCGGGTCGGGCTCGATCCAGGAGGGGAGATAGGTGTCTCCCACGGCAAAGAGGGTGAAGCTGTTCAGGTTTGTGGGCGTCAGACCGTATTCATCCAGACGCTTTTTGATCTCCCCGAGCGCGCCTTCATCATAATCGCCCGGGTAGAGGTGGGGGCGGTCACCCATGATCTCCGCGCCTTTGAAGCCAAGATCTGCAATTCTTTTCAGGGATTCCGCAAGGGGGTATTTGACGAAAGCGTTGGTGCTGTATCCGAAGATCATATGTGCAATTTTTCCTTTTTGTTTTCGTTGATTGTCTGTTTAAAAAGCGTTTGATTCGGAAAGCCATTAGGGAATAGGGCCTATCGGCATTTCTCCTCGAGCTGCTGCAGCCCGACCATCTGATCCTGAAAGGTCAATGGCGGGTCATCTCCCAACGGCCTTTTGTAGAAGAAGGCCAGCTCCGGAATCAATCCTTTCAGACCGGCCTTGTGTGCGGCCGCGGTCCAGCGGGCAAGATCGAGGATCATGGGCGCGGCCAGGATCGAATCCCGGCCCTGAAGATTGAGGCGAAGGCTCATGGGCATGCCGAAGATGCCGTTGAAGTCGATCACGTCCCAGGCCTCCTTCGCGTCACCTCTTGGCGGATAGTAGTCGATATGCACCTTGTGGGTCGATGTCCCGTACCGCTCACCCACGGAATATCCCAGAATCTCATCCAGGATCTCGGTCTTGTTGGCCAGCTTTCCCTTTGCGCAGGCCGGGTCCATCAGATTCTTGCCGTCCGCATTTCCTAAAATATTGAGGCTGTACCAGCCATCCACATGGAGTGCCCGGGCCTTGAGCGCGGATGCCAGCACGATCTTCAGATAGGTCTGCCCAGTCTTTCCGTCCCGGCCTGATATGGGAACCCCCTGCCGGATCGCCTCCTGAACCAGAGCCGGAACCTCGATAGGATTGGGGGTGAAGTTGACAACGGGAACGCCGGAGCGGACCGCGGCCAGTCCGTAGGCCAGATCCGGGAAAGATTTCGGATCGGCCTTTGCATAGAGCGCTGCCATGTCCCGGCAATCCTGCAGGTCCCCGCCGGCACAGGAGGGGAGAAGATTGACCAGCACCGGCAGACTATGGGGATATTTGTTCAGAAGATCGCGGATATCGGAGATCAGATGCTCGGTCTGACCCTTGAGCCCCATCTCCGGTGGCGGGGCCGAAAGCACCGGGATCTGATCCAGAAACGGTACATGATCCTTCCATAATTCCGCAGGCACGACCCCATGACCTTGAAGTGCGTGCTCCATATCGATCTCGGCTAGGTCCCACCCGGCCATCCGGATCTTTTCCGCAGGCCCTATTCCCGGCAGCCCCTCCCGGGTGATGAGGCTCGGCAGGATTCTTTCAGGTTCGGATTGCAACAGTGAAACCGCGGCCGCAATGGTGGAGCCGATAGCCCCTTTTGCTCCGGCGATGAGCAGCAGCAGATGGCCGCGGTTTCTTGAATAGTATGTCATAAGAATTCCCTTTCCCCGTATTTCTGATTTGACACCCATGCCTATATCCACTATATGTAAAACAGCCTGAAAAAGCAACGCAGTTGTTGCGCCTTCAGTCTCCATGGAGATGAGAGTTATATACTTCCTTTTTTTTAAGCACTGCTTCGTTAAAGAGGCCGGCGAAAGGCAGGAACAGGCGATGACCCAAGAGAACTTCATCGAAAGGCTGGTTCGGCGTCTGGAGGCCGGAGAGCCTCGGGCCGTGGTGGAGAAGATCCTGCAAAAGACCTTTGCAACCGCTCCGGATACCCTTGAAACCGCGGAGGAGAGCTACTTCTCCGCCTTCAGCGAACACCTCTACCGGTTCATTCTCCAGCATTACAAACATGGCCGTGAGGGATGCTGCTTCTGGCGGTTCATCAAGATCCTGTCGCCCAAACAGTTGAAAAATCCGCCCCCGGAGGAACTGCGGATGATCGACCGGCTGGTCCGGATCTATTTCCATTCCGAGCCTCTGGATGATCTCACCTGCCTCTTCATCCCGGTGGAGTCCCCGCACCTGATCAATGACTATCTCGGATGGATCAAACGGTACTTCTACGATGCCGATTATCCAACAAGCCTTTTGTGGCTCTATGCCCTGGACAGCTCCCTGGCCAGTCTCTTTCCCGCGGAGATGACCTTTATGGGGATTCGCCGGCCCGGCAGTGATCCGGATATCCTGATCCCGGATTTCTATGCCACCGAGTCGGTGCTGATCAAGCGGTATTCCCTGGACGGGAGCCGGTACGGGGTGCTGGAGGGGAAGGCGGCCAACTATGAGTTCCGGCAGTTTTTCGCGTTTCTGCGCCGGGAGCACAGGGATCGCTGTCTCTCCCGTTCCGGCAGAAAAGAGGAGTACAGCGACCAGGCCGCCTATAAAATGGAGTGGGAGAAGTTCAATGACGTTCTCAAATACGGGGTGTCGGACAAGAACGAGGTCGGCTGCATCAGCTTTTCGGATCTGCGGGCCAGCACCCGCTTTCTCACCACCTACGGAAAGAATGTCTATCTCAACAAGATCCAGCAGCCCTTTTTCGAGCAGACCCGGCTCATCAGCCGGAAATACAGCGGCCGGATCGACAAGTTCATGGGCGACAATGTCATGTGCGTCTTTATCGACCATTTCCTCTCCTCACAGGAGTCCGAGGGGATGGTGGCCCGGAACTTCTGTTCCCTCTTTGAACTCTGCCGGGTCCTCAACGGACTCATCGAAGCTTCGGGCCTCACCGGGGCCGATCTCGGCTTGAGAAGCGGGGCCACCTACGGGGACCAGATATTGCGATCCAACCTCGGCAACGAGATCGTGCGGGATTTCACCGTGACCGGAGAGACCGTCAACCTTGCAGCCCGTCTGGAACATATCACCATACATGAACTGATCCTTCACAACAGCTCCTATTTCGAAAAGGCCATCGAGCGGTTCCCCAAAATCTGCGATCTTCTCTCGATCGGGCAGTGCTCGAATAACCTGAATCCGGAGACCCAGGCCGTAGTGGACAATTTCACCCTCTACCAGAACGTCCATTCCAATCTGGAGCACCTCAGCAGGGCTCGGTTCGATATCCGGTGCAACGAGACCTATTACCGGATGTTGAAGGCCCACCTGATACAAAGGGGATTCACCCACCACAATCCGGAAAAGGCCCAGACCTTCGGATATGAAGAAATGGTCTCCGAAGGATTTGACCTGAAATTCTATTTGTCCTATTATAACCCAAAGGGATTTACCGGGTATGAACGCATATGGATACTGCCGTTGGAGCCGGATCTGCTCAAAGGGCTGGATGTGGGAAAAATTACTTGACAGGGGCGAGGTAAAGTGACGTGGCGCGTATATTGATTGCAGATGACGAGGCGGTGATCCGGATGATGTTCCGCGCCTTTCTGGAACGGGATGGCTATGAGGTGCTGGAGGCCGCAAACGGCAACGAGGCTCTCGCGGTCTGCCGGAAGGAGCGGCCCGATCTTATCATAATCGATCTGATCATGCCGGACAAGGAGGGCATCGAGACCATCATGGAGCTGAAGCAGCTCTATCCTGATCTGAAGATCATCGCGATCTCGGGCGGGGGGCGGATCCGGGCCGGAGAATATCTCATCATAGCGGCCACCTTCGGGGTGGATCAAACCCTGCAGAAGCCCATCGAGCGGGAGAAGCTGCTCCGGGCGGTCCGGGAACTCCTTCCCAAAGAAGGAGAGGCCCCGGAAGAGTGACCTATTATTTCTTCTCCATCACCCATACCCCCTTCCAATCTTCATCCGGGGGATTCTCCTGGAGATAGCCGCACCGCTGGATATACATCTTTGAGATCTTGTCTTCGGGATTGAGACGACAGGCCTCGTTGAACGCGGCCACGGCCTTTTCCCAGCTCCCCTGCCGATAGTAAGAGACCCCCTCCTTGAAGTAGTTGAGCACCTCCATCAGATTGGGGAAGCTCTTCTCGCTGTGGTAGTCGAGCACCTCAAAGACGCTCACCGGCTCGGTCTTTCCCTTGACCACCACCTTGTCGATCTCCCGGACCCGATAGATTCCCCGCAGCTTCTCCAATGTATATTCGCTGATGAGGATACGGGTTGAATACTGCTTGCAGGCGCTCTCCAGCCGGGAGGAGAGATTGACGCCGTCGCCGATCATGGTGTAGTTCATCCGCTTGGGGGAGCCGATGTTTCCGGTGACGATATTGTCGGTGTTGAGGCCGATGCCCATGTCGATGGGCTTTTTGCCGTGGGATGCCCGGATCTGGTTCCACTTGTCGAGTTCGACGATCATGGAGATGGCCGCGCGCATTCCCCGGTCTTCGTCATCCCCCTGAGCCACGGGAACCCCGAAACCGGCCATGATCGCGTCGCCGATGAACTTGTCGAGCATCCCCCCCTCCCGCTGGATACAGTCCACCATGATGGTGAAGTACTCGTTGAGCAGGGAGACGGTCCCCTGTGCCCCCAGCTCCTCGGTGAGGGTTGTGAATCCCCGGATGTCAGAGAAGAGCACTGTGGCCACCATGCTCTTACCGCCAAGCTCCCCTCCCTCCATTAGCTGATCCGCGATGCCCGCGTCCATGTAGAGCGACATGGTCGATTTCATCCGCTTTTCGTTGCTGATGTCCTCCATCATGATCATCACACCCAGCTTACGGTTCTCCGCGCTCACCAGCGGGTGGAAGGTGAGGTTCAAAGATTTCTTTTTGCCCTCGAAGGCCATCTCCTTGTCCATGATCACTTCGGAATCCTGGGATTCGGAGACCCGGCGGAGCCGGTCCATGAACCATGCATTGTCTCCGGTGAAGAAGTCCTCGGCCTTTTTGTCCAGTACATGGTCGATGGTGGCCTCCATGATCTTGAGGCCCGCGCGGTTGCAGGTGATGATCCGGCCCTCCTCATCGATGGTGATCACCGCGTTGGTCATGCTCTCCAGCATGCTGTCGGAGTAGTTCTTCATGTTCTGGACTTCGTTGAAGAGCTTGGCATTCTCCAGCGCGATCGCGATCTGGCCCGTAAAGGTTCGCAGCCGGAACTCATCCTCGTCCGTAAATGGCCCTCCCCGCTTGTTGAGCACCTGGGTGACGCCGATGGTCTTCCCCTCCTTGTTGATGACGGGAACGCAGAGGATGGAGCGGGTGAAGTATCCGGTCTGCCGGTCAAAGGTGGGGTTGAATCGCAAGTCCGCATAGGCATGGGGGATGTTGACCGATTTGCCCGAGCTGAAGACCGTGCCCGCGATCCCCATATGATTGGGCAGCCGGATCTCCGTGCCGAGCCCCTCGCCGACCCGGGAGAAGAGTTCTTTGGACTTTTCGTCATTGAGAAAGAGGGTGGAGCGCTCGGCATTGAGCAGCTTGGTGGCCTGTGACATGACCTTCTGGAGAACCGTGCCCAGTTCGATCTCGGAGATGACGTCCGAGACAACCTTGAAAAACTCCATCTCCTGGTCCCGGCTCTTCCGGATCTTCTCCACGAACTGGACCGTCTGGAGGGCCACCGCGGCCTGGGTGGTCATGGCCGTGAGCATGGCCAGATTCTCCTCGGTGAACTTCCCCCGCCGCTTGTTCAGGGCCTGGGCCACCCCGATCACCACTCCCTTGACCGTCTTGATGGGCGCGCAGAGGATGCTTTTGGTCACATAGTTGGTCTTTTCGTCGATGCTCCGGTCAAAGTGTTCGTTCTGGTATGCGTCATGGACGATCATTCCCTTTCCGGTGCTGAAAACATGGCCGGCCACGCCGCTCTTCTCCAGAATCCGGATCTCCCGCTGGATATTGCCCCGGGCCACCCTGGAGTAGAGTTCATCGGTTTCCTGGTCGTGGAGGAAGATCGTCCCCCGCTCCGCATTGACCTCTCCGGTGATGATGTCGATGAGGGCCTCCAGCAGTTCATCCAGGGTCTCGTATGCGGCCATGGCCTGAGAGATATTCAGCAGCATTTCGGCTCTGGTACTGGCCGTTTCTCCAGCCGAGATTTCTCGCGGGGTCTCTAAAACCGTCGTATCTGTATTATGCTCGTTCATGATGCTCCTCGAGTTTCAGGCGCAGGCTCTGGATCGCCTGCTGTAGATGATGGATCTCGTCCTCCCCGGCCCGCTGCTGGATTTCCAACTCCTGCTGATTCCTTTTCTGCATCTCTTCCATGTTCTCCCGCAGGCTGATGATGGTATCCTTCTGCGAAGCGATCTCCCCCTCCAGTTCCTGCCGAACCCGCTGTTCCGCCTCCATGCCCGAGAATTTCATCAGTTCCATCTCATCCCGCTGCTGAGTCACCATGGATTTGAGTTCCGCAGTCTCCTTTTCAGCCTGGGCTTGGGCCCGCTGTTCCGCCTCCATGCCTTCGAACTTCATCACCTCAAGCTCCTCCCGAAGCCGGCCGATGGTTTCCTTCAGGTGTTCGACCTCCCGGGTCGCCTCCGCAGTTGCAGTGCGGGTCTTTTCCGCCTCCCGGGCCGAGACCTGATCCATCTGATCCCGCTGCCGGTCTACTGTGGTCCTGAGGTGTGCAATCTTGTTCTCGGCTTCGGCAAGGGCCTCGCGGATATTCTCATCTTCCAGTTCGACCCGCCGGTCCAGTTCTTCCCGAATTCGAGAGACGGTATTCTTCAGGTGGCGGTTCTCCTTCCGGAGTTCCTGCCAGCCGGTCTCATCGAAAATCTGTTCTTGATTCTGTTCTGTATCCTTATCTTTATCTTTCATCTCAATTTTTCATCTCAATTCCAGAAACGGTAGCGATTGGGATTTATGTCAATATGACGGAATCGATCCGGGCTGTCAAGCCCCATCTGGTAAGTCCTGCATTTCTCTATTTTTTTCTTGATTTGTTCAAATAAAGGAATATTTTCTTAAAAAGCAGTATCGGGTTCGGCCCCCTAGTAAGGCCATCTCAGGGGGAAATCTTTCAGGAGGTGAAATATGAAGTACGTATGGTATCTGATCATTCTGCTGGCACTGGCCTTTGGTCTCGACTATTTCGGGGTGGTCTACATCCCCTGGTTCCATCCGGACAAGCCAGAGATAAGCATTGAAAGTCCGGCCAAAGGAAATGATCGCATCCGCGAGGCCATCGAGAAAAACCTCGGAGAGGAAAAGGGCGAGGAGAAAGCCTGGTGATGCCGGTCTTTTTCCAAGGATCTCTTCAGTGTTTTTCCACCCCATATACGAGCAGAGGCCAGTATCCCCCCGGCTTGTCCGGAAACTTGGCGCTCAATCTCAGCTCCCCCTTTCGGGGTCGGATCTCGCCGGTGAAGCGGTCATTTCCCAACGGCTGCAAATCGATCCATTTCTCTCCCCAATCGCCTTTATTGATCAGCACCACTTCTGCCGCTTCCGGGGATCGGATCGTAAAGTTATAAGGAGCCTCTTCCGCCAGCCCCTTCTGCAGCGGCGCCTCAGAAATCAGAATCCGCCTTTCCCCCTGTTCATGAGTACGGGGAAAGCCGGTGAAATCTGATCTGCCGGCAAGTTCCCACAGGGTCTTGCCCGGGAATCCGTATCGGCAG
>JAABSZ010000273.1:0-4015 GCA_011390135.1 Desulfobacteraceae bacterium | reverse complement strand
AACGAGATGCAGAGGAAGTGCTCCTGTTTCCGGTCGCTGTAGTGGCGGATCAGGGGGAGGATGTCGGACGGGGTGCTGATCCGGATGCCCTCGGGACGGATGCGGCGGCGGGAGAATTCCAGCGCGGCTGCGATGATGGCGGCCTTTGCGGGGCCCACGCCGTCCAGGCTCTGAAGATGCTCCAGCTTGGGATTTCCGTGGCGCTCGTCCACCAGATGGACGATCCGCCGGGCCACGGTCATGACGTCGTGGCCCTTGATGCCGGAGCCGAGGAGAAGGGCCACCAGTTCCTCGTCTGAGAGGGCGCCGGCGCCTCTTTTCAGCATCTTCTCTCGGGGGCGGTCCTCTGCCGGCAGGTCTGCCATGCGCTTGGTCATGAATCCGATCCGCTCCTATGGGCCGAAAGACGATTTTCTTTTTCCAAAGCGGCCTTTGCCCGTTTCATGACTTCTTGGGCCGGGATGCACTCTACCCTCCCCTCCTTTATCTCCTGCCACCTTCGCTCTGCTTCATCCATCCATGCCTGTTCAATTTCATCCATAGTACTCATCAGTGTACGCTTTCACAGATCATCTTCTATGTTCTTCCGATACATGATATCCTGTCTCCATGTAACACAGGAATCAACGAACGTCCAGAAGATCCTAGCCTTCAGACATTTTGAAAAGAGCCGGAATTTCGTCGTGGAGTACAAGGGCGCGGATCGGTATTCCAATGAGGACTGGCAGGAGAAACGAATCCTGGGAGAGCTGTGGGCCGAAAAGAGCGAAGAGAGGAACAACCGTTCTGCTACTCGTTGATATACCGCACCATCGAATGGAATTCCGTCATGATATGGATCACTTTTTCAACCAGTTGCTTTTTCTGGTCTTTCATGGAAAGAACCGCACTCCTGCTGATCTTTGCCTTGACGGTGAAGTAGGGCAGCGGGATTTTCTGCAGCATCGTGACGAGATAATCAAAGCCGTGTTCTCCCAGTTCATCCTTTTTCAGATAATCGACTTCAATTGCAAATACCTGATGGTATGAATAGAGACTTGCCTGGATCTGCTTTCGTTCCTGCAATTGGACAACCATCGACGCTTCCGGCTTCAAATTCCTGATAATCTCCACAAAGGTCTGTTTATCCCGGAGCACCTTTTCCTTCAGCCTGTCAACAGCACTTTTCAGCTCAACATTGACAAGCACCTCTATCCCCTGAGAATTCAAGATGATGGTCTGATGGGCGTAGTTTCTGTATTTTGAGTCTTTGGGCCCAAAGGCCGCCCAAGCGTGATTCTCTTCTTCTTTGGTCTGCATCTTTTTCAGGCTGAGACTGCCGACATCGTAATCCTCATAAAAGGGCTCTACCGCTTTAAGGCTCTGCGAGGTCTCCTCGGCAAAACTCTTTATGGTCTCTTTGACCCATTTTTTGCTTTCCTCGCTGTCGTGGATGAAGAAGAAATCGAAAATCTCCTTTTCAAAACCCGTAAAATCGGTCATATTGCAATACTCCAGATACCGCATAAACTGGTTGACGATCCAGCGGCTGTTCTCGGTAAGCTCCGGGGTCAATGATTTGAAAAAGGCGTGTAACTCGGCCCATGTCCGCTCTTCGCATACCGGAAACCTCTTCTCACCGATCGTGAGTTTCTGAAAATGGTAGCGCATCTGATCGGCATCGAGGTATCCGACCACTTTGCTTTCGATGAGAACAGCAAAATCATCGCCGTAGATCCAGGCGTCGGGACGGCTCTCCTGCTTTCCGGATTCAACCAGAGGCGTAGCCTTGCCTTCTGCGGGAACGAGAGCGAGCAGAACCCGTTTCGATTTTCTCTCGATCCTCCCCTTTCCGATGGTCTTTTTCTGCAGTTCGAACCGTATGTTTTCCGGCTTCTCAACGCCGATCCATTCCAAAAAGCCATTCCTGACTTTTCTGCCGCCGTACTCCAGGGTATTGATCAGGGCTTTGGTGGTATTATCCTCCAATTGCCGTTCCCGGTTCTTATCCGATTCCTGTGCGCCCCGGTAATAATAGAAGATGTTGTGGTAAAAATTGCTCATACTCGCTCTTTTGGAAGTCGAGATCATGGCCAAAAAGGGACAGATGGCTGATCACTTGAAATCTTGTTCCAGTATCTGCCGAATCTTTTCACGAAGATCGGGGATCTTGTTTTTTACAACATCCCAGACGATCTCGTAATCAACGCCGAAATAGCCGTGAATCAGACGGTCTCTCATACCTGCAATGGCCCGCCAATGTACCTCCGGATACTTTTTCTTCAGTTCAGCAGGTATATTCTTCGATGCTTCCCCAATGATTTCGATGCTTCGAACAAAAGCACGTTTGAGCGTTCCATCCCGAAGAAACCGCTCTCTGCTCACCCCTTGTGCGGAATCCGAAAGATAGTCGATCTCAACGAGCATATGTCGGAGGTATTCATCCGGCGACATCCGCATACTCTGCCTCTTCTAATATATGAGGGCCGATAAAGGGACTAAGCGATTCCACCGTAACAAGCTCAATTTTCCGCTGCAGCAGATCTTCAAGAAAAAAGGAGAGTTCCATAAAAGTATCGAAATTTTTTCGCCCCGGTTCGAAGATGACCAGCAGGTCAATGTCACTGTCAGAGCCCTGTTCCCCACGGACAAAAGAACCGAACAGCCCGATCTTTTTTACCCCCATCCCTTTGAGGCTCGATCTGTTCCGGTTGAATATTGTAAAAATATCCTGTTTCGTCTGGATCACTTTTGCGCTACCCTCGTTCATATCGACACAGTATTTCTTCATGTCTTCACCGCCACTCCCTGACGTTGAACCGGCCATCTTCGACCCGGATATTATAAAGCTTTTCAAACATTCGTCAATTCCAATTGACAATCCGAACCGTCTTGTCTAAAAACCACGGTGCGGAACCGCCGTCAAAACAGAAATGTCACCGGATAAACATGGAGGAGGCCTGAAGCCCGGGATATGAACAAAAACGATTTTTTGAATTACGAATTCATTGCACTCTGCATCATCACCTTTCTGGCCATCTGCAATGTGTCGGTATTCTTCAACTTCCATCTTTATCTGCAGCACCTCGGATTCGGGGGAAAAGCCGCAGGCTTTATCATCGGCATCTATTCCCTGGCCGCGATGGCCCTCTACCTGACAGTCAGCCGACACATCCGCCTCTCCAATTCCCTCTCCTGCATGATGGCCGGCATCCTGATAGTGGCCGGCTGCGGCATCGCCTACCTCTATGCGGATCGCTTCTGGCCCCTGGTGATCCTTCGGATGGCCAACGGCGCCGGCCTATTCCTGGTCATGGCCGCCTGCATGGTCATCCTGGTGGCGATCCTTCCGCCGGAAAAGACAGGAATGGGCTTCAGCCTCTATTCAGTGGCGCTGCTGTCGCCCTACTCCATCATGCCGGCCGTGACGGAGCTGCTCTCCCCGATGATCGATTCCCCGACAAAAATCTATATGGCCACGGGTATTATGATGCTGACGGCCGCAAGCATGATCTTCGGCATGCAGCGCCGGCTGGTCTTTCGAATGGAAATTTCGGGCAGCAAATCCAAAGAAGTACTTGGCCCGGGAGAAGAGAGGAAGAACCTCTTCCGAAAGCCGGTGGTCAACATCCTGCTGGTAAACAGCCTCTACTTCACCCTCTTTTCGGCCCTATTTTTTCTCTTTGAAGGGTACGGCGTGAAAAATGGGATGGAAAACCCAGGTTTTTTTTTCACCATCCAGATGGGCGTCATGGTTGTAATCCGCCTTTTCGGGGGCCGCATATTCGATACGGTATCAAAGGTCGGGATGGTGATTGCGGCGCTGATCGCAACTGGTGCGGGCTTCGCTCTCCTGCTGTGGCTGCCGGACCCGGCCTGGATTCTTCCCATCGCGATTGTCTTCGGGCTGGGGATGGGGCTCTGCGTCCCGCCGCTCAACTCGCTGATGTATCTGGTGACCCGGCCTCAGTACCGGGGCTACAATGCCAACATGATGATGCTGACGGTCCATGTCGGCTCTTTTCTGGGCCCCTTC
>JAABSZ010000272.1:0-4040 GCA_011390135.1 Desulfobacteraceae bacterium | reverse complement strand
CAGCATCTGTTCTCCGGGGCTGAAGGGGTGGGGGTGGCCTTTGACTGGCTGATAGGTGTGTTTGGCCTCGTCTGCCGGGGCGGAAGCCTTTTGTGGAGGCGTCTTCCGCTCGGGATGGACTGCGTTGTAAAGCAGGCGCTCCAGGGACGGATGATCGGACAGGCCATCGTCAAACAGGAGGAGTACGCCCGATCCGGTCACCCGGGTGAACCACTCCGCGGCCTTTGTCAGTCCCAGCAGGTTTTCCGAACCCGGATTCGGGTCCTCCATCGCCAGGAGAAAGCAGAGCGCGTCTCCGCCGATGGCTGTAGAAAGCTGGGCCGCTTGAATTTCACGGGAATAGCGCCGGGGCAGGGGAGAGCGTTCCTTAAGGCAGAGGGCAGCAGCAGCGCGAAGCCATGAATCGGAGATGCCGGGCCTGCTGAGTGCCGCGGATCGAACCGCCGCCTCCACAGTCAGGGGATGGGCATCCCGGAGATCCGGCATGCCCTTGTACCAGTTCGGAAAAAGCGCGAGGGCAATATCGGCAAGCGCCTCGACCATGATCGAAAGCAGCCCATCGATGCCGGGAAGCTGCCCGACTCTGCAGACCGCAAGGGATCGGTCGTCGCCTTTGGGCAGGCCGGTCAGCTCGATCTCTGCGAGTACTTCCGCAGGGGCATCGCAGAAGATGGTCTGGATGCGGCCCGGCTTCAATCTTTTTAGATGATCCTGAAACACCGGTTCCTTCCGATGAAGGTCTCCTCTCCGTTCGAAGCGTTTTTTTTCTTCGATCCATGAGGAGTCTACCGGTTCCCGGGGTTTGGATCAAGGGGGATGATGGTTTTTCTTTGAAAAATGCGTCTGTATTTGTTATTGCCTGCATTCCGGCCCTGTGCTACCCTAAAAACAGCAATATACGGAATCCACCAAAACGGGAGCAGAAGAATGGAGATCAATGCAGTTGATTTCAAAAAAGACTGCCTCAAGATTCTGGATCTTATCAATGTTTCCGGCGAGGAGGTCATTATCCTGAAGGACGGCAGACCGGTGGCAAAACTGGTTCATTATCAGCCGGTACGACAAAGTTCATCGTTTATCGGATCGTTGACCGGGGTGGGAGAAACGGTCGGGGATCTAACCGAGCCTTTTGAAGACGAATGGGAACTGGACTGATGCCCGGTTTTTTGCTGGATACCCATGTCTGGTGGTGGGCCATCAGTGAACCGCACAAGTTGTCCCGGACTGCCTCTGAAACGATTGGAAATGCCGGGGCCGAAGAAATATTCATCGCGTCCATTTCCATTTGGGAATTTGCCATGATGGCCAGCCGGAAAAGGATCTCTCTGCGGATAGATCCGGCCGAGTGGCTCAAATATGCATTGTATCAGGTCGGCATCCGTGTGATTCGGCTGGAAGAAAGAATTGCCCTCGAATCCTGCGGGCTACCGGGCCATTTTCATAAAGACCCTGCCGACCGGATGATCGTTGCCACTGCGAGGATTCATCATCTTACACTGTTGACGAAAGATCAGAAAATCCTCGCTTATCCTGATGTCACTTCAGTTTGGTAGGTCACCTTTTTCTATTCACCGCTGCTTTCTGTCCGTCCCACATCCTGTAAGTTCGGGCAGAGCCCGCCTAAATGCTATTCGATCTTCCATATCTGCACCACCATATGAGGTGTGTGTGGCGGCATGATTTTGGACTTGATCGACATCCTTGGGATCTTGGCCATCAAGGAATTGCGGACGAGAGTTTTTTTGTGAAGAATGGGAGTAGAGGCGTTTAGGTTGTTTACATTTTTGGGGGCTTCAGGGACAAAAAAGACCGAAAGGACGAAAAATGGTGGCCATCCTGAACTATCGGTTGATTTCTGCGGAGTTGCCGGAGAGCGCGGATTGCTGAGGCAGAAATTTTTCTACTGCAACTCTGGTGGCCCATTTTAAAAAGATCAGGGTATATTTCATGCCCGCAAGATACATCCCCAGGATGAAGGCCAGATGGGAGATGCCGTAGACCAGAGGCCCGCCGATCAGGAGGAGTGCGGGCTTTCCCGTCTGTACTGAGAGAAATCCCAGAACACTGACCGCGGGCCAGCCGATCACATAGCTGAGAACGATTACCGAGATCCCGGCGATGATGCGCGGGGTGGGACGGGCCCTGAAGGCGCTCAGATCTGCCCGCTCTTCGATCGCGGACCGGACGAACGGGATCTTGGTAATCCTTTCGTTGAAGCGGTTGAACATCCTTCTTGGGCTGAGTCTTTTTAAAAGGGATATTCCCTGAGTTTCGGTTGTTTGCATATAACGATTCTCTATATTGGGGGTTGAATCTCTCTCTTAAACAGGATAGATTGCACATTTTCGGCGCAGAAGTCAAGTCCTATGGAAGATCAATATCTTTTTTCAACCCCTGAAAGCGCCGGATAGAAAGCATGTGGTAATTTCGTGAGAACGAAAAGTTTTAATCTTCGGCTTTTTCTGATAACCCTTGTCGCCATCGGCCTGCTCTTTTGGGCCGGCGCATCCGTCACCCATCTCGATGCCGACATCACCCGGTACCTGCCCCGGAATGACCCGGTGCTTGCCGATGCGGCCGAAATCTTCGCAAACCATCCGATCCAGGATCAGTTGGCGGTGGACATATACTGCGGGGACTGCAGCCTCTCGGAACTCGCAGAATACGGGGAACGAGTCCAGGAGGAGATGGAAAAGAGCGGCCTCTTTCGGAAGGTGGGCTTTGGGGAGATGGGGGGGCTGATCCCGGAATTGATCCCCCATATCGCAGCGGATCTGCCGGCCCTCTTCACCGCGGAGGATCTGAAAAATGAGGTGCTGCCCCGTCTTTCCCAGAAGAGGATCGATGCGCGGTTTTCCGAAATCCGGCGGCAGCTTTCGGATCTGACGGGCATCGGAACGGCAAGATATATTTCAGAAGACCCGCTGGGGCTCAAGGATCTGGTCATAGCCCGGTTGATCCACCTCGCGCCGGCCGCGGATGTCAGCTTTTACCGGGGGCAGATGATCTCCCAGAACGGAGACCATCTGCTGATGACGGCAAATCCGGCGGAATCGGGAACAGATACGGCCTTTGCCAGAAAGCTCTCCGGATGGATGAAAGGGCTTCAGGCAGACATCGGAGGGGAAGCCGAAGCGAAGGGAGATTCGGTGGTTCTGACTCCGGTAGGGGCATACCGAGCCGCGCTGGACAATGAGACCATCGCGCGGCGGGATGTGGGGCGGGCCATCATCTTTGCCACGATCGGCATCGCGCTGCTCCTGCTGCTTGCCTTTCCCCGGCCCTGGATGGGGCTGCTCGCCTTTCTGCCGGCCCTTGCCGGAACTGCGGCCGCATTCTTCGTCTTTGCCCTGATCTACCGATCGGTCTCATTGATGGCCATCGGATTCGGCGGCGCGATCATCTCCATCACCATCGACCACGGTATTGCCTATCTCCTTTTTCTGGACCGTTCCCAAGAGACCCGGGGAAAGGAGGCTTCCCGGGAGATCCGGGCCGTAGGGCTGATGGCGGCCCTCACCACGATGGGGGCATTCTCCGCTCTCTACATCAGCGATTTCCCCATTTTAGAGCAGCTCGGCCTCTTTACAGCGCTCGGCATCGGCTTCTCCTTTCTCTTTGTTCACTCGATCTTTCCGAGAATCTTCCCGGTCCTGCCGGCCGCAGCCCCGAGATCCCTTCCCCTGCAGGGCATTGCCCAGCGCCTGGCCGGTTTCGGAAAGAAGGGGGCACTGGCTGCTCTGCTGCTGGCCGCGTTTCTCCTCCTCTTTGCAAAGCCGGTCTTCCGGGTCGATCTGAGCGCCATGAACACCGTGAGCCAGGCCGCAAAGGAGGCCGAGGAGAAGATCCTCTCCATCTGGGGCGGCGGGATGTTCGAAAAGGTCTATCTGATGACGCAGGGGAAGAGCATCGAAGCCCTGCAGGATAGATGGGATGACCTCCTTTTGAAGATCGAAGCGGAGAAGGCCGCGGGCCGGATCGCTTCCGGATTCGTCCCCTCCATGATCTTTCCAGGGGAACAGTTGCGGGAGAAAAATCTG
>JAABSZ010000271.1:0-4067 GCA_011390135.1 Desulfobacteraceae bacterium | reverse complement strand
GAGCATCCCTTCACCCGAGCATTCCAGCAGGATCTCGAAGAGCCGCTTTGCATCCAGCCCCAAAATAGGGCGGCCGTCCGAACGGATGTTGCCGATGGCGTCGAGCTTATCCGAGAATTTTTGGGCAGCGGCAAGATCGGGCAGAAAGATGACCTGATGGTTCTTTCGGGTGCGGCCCTCCTTTTTATAGATGTTGCTGATCTCGCACTGGAGGATGAAGCGCACTTCTCCTCTGCAGGATGGGGGAACCTTTTTGTCGCACTCCCGGGCGATCTCCGGCTTCAGGCGGAAGAGGCCCGGTTCTGCCGGGGCCAGCTTCTCCCGGATCTCGGCAAGCCATCGGGGATGGGTGAAATCCCCGGTTCCCACAAGGGTGATGCCCTTGATTTGTGCTGCTATATAAAGATTTTCAAGATCCAGGTTCTTTGCGGTGGCCCTTGAAAAAGAGGAATGGAGATGGAGGTCGGCTGCGTATCTCATAATGGCCGGATTTAAGCACAAAAGAGCGGCAAAGACAAGCATTATGCCAATCCTTGACACCCGCGCTTTTTCCCTATACCCTATTTCGATAGATTGGGTCTTGATAGTCTGGGTTTCGATAGTCTGCGTTTTGATAGTTTGGGCATTGATAGCTCTGGATGGACCGGCGGGATCATCGGTAAGGCTTCTCACCTGCATGGAAAGAGGGAAGGGGCTTTTTTTTGAAATGACAAAACTATGATATGAGGATCGAGATCATGGAGCTTTCCCCCCTGACCGCGATCTCGCCGGTGGACGGACGGTACCGGCGGGCATCGGAAAAACTGGCAGAATATTTTTCAGAGGCTGCGCTGATCAAGTACCGTGTGCTGGTGGAGATCGAGGTCTTCATCGGGATGTGCAACATCAAGCTTCCCCAGCTTCAGAAGTTCGACAAGAAGATGAAAGATCCCCTGCGCGACATCTACCGGAATTTCACCCTCGATGATGCCGCGCGGGTCAAGGCGATCGAGAAGACCACAAACCACGATGTCAAGGCCGTGGAGTATTTTCTAAAGGAGAAGTTCGACGCGTTGGGGCTTTCGGATCTCAAGGAGTTCATCCACTTCGGGCTCACCTCTCAGGATATCAACAACACCGCGGTTCCCTGCGCGATGAAGGATGCATGGCTCGATCTGCTCCAGCCGGCACTGGAAGAGCTGATCGGGAAACTGGGGACATTGGCGGCCCAATGGAAGAAGGTTCCCATGCTGGCGCGAACCCACGGGCAGCCTGCCTCGCCAACGACCCTGGGCAAGGAGTTTTTCGTCTTTGTGGAGCGGCTGATGACCCAGAAGGCGCTTCTGGAGACGGTTCCCTTTTCCGCGAAGTTCGGCGGGGCCACCGGCAATTTCAACGCGCACCATGCGGCCTATCCCGAGATCGACTGGAACGGATTCGCGGACAATCTGGTCAACAGCGTACTGGGGCTAAACCGCTCCCGGGTGACGACCCAGATCGAGCATTATGACAACCTGGCTGCCTTCTGCGACGCGTTCCGCCGGATCAACACGATCCTCATCGACCTGGACCGGGATATCTGGACATATATCTCCATGGATTATTTCAAGCAGAAGATCGAGGAGGGGGAGGTGGGCTCTTCGGCCATGCCGCACAAGGTCAACCCCATCGACTTCGAGAACTCCGAGGGGAATCTCGGGATGGCCAATGCGGTCTTTGCCCACCTTGCGGAGAAGCTGCCGATCTCCCGGCTCCAGCGCGATCTGACCGACTCCACGGTGACGAGAAACATCGGCGTGCCCCTGGCCCACAGCCTGATCGGGTGGAAGTCCCTGATGAGGGGGCTGGAGAAGCTGATATTGAACCAGGAGAAGCTCAATGCGGATCTGGAGGAGAACTGGGCAGTGGTGGCAGAAGGCATTCAGACCATCCTGAGAAGAGAGGAGTATCCCGAGCCCTACGAGGCATTGAAGAGGCTGACCCGGACCCATGAGCGGATCGACCGGGAGGCCATTGCCGCCTTCATCGAAGGTCTCGATGTGGCAGAATCGGTCAAAGAGGAATTGCGGAAGCTGACGCCGCAGACCTATACCGGGATTATTGATTTTTAGGAAGTCGATGGAGAGGGCATTTTCCAATGACCCCTGGATCGTAAAACCGCTGGTTCCGGAGCCGGTCTATACGAACCGGGCCGAATACCTGGAGGATTTTTACGCATGGGCCATCGCAGGGGCAAAGCGGCGCACCATGTCCACGGTGATGCTGGGAAAGCGCCGCATGGGAAAGACGGAGATCTTCAAGCGGGTGGTCAACCGTCTCTTCTTCGAGCAGGACTCCAAAAGCCCGGAAGCGGTGGTTCCGGTCTACTTCAGCTTTCCCGATTCCGGCATCGACCGGGAGACCTTCGCCAAAAAGTATATCGAGAACTTCCTCCGCTACTATGCGGCCTTCTATCTCCGCAGGCCCGACATCGTCCGGCGGGAGATGGAAACCGATCTTCTGCTTTCGATCATCGAGGAGAACCGGGATGGTTTTCCCCATTCCGACGGCCTGGAGACGGCACTGATGAAGCACAGGACGGTGATGGAGGGCAAGAGCGTCATTCCGCACCAGACTGCGCTGGAGTGCCCCCGGCGGGTTGCGGATATCGAGGATTCGACCATCGCGGTCTTTCTGGACGAGTTCCAGAACACCCGGCTGCCCCAGTACGATTTCGACATCGTCGGCTTCATGCAGGAGGCCGTGGAATCACCGACATGCCCCCACTTCGTTACCGGATCTGCCATGAGCATCCTCTCCCGGGAGATCATCGGCCGCGGCGCTCTCTTCGGAAGGTTCCGGGGAAAGGAGATCCGGCCCATGTCTCTCTATTGGGGAAAGGAACTGGCCCTGAATGCGGCCGCGTATCTCGATGCAGCGGTTTCGGAGCCGATGGCCCCGGTGATTGCACAGAGATGCGGCGGCAACCCTTTTTATATCACGGCAGTGATCCGGCAGGCCGTGGAACTGAATCGGAGCATTGCATCCGAAGCCGATCTCAATCACATTCTTGCGGTGGATCTCTCCTCCGGCTTTATCTGGGGGGAACTCAACGACCAGGTGATGCGCTGGATCGAACGGATCAACGAACACGGCATTACCAAATGGGCCCTCTACCTGTCTGCGCTGGATGAGAATACGGACGAAGCCCATCAGGGCCGGCTCGATGTGGATCGAATCCAGAAGGAGATCGAACGGCGTGAGGGGCGAAAAGTAACCTTGGAGACCATCCGGGATGTGCTCATCAAGCTCTCCCGGGGAGACCTGATCGAATATCTGGAACTGGGGGATGGCTTTCGGCGGGTAGATGACCCGATTCTTCTGGAATTTTTGAGGATATGGGGAAAAATCGAGGTCGAGGGGCACGACCGGAATCAGGTCGGTTATGATCTGGAGGCCCGGTATCGGAAGATGGGCCGGCGCTTTGCCGAGTATAAAGGTTATCTTGCGGAAGTCCACATGAGCCAGGTGCTGCTGAACGGGCAGGGCCGGACCCTGGACGGCGGTTACTTCCATTCCGAAGCGGACATCCGGATGCCGCAGCGTTTCGTATATGTAGAAAACCGGAAGCGGCTCGGCTCGGGAAGCGGTCGGGAGATCGACGTGATCGGCGCTTCGGCAGAGACGGTCTGGGTCTGTCAGAGCAAATGGGTCCAAGGGAGGCGGATCGGGATTGCGGATGTAAAGGCGCTGATGGCCCAAGGAGATGCGGTGAACGCGGATATGGACCCGAACGGCCTGCAGCTCTGGATTTTCGCGCATGACGGACTGACCGCTGACGCGGCGGAATTTGCCCGCGAAAACGGGGTTTTCTGGTCATCCCGGAACGATTTCGACGGACTGCTCCGGCATCTGGGGCTTCGGCCGCTGCCGGATCTTTAAAATTTTTCCTGCCGGTTTTTCAAATCCTATTTAAAATCAATATTCATAACGATTGAAAGCAGATGCAAAACCAATATAACGCAGAATCCATTGAAGTACTCAAGGGCCTCGCGCCGGTAAAGCGCAGACCCGGCATGTACACCGACACCACAAGGCCCAACCACCTC
>JAABSZ010000270.1:0-4085 GCA_011390135.1 Desulfobacteraceae bacterium | reverse complement strand
GAGGTCGAGCGGGTATTGAAGGAGATCGGATGTCAGGAACTCTCCCCCAAGGTCATCTTCCGGATCGGCGTCCCCTATATGGAGCTGATGCAGGCCGTCAAAGACGAAGGGGCCGATCTGATGGTGATGGGCTCCAAGGGGCGCACCAACATCGCAGGGGTGCTCTTCGGCACCAGCGCGGAGAAGATGTTCCGCCGATGCCCGGTTCCGCTGTTGAGTATTCGAAAACGGTAAAGGAGGTACTTCATGCTGGTGAAGAACTGGATGAGCAGACCCGTTGTTTCAGTCGAGGCCGATGATTCCATGGAGACGGCCATCAACCGGATCAAGGATCAGAAGATCCACATGCTTCCGGTGACGGAGAACGGCACTCTGGTGGGCATCATTACAGACCGGGATCTCAAGCGGGCATCTGCGTCCGATGCCACGAGCCTCGAGATCCATGAACTCATCTACCTGATCTCGAAAATCAAGATCCGGCAGATCATGACCAAGGATCCGATCACGGTCCCGCCCGATCTGACCATCGAAGAGACCGCGGAGATCCTCCTGAAAAACAACATCTCAGGAGCGCCGGTGGTCAGCCCCACAGAAGGAATGGTCGGCGTCATCACCAAGGCCGATATCTTCCGGGTCTTCATGAACCTGAGCGGATTCGGAGAACGGGGGGGCCAGATCGCCTTCCAGATGGAGGACAGGCACGGCGCGATCACCGATATATTAGAACTGATCCGGAAGAACGGGGGCCGCATCGTGAGCGTCCTCACCTCGAGCGAAGGCTCTCCGGAAGGGTATCGAAAGGTCTATGTCCGGCTCTACAACCTTTCGCCCGAGGATTTCTGGAAACTCAAGGAGGTTCTTCAGCAGAAGGTGAACCTTCTCTATATGGTGGATCACCGGGACAACAAACGGGATGTCATCGGCGGATAGCCCCGAATCGCCCGAATCAGGGGGACACCACCTGATCCTCGGGGAGCTGACAGATCACCTCACCGGAAAAACTCTGGCCGATACCCTGGATGAACGATACCGGCAGAAGATCGCCAGGCTGCTTACAGAGGAGAAGGGGTATGACCGGGAAATGATCCGCCCGAGAATCGAGCTGATGGTCCGGGCCGGAGAGAACAGGGCCCGGTTGAAGATCGATTTCGGGGTCCGAATGGACCGTAGGACCGGAATGATCCTTCTCTTCGGCCCCGGCTCTCTGGTGACGCGCAGGCGTTCGGTGCTGGCCGCATCCCGGCTGATCGAACCCTACCAGATTCCCGTTGCCGTAATCACCAACGGAGAGGATGCGGAGATATTGGACGGGGAGACCGGAAAGCGGATCGGTTCCGGTCTCAACGCGATTCCCGCAGCATCGGAACTGAACCGGCAGATGGAATCTACAGCCTTCTCCCCGATCTCCTCCCAAAGAGCGGCCATCGAATCCCGGATTCTTTACGCGTATGAGGTGGACGGGGCCTGCCCCTGCGACGATACGATCTGTAGATTGTAATCTCTTTGCTTTTTGAAAAAACCGGCATCTGCCGGTTCTCTTTTTTGTGAGGGGTATGGATCATCGATACTACATGAAAATGGCCATTGAAGAGGCCCAAAATGCCCTTCTCCGGGGGGAGTTTCCCGTGGGATGCGTGCTGGTGCATCAGGGTTCGGTGATCGCGACCGGGGCTCGCACCGGAACAGCGGGCACAGGGGTGAACGAGGTGGATCATGCCGAGATCACGGCTCTCCGCCGCCTCTCGGAAATGACGCCGAAGATCGACCCGAAAGAGATCATCCTCTACTGCACTATGGAGCCATGCTTGATGTGCTTTGCCGCGCTCATGCTCACCGGCATCCGGACCGTGGTCTATGCCTATGAGGATGTGATGGGCGGGGGAACCGACTGCCCATTGACAGAACTCCGGCCTTTGTATATAGAACGGCAGATCAATGTCGTTCCCCATGTGCTGCGGGAAGAGAGCCTTGCGCTCTTCAAACGCTTTTTCAAAGATCCGAAAAACCATTACTGGCAGGGAAGCCTGCTGGAGAGATATACCCTGGAAACCCGTTGATGACGCCAAAACATCGAGCGTATCTTGCAGATGCCCTGCTGCTGATCGCCTGCGTGATATGGGGCAGCACCTATATCATCACCAAAGGGGCCATCGAGCACCTGACGCCCTTTGCCTTTCTTACCCTTCGATTTGCAGTGGCCTCGGTCATTCTCTGGGGCATCTGTATTCCCCGGTACAAGAGCCTCAACCCAAAACTGCTCAAAGATGGTCTCTTTTTAGGGACCGCGCTCTTTCTCACCTTTGCGTTCCAGACCCTGGGGCTGCAGTACACCCAGGCGTCGGCCGCTGCCTTCATCACCGGGCTCTATGTGGTCATCGTCCCGATCCTCTCCGCGCTGATGCTCAAAAACATCCCCCATCCGGCCTCTCTTACGGGCGTTGTTCTGGCCGTTGCGGGTCTGGGGCTGATCACCCTGAAGGGGGAAATCGGGCCCTCCAAAGGCGAATTTTTCGTGCTGCTCTGCTCGGTTGCCTGCTCGGTTCACATCCTGATGACCGATACCTATTCGAGAAAGCACGATATCTACCTGCTGACCGCGGTACAGATGACCGTCATTCTAATCCTTTCAACCATTTTTTCCATCGGGTTCGAACCTTCGATCCTGCCGGCCCGGTTCACCCCGCGGCTGGTCTTCGCTATCCTGCTGACCGGCCTCTTTGCAACTGTCCTGGCCTTTCTCGTCATGATGGCCGTGCAGAAATACACCACCCCCACAAAGGCGTCGATCCTCTACATGATGGAGCCGGTGGCCTCGATCTTCTTTGGATGGCTGCTGGCCGGGGAGCTTCTCTCGGCCCGGCAGTATATGGGCGCGACCCTGATCATCCTGGCCATGCTGACGGCCGAACTGGGATCGACCCTTCGGTTTAGGATTCTTCCGCGCGTTCGCGGAACCGGGAATTGACCCCCGGAAAGAATCGATCCATCGGCCCGACAAGCCGGTTGATTTCCCTCCGCGTTTCCCGTATAATAATCGAAAAATCTTTCGAAATATCGGAAGCTTTTCAATGGGAGAAATCAAAATCGAAAACTGGCGCATATACTCGGAGCAGTTCTCCAATTGGATGAGGGAGCAGGGCCAATGGCTCTTCAGAAGAAAGGCCGCGGACAATTCCGAAGATGAGGAGGTCAATCTCTGGAAGGCCAATTTCGAAAATGCCATTCTTCAGGGGGTGGACTTCGGAAAGGCCGATCTGCAGGAGGCCGATCTGGCCGGCGCGGTGCTTCAGCGGGCCATCCTCTACAAGGCCGATCTCTGGCGTTCCGATCTGCGCGGGGCCATATTGACCGGAGCCGATCTTCGCGGCGCCGACCTTTCCCAGTGCGATCTCACCCGGGCCAATCTGATCGATGCCGATCTCACCGATGCCTATCTTCTCTCTGCGGTTCTGCAGGAGGCGGACCTGGAAAATGCCCGACTGATGCGGGCCGATCTGGAGGAGGCCGACCTGCACCGGGCAAAGATGAAACGCGCGGATCTCAGCGGGGCCAACCTGCAGCGCGCCATTCTGACTGAATCGGATCTGGTGGAGGCCAGACTCCGGAATGCCGATCTCTGGCGATCGGATCTCACGTCCGCAAATCTTACATCCGCAAATCTCGAAGGAGCCGATCTGATGGGGGCAGACCTTATCAATGGAGTCCTCTGGAAGGCGATTCTGAGGGGGGTCGATTTCATGGTGGCGGATCTGAAGAACGCGGTTCTCCGGGAGGCCGATCTCGAGGGGGCCAACCTCACCGGAGCCAGCCTGACCGGCGTCGATCTAAAAGGCGCGACAGGATTGAACATCTGGCAGTTGAGCGAGACCAAGTCCCTCTACGAGGCCCAGCTCGATGGGGAACTGGAGCGGGGGCTCCGCCGGAAACATCCCCATCTCTTTGAAAAGCCGGGCTCGATTCGGGCAAGCCGGACATTTGAAGAGAACGGATAATGAGCCGCAGATCTAACATAAGGACCTGAATAAGGTTCACTATTCCACCCTGTTCTGCACTGTTATGGACCCGGTTCCCTACCAGCTCGATTC
>JAABSZ010000269.1:0-4138 GCA_011390135.1 Desulfobacteraceae bacterium | reverse complement strand
AGTTCGGCCTCGACTCCATCGATGCGGTGGAGCTGGTCTTTCAGATCAAAAACCATTTCGGGGTGGAGATCCGGAACATGAAGGAGGGGCGGCCTGCGCTCCAGTCGGTCAATACATTGGCCGAATTCATCGAAAAGCGGATGGCGGCCTGAGGCCCGAATGAGGATCGGATGAGGATCGAATGAGGATCGAATGAGGATCGAATGAGGATCGGATGAGGATCGGATGAGGGTTGCGATCAGCGGGATGGGCTGTCTCTGCGGGGTCGGGGGGAGCCTTCCGGAGTGCATTGAGACGCTGTTTCAGGGCATGCGTTATCCACGCCCGCCCACGGGGTTTGCCGCGCCGTTGAGTACCGAGCATCCGGTCTTTCTTGCTCCGGCCGGCTTTTTCCCTGAAAAGCGGTTCAATGACCTTGCCGTATCCCGCTGCCGCACGGTGCGCCTTTCCTTGACGGCGTCCCTCGAAGCTCTGGATGATGCGGGTTTAGATCGGAAAGCTGCTGAAAGGGTTCGGGTGGGGGTCTCTCTGGGAACCAATGTGGTCGGCTCGGTGAACAATGAAGGGCTCTTCGGCCCGGAATCCGGAAACAGCCGTTTTACCTTGGCGGAACGCTTTGTCGCGTCCAATCCGGCCGGGGCAATCGCTGCGGCTTTCGGACTTTCGGGGCCCCTGCAGATCGTGGCCACGGCCTGTTCCGCGGGCGGGGACGCGATCGGCATCGGCGCGGCCTGGATTCGGCAGGGATTATGCGATGTGGTGGTGGCCGGGGGCGCGGACGAGATGTATGAGATCACCTACAACGGCTTCATTTCCCTGATGAATTACGACAGATCCCCCTGCCGGCCATTTGACGCGGATAGGCAGGGGCTCAACCTCGGAGAGGGCGCGGCCATTATGGTGCTGGAATCGGACGCGCATCTCCGGAAACGGGGAAAGCGGCCCAGAGGCTTTGTGCTGGGGTATGGATCGGCATCGGATGCCTATCATCTCACGGCTCCGTCTCCCGACGGGATCGGGCTTCAGTTGGCCATCAAAGAGGCTATGGGGGAACATCCTTTCCAAAGCGTCGCCTTCATAAACACCCACGGAACAGGAACCCCGGACAACGACCGGGTGGAGGCCGGGGTGATCGCGGAGATGTTTCCGAAGACGCCCTTTCTCTCCACAAAGGGCTACACAGGCCACACATTGGGCGGGGCCGGCGCGGTGGAGGCGGTCTTTACGCTGGCAGCTCTGGAGGCGGGGCGGATTCCGGCAAGCATCGGGTTTGAAAATCCCGATCCCGACCTTTCGGTCTTTCCGGTATCCGAAAACACGGAGATCCGGGGCAGCACGGCGATCTCGCAGACCCTCGCGTTCGGCGGGATCAATTCGGTGCTGCTGCTGGGGATTCCCGAAGGGCATCGGAAATGAAACCGAATATCTGCGGCATCGGGGTTGTGGGTGGGTTCGGATGCGGGATTCGGGAGATGGCCGAGGCGCTTGACAACGGCGGCTTCGGTCCGATGCCGGTCTCCGTGGACCGGCTGGAAGGTCCCGTGGAGACGGTCGGGTTCCGTGCGGATACCGGGATGCTGAAGAAATTCGCCTCCCCAAAAGAGCTGCGCAGGATCGACCCCTACAACCGGATGGCCCTGCTGGGCGGGTTCCTTGCGATGGAAGATGCCAGGGCGAACGGCTTTTCAGAGAGCGATCGGATGGGGATTATCGTCGGCAGCGGCTACGGCTCCACCTGCAACACCTTCGATGTGGAGGGGCTCTGCCTCGAAAACAACATTCAGGGCTTCTCCCCCCTTCGCTTCTCCAATTCGGTTCACAATGCGGCCGCATCTCACATCTCGGCATTTTTGCAGATCCGGGGGCCGGTGCTCTCGATCAGCCATTTCGACATCTCGGTTCCGCTGTCGCTGATGACCGCCTGCCACTGGCTCCAGGAAGGGCGTGCCGATGCGGTTCTGGTGGGCGGGGTCGATGCCTTTTCAAAGCGGATGGCGCTGCATCGGCTCGATGGCGGAAAGCGAAACCGCGGGGCCTTTTCCGGACCGGTTCCGGTGGGGGAAGGGTGTGCCTTTTTTCTGCTGACGCAGGCCGAGGGGAAGACCGAGAGCGGATACGGATGCATTGCGGATGTGGAAACCGGGATCTGGAAGCGCAAGGAACCATCTTTAGAAAGAGGCGCGATTCATTTCATCGGCGCGGACGGATTCTCCGAAACCGAAAGCGCACTATTGCAGGGGCTGCCGGAAGATGGCGCGGATTACGGCATTTATACCCCCTTCTACGGCCATCTGCCGGTCGGAACAGGCTTTGATCTGGCCATCGCCTGCCTGAGCCGGAAACGGAATCGGCTCTATGCGCCGGCGCAGGGAAACATCACTTCGGAAACGCCCCTTGATGAGCGTCCCATCTGCTGCATCAAACCCGGCGCCGCGGGGGAATGGGGGCGGATCGTTCTCTGCCGATGATCGGCCGCCTGTCATCCAATTCAAGGAGAAGTGAGGTGAGACCATGAAATGTCCGGCCTGCGGCCATTCTGAAATGGTATCGAAAACACTGGATGAAACCCTCTCCTTCGGCAGCCAGTCCCTCACACTTCATGGGATGCATGGCCAATTCTGTCCGGTATGCGGCGAAGGGGTGTGGGATACAAAGAGCTACCGCCGCTATACAGAAGCCCAAACAGCGCTGCTGCGATCGGTAAAAGGAGATATCGGCAGTGAGATCCGGCGCATCCGTAAGAGCTTGAAACTGACGCAGACTCAATTGGCTGAGGCTTTTGGTATCGGCAAAGCCGCGTTCTCACGGTATGAACGCGGTGAAATACGTCCGCCGGCTCCGGTGGTCAAACTACTAAAGTTGATAGAACGTCATCCGGGAGGGGAGAGAAAATCTCTTTGCCAAACGAATAAAGCATAGTGTAAAATGTATTGAGAGGATAATTAAATATATCTTATAAAATCTTCACGGAAAACAAAGGAGATCTTAGGACATGGTTGAGCAAATAACTCCTGAAATTCGCAGTAAGCTTGGAGAAATAGGGTTTTCCAACGAAGAGATCAGTGCAATCGAACTGCTCCATGAACTAAAAGCTGGGAAATATGCAATAGACATTAAAGAAATCTTAAACATGGCAATCTCGGAAAAAGCAACAGAAACAATCCTCCATAAACTTGATGAATTGAGCTGGAATATGGGAGAAAAATATTATAATAACAGAGAAGATCTCTATGACAGGTAGAATATTCTTTGACACGAATATATTGGTTTATCTATTCGATACGTCCGATAAATCAAAAAATGCCCGGGCAAAAAGCCTCATATCGGAAGGGAAAGTCGATGCGTCTCTCCATATCAGCTCTCAGGTTATAAACGAATTCATCAACATTACAACACGAAAAATTAAAAACCCAATAAACTTTGAGAGGCAAAAAGATATCCTCAAATTTCTGAATGTAATCTTTATTGTCAACCCTCTCACTATTCATACATCCCAGAAAGCGATCAGCCTGAAGCTGAAATACAAGTATGCGTTTTGGGATGCCCTGATTTTGGCCTCGGCAATTGAGAATAATTGTGATATTCTCTATTCAGAAGACATGCAGCACGGTCAACTTATTGAAGGCGGCTTGAAAATAACGAGCCCATTTTAAAAGTCCGGAGGCGGCCGCTTTCACCTTAAGTTGCTTCCTTGAGATGGACAGGGTGGAGGCTGAAACCCCAAAACCCTTGCCGGTATCTTCATTTCCAGAATTCACCTTACATCTGCTGCATCAGCCCTTTCTTTCCTACACCGCCCGCAACATCATAAAGCAGTGCGAAAACCGCCCGCTCTCCGGAATGAAGCAGAGCAACTGCTGCCCCGGCTCGATCCGGCCCGAACTGAACAGTTCCGCTAAAATGATGTAGATGGCCGCGCTCCCGGTATTTCCCTTTTCCTGTAGGTTGGTAAACCAGCGCGCCTCCGGAATCTCGAAGCCGATCTCCTTCATCTGCTCGTAGAACCGGGGCCGGAAATAGGCCGAGGAGTAGTGGGGCAGAAACCAGTCCACGCCGTCGGGCGCAAGATCATGCTTTCCCACGACCTGCGACAGCGCCTCCCCCATAGTCGCCACAATGGTCTTGTCCAGCAGCCGGA